>NZ_CP068985.1:8402500-8738227 GCF_019397265.1 Nonomuraea coxensis DSM 45129
AACACACATCAATGTCACCGGAGTGATGGAGGAGGGTTGTGCCGCACCGCGTCGGCTCCTAAAGATTAGCAGCGCCTCCACGCTGCTCGTGCCGATTCGCCTGTCTCTCCGGCCACAGTACGATCACGGCCGACCATAGACTCCCAGCGTGAGCAGCAACATGCCGCCAGTGGCGAAGAAGATCCCGGCCGAGCGCACGCATCACGGCGACACCGTCATCGACGAGTACGCCTGGCTGGCCAACAAGGACGATCCCGACACCACGGCCTATCTGGAGGCGGAGAACGCGTTTCTCAAGGAGCAGACCGCTCATCTGGCGGACCTCCAGGAGCAGGTGTTCCAGGAGATCAAGGGTCGCACCCAGGAGACCGACCTGTCGGTGCCGAGCCGCAAGGGCGCCTGGTGGTACTTCAGCCGCACCGAGGAGGGCAAGCAGTACGCCGTCTCGTGCCGCGTGCCCGCCGACAGCGACGCGCCCCCGAGCATCACCCCCGGTGAGCGCCTCGACCGGGAGCAGGTGATCCTCGACGGCAACGAGCTGGCCGGCGACAGCCCGTTCTTCTCGGTCGGCACCAGCGCGGTCAGTCCCGACGGGACGATGCTGGCCTTCTCCACCGACTTCAAGGGCGACGAGCGCTTCACCCTGCGCTTCAAGAACCTGGAGACGGGCGAGGTGCTGCCCGACGAGATCGCCGACATCTTCTACGGCGGCGCCTGGTCGCCCGACGGCTCGGCGTTCTTCTACACGCGCGTGGACGACGCCTGGCGTCCCTACCAGGTCTACCGCCACACCCTCGGCACCCAGGAGGACGTCCTCGTGTACGAGGAGTCCGACGAGCGCTACTGGGTGGGCATCGGGCTGACCCGCAGCGAGCGCTACCTGGTGCTGGCCGTGGGCAGCAAGATCACCAGCGAGGTCCGGATCCTGGACTCCGCCGACCCGTCCGGCGAGTTCCGGCTCGTCCGGCCGCGGACGACCGGGGTGGAGTACAGCGTCGAGCACGCCGGCGACTTCTTCTACGTCCTGCACAACGAGAACGCCGAGAACTTCGAGCTGGCGACGGCCCCGCTCGACGCCCCCGGCACGTGGACGCCGCTGATCCCCCACCGGGAGGACACCCGGCTGCTGGGCATCGACGCCTTCGCCGGCCACGCGGTGGTGTACTTCCGCCGCGACGGGCTGACCGGGCTGCGGGTGCTGCCGTACCCGGCCGACGGGCGGGGCTGGCGTGAGCGGGCCGAGGCGGCCGAGCGGAACGCGTACGAGATCGACTTCCCCGAGCCCCTGTACGACGTCGGCCCGGCCGGCAACCCCGAGTTCACGACGACGCGGCTGCGGCTGACGTACACGAGCATGGTGACCCCGCCCAGCGTGTACGACTACGAGCTCGACTCCCACGAGCTGATCCTGCTGAAGCGGCGCCCGGTGCTGGGCGGCTACGACCCGGCCGAGTACGAGCAGTTCCGCGAGTGGGCCACGGCGGAGGACGGCACGCGGGTCCCGATCTCGATCGTCAAGCGGAAGGACGCGGCCAGGCCGGCGCCGACCGTGCTCTACGGCTACGGGAGCTACGAGACGTCGATCGACCCGGGCTTCTCGGTGCCGCGCCTGTCGCTGCTCGACCGCGGGTTCGTCTTCGCCGTCGCGCACGTGCGGGGCGGCGGCGAGATGGGCCGCCGCTGGTACGAGGAAGGCAAGCTGACGAGGAAGCGCAACACGTTCACGGACTTCGTGGCGGCGGCCAGGCACATGAAGGCGTCCGGCTGGAGCGAGCGGATCATCGCGCGCGGCGGGTCGGCGGGCGGCCTGCTGATGGGCGCGGTGACGAACCTGGCGCCGGAGGAGTTCGCGGGCGTGGTGGCCGAGGTGCCGTTCGTGGACGCGCTCAACACGATCCTCGATCCTTCGCTGCCGCTGACGGTGATCGAGTGGGACGAGTGGGGCGACCCGCTGCACGATCCCGACGTGTACGCCTACATGAAGAGCTACACGCCGTACGAGAACGTGGACGGCCGGACGTACCCGCCGGTCCTGGCGATCACGAGCCTCAACGACACCCGCGTCCTCTACCACGAGCCGGCCAAGTGGATCGCCCGGCTGCGGGCGAGCGCGCAGGGCGGCCCGTTCCTGCTGAAGACGGAGATGGGGGCGGGTCACGGCGGGCGCAGCGGACGCTACGACGCCTGGCGGGAGGAGGCGTTCGCGCTCTCCTGGATCATCGAGAGGGGCACGGCATGAGCTATCGGGCGGACGAGCGGCGCTACGAACGGCAGCCGTACAACCGGAGCGGGCGCAGCGGGCTGCGGCTGCCGGCGGTGTCGCTCGGGCTGTGGCACAACTTCGGCGACGACCGGCCGGTGGAGAACTCGCGGGCGATCCTGCGCAGGGCGTTCGACCTCGGGGTGACGCATTTCGACCTGGCCAACAACTACGGGGTGCCGTACGGGTCGGCGGAGCGCACGTTCGGCCGGATCCTGCGCGAGGATTTCCTCCCCTACCGGGACGAGCTGGTCATCTCGACCAAGGCCGGGTACGACATGTGGCCCGGCCCGTACGGCGAGTGGGGCTCGCGGAAATATCTGCTGGCGAGCCTCGACCAGTCGCTCGCCCGGATGGGCCTCGACTACGTGGACATCTTCTACAGCCACCGGCCCGACCCGGACACGCCGCTGGAGGAGACCATGGGGGCGCTGGACCGGGCGGTGCGCTCGGGCAAGGCGCTGTACGCGGGCATCTCCAACTACTCGCCCGAGCAGACCGCGCAGGCGGCGCGGATCATGCGGGAGCTGGGCACGCCGCTGCTCATCCACCAGCCGTCGTACTCGATGATCAACCGGTGGATCGAGGACGGGCTGCTGGACACGCTGGAGGAGGCGGGCATGGGCTGCATCGTGTTCTCGCCGCTGGCGCAGGGGGTGCTGACGGACCGCTACCTGGAGGGGGTGCCGGCCGACTCGCGGGCGGCGACCAGCCGTTTCCTCACCCCGGACCGGATCGACCGGGAGCTCGCCCGCGACCTCGGCGCGATCGCCCGCGGCCGGGGTCAGACGCTGGCCCAGATGGCGCTGTCGTGGACGCTCAGGGACCCGCGGGTGACGAGCGTGCTCATCGGCGCGAGCAGCGTCGGGCAGCTTGAGGACAACGTGGCCTGCGTGGACGGCCCCGCCTTCACCGAGGACGAACTCGACGCGATCGACAAGATCACCGTTCCGACTTCGTCGGCCCGGTGATCAAGATGCTGCGTCTGATGGTTCGCTTCGCTCACAGGGCCTCGTGCCGCTGGAGGTAGGTGAAGGAGGCCCAGCCGGGCAGCACCGGCAGCCAGAAGGTGAGCAGCCGGTGCAGCAGCACGGCCGAGGTGGCGAGCTCGGCCGGCAGCCCGGCCACGGTCAGGCCCAGGGCCAGCGCGCCCTCGACCGCGCCCAGCCCGCCGGGTGTGGGCGCGGCCGAGCCGATGGCGTTGGCCGTGAGGTAGACGACGGCGACGGCGGTGAAGCTGAGGCTGCCGCCGAACGCCGCCACGCAGGCGTCCAGGCACACCACGAACGCCATGGTGATCATGAGGGTGCCGACGGACGCCTCGATCATCTTGCGCGGCGACTGGAGCACGTCGAGCAGGCGCGGCAGCACGTTGCTGAACAGCCGGCGCATCCGCGAGGTGATCAGCCGGCGCAGCGGCGGCACGCCCAGCACCCCCACGACCGCGACCGCCACGGCCAGCAGCGCCAGCACCAGGCCGCGTGACGGGGTGAAGGACGTCGCGGTGTTGGAGCCGGTGATGTAGGCGAACAGCAGCAGCAGCGCGATGTGGAAGACCAGCATGATGAGCTGGGAGGCGCCGACGCTGGCCACCGCGCTGGCCGGGGAGATGCCGCGCTTCTGCAGGTAGCGGGTGTTGATCGCGACGCCGCCGACGGCCGCGGGCGCGACCAGCTTGACGAACGACGACGCGAACTGCACCAGCACGGTCCGCCAGAGCGGCAGCGGCTCGGGCACGAAGCCGCGCAGCATGAGCGCGGCGGCCACGAAGCTGACGAACGAGGCCGCGAGCGCCAGGACCGACCAGGCCCAGTTGGCCGTGGTGACCACCTCGTAGATGTTCACCTGGCTGAGCTGGGAGAGCAGGAAGTAGGCGGCGAGCGCGCTGGCGATGATGGTGACGAGCGTGCGCGGGCGGAAGCGTTCGAGGCGGACCTCCTCGACCTTGCCCTGCGGCTTGAGCGCGACGATCTGCTCGCGGATGCCGGGCAGGATCTGCTTGGCCTTGCCGAGGGCCGAGCGGGTCTCCCTGGTGAGCGCGATGCGCTGGAGCAGCGGCATGGCGGCGGCGAGCGCGTCGGGGCCCATCACGGCGGCCGCGGCGCGTACGGAGCGCTCGGGGCCGACGCGCAGCGCGAGGTAGGTGAGGAGCTGGGCGACGTCGATGCGCAGCAGCAGGTCGCCGGCGGCGATCTCGCCGCTGCGCGCGTCGGTGAGCACGACCCGGCCGGCCCGGTCGAGGTGGATGCCGTCGCCGGTGAGGCGGCGGTGGGCGAGGCGCTGGATCTGCAGCAGCTCGACCTGTTCCCAGATCTGGTGCAGCAGGGCGTCGTCGATCTCGTTGTCGGGGACCTCGTCGAGCGGGCGGGTCTCGATGTGCTCGTAGGCGAGCAGGGCGGCCTCGGTGCCGATCTCGCTGGTGCCGAGCAGGCGCGGGGTGCTGGCTCCTGCGGCCTGGCCCGCGTACGCCATGAGGGCCTCGCGCTCCAGCTCGGCGCGGAGCGAGCGGATGGCGCGGCGGCGGGTCTCGGAGTTGAGCCTGATGCGCCGCCACAATCGGTACGGGAGCCCGGCCACCTGCCGGTCGCGGTCGAGGACGGTGACGTCGAGGCTGGTGCCGTCCTTGAGGCCGACGGCGTAGCGGCGGCTGCCCTGGTGGTCGTCCTCGATGCGGCGGGCGGAGACGACCTGGAACGACAGCTTGCGGAGCGCGGCCACCACGGCGCTGCCCGGCGGCCGGGTGTTGGGGCTGCCGACGCCGTAGAGGGTGGCGTAGCCGATGGCCATGCCGACGAGGACGGTGACGATGGCGCTCGGGAGGGTGATCTGGCGGCCGGAGAAGAAGGCGAGGATGTAGAGCGCGATCGTGGTCCACATGAGCATCCGCCAGGTGGGGCGGCGGGAGATGCGGACCGCGGTGGTGTAGGCGACGACCGAGGTGAGCAGGGTGTTCAGCGGCTCGATGTCGCGGTTGCCGGTGAGCAGCAGGCGCAGGTCCTCGAGGTTGCCGCCGACCAGCCACTGTCCGAGCAGGAACGAGCCGGCCATGCCGACGATGGCGGCGATGAGCCCTTCGGCGACCCGCAGGCCGTCGCGGTGGAAGACCCGCTCGACGGCGAACGCGGTGGGCACGACGAGCACGGCGGCGCCGCCGAGGAAGGCGGCGATGCGGCTGAGCAGCGGGACGAGCTCGGCGCCCTCCTTGACGTCGGCCTCCAGGCCGATGAGGGTCTGCTTGGCGACCAGGGTGAGCAGGACGACCGCGCCGAGGACGATGAGCGTGGCGAAGAAGCGCAGCAGGTCGGAGGGACGGCGCAGGCGCTGCGGCAGCAGCGGCTCTACGACGTAGACGTCGCTGTCCGCGCGTGACGCGCCCACGGCCGGATCCCCCTCCGTGAGGTCCTCCGTGTCATCTCGTTCCCTGATTTCGGCCACCGTCAGCGATTCTGCACCTTCCCGGCAGGACCGTACGATCTCTGGGTCGCAGTGTCCCCGTTTCGCAACGCGGACGAGGCGCCTGCCGTCCCGTGGGCAGCCTACGTCCGCGCAGGCAGGCTACACGGTGGAGCTCCGCCAGTTCATCTCTCGGAGCCCGACGTAGGCTGTGTCACATGTCGGGCGAATTGCGAGTTCTGGGGGCGTGTCCGCTGGACTGCCCGGACACCTGTTCCTGGGTCGTCACCGTCGAGGACGGCGCGGCCGTCAAGCTGCGCGGCAACCCCGACCAGCCCTACACCAGGGGCGCGCTGTGCGTGAAGGTCAACCGTTACCTGGAGCACACGCGGGCGCCCGACCGGATCCTTTACCCGATGCGCCGGGTCGGCCCGAAGGGCTCGGGGCGGTTCGAGCGGATCTCGTGGGACGAGGCCCTGGACGAGATCGCCACCCGGCTGCGCGCGATCGTCGAGGAGCACGGCGGCGAGGCCATCTGGCCCTACCTCGGCACCGGCACGCTCGGCTATCTGCAGGGCTGCGAGGGCGTGGCGGGCCGCCGCTTCTGGAACGTGCTGGGTGCGTCGAAGCACTGGCTCAACATCTGCTCGGCGGCCGGCAGCCTCGGCCTGTACCGCGCGAACGGCACCGCGGGCGGCATGGACCCGGAGAACTTCGCGCTCTCCAAGCTGATCCTGCTCTGGGGCACCAACACGCTGACCAGCGGCCACCACCTGTGGAAGTTCATCCAGGACGCCCGCGCGGCCGGCGCCCACGTGGTCGCCATCGACCCGATCCGCACCAGGACCGCCGACCAGGCCGACGAACACCTCGCGATCCGGCCGGGCACGGACGCGGCGCTCGCGCTCGGGCTGCTCAACGTGGTGCTGGCCGAGAACGCGCAGGACGAGGCGTACCTGGCCGAGCACACCGAGGGCTGGGCCGGCTTCCGCGAGGAGATCCTGGCCCACCCGGTGGAGAAGGCAAGCGAGATCACCGGCATCCCGGCGGCCGACATCCACAGGCTGGGGACGCGGCTGGCGCGCACCCGCCCGACCGCCATCCGGGCCACGATGGGCATCCAGCGGCACGCGGGCGGCGGCGCGGCCATGCGGACGATCGCCGCGATCCCGGCCGTGACGGGCGACTGGCGGCATCCGGGGGGCGGGGTGGCGTACTCGACCAGCGGGCACGTCCACCTGAACATCGACAGACGCGACGACCTGCTGCCGAAGCCGGTGCGCACGCTGGTCATGACGAAGCTGGCCTCGCAGCTCGACGACGTGAAGTGCCTGTGGGTGTACGCGGCCAACCCGCTCGGCTCCACGCCCGACGCGGGCGCCATCAGGCGGCAGCTCGCCCGCGAGGACCTGTTCACGGTCGTCATGGAGCAGTTCCCGACGGACACCGTGGACTATGCCGACATCGTGCTGCCGGCCACCATGCAGACCGAGCACCACGACCTGCACGCCGGCTACGGGCACCTCTATCTGCTGTGGAACGAGGCCGCGGCAGAGCCGCCGGGCGAGTGCCTGTCGACGACCGAGACGTTCCGGCGGCTGGCCAGGCACATGGGGCTCACCGAACCGTCGCTCTACGACTCGGATCTGGAGCTGGCCGAGCAGCTGCTGTCCAGCGGGCATCCGTCGCTGGAGGGCGTCACGCTCGACCGGCTGCGCAAGGAGGGGTGGGTGCGGATGAACTATCCCAAGCCGTTCACGCCCTTCGCCGACGGGTTCCCGACGCGGTCGGGCCGGATGCGGTTCCCGCGGCCCGGGGAGGCGTACGTGCCGTCGCACGCGACGCTGGCGGCGGCGGAAGGCTCGCCGTACCGGCTGACGCTGGTGACGCCGGCCGCGCACACGTTCCTCAACACGACGTTCGGCAACAACGCCGAGCTGCGGCGGCGGGCCAAGGACCCGGTGGTGCTGGTCAACCCGGCCGACGCGGCGGCGCGCGGGCTGGTGGACGGCCGGCGCGTACGGGTCCACAACGACGGCGGCGAGTTCCTGGCCGACGTGGAGATCAGCGACCGGGTGGCCCCCGGCGTCGTCGCCTCGCCCAAGGGCCGCTGGCCGAAGCTCAGCCCCGGCGGCTCCAACCCGAACGCCGTGGTGGCCGAGCGGGACGGCGACATGGGCAAGGGGCCGGGCTTCCACGACAACCTGGTCGAGATCAGCCCTTGTGCCGGTTCATGAACGTCTCGACGGTGTCCAGCACCTGATCGGCGTACGGGCTGGCGAACAGCTCGGAGGCGTGCAGGCGCTCGCCGGGGATGACGAGCACCTGGGCGTCGGGGGACTTGGTGGCGGCGGCGCGGGCGGCGTCGAGCGCGGCGCGGCCTCCGTAGTCGTCGTGCTCGCTGCCGACCTGGAGCAGCGGGACGGTGAGCTTCGCGGCGTCCTCGGGGGCGATCTCGCCTGACAGGGCGACCACGCCGGCGATCCTGTCGGGGCCGAGCTCCAGCGCGGCGGTGGCGGCGACGGTGGCGCCGATCGAGCCGCCGGCCAGGAACACGCGCTCGACGCCCTTCTCCTTGGCCAGGCGTTTCGCCATGGCGACGGTGGTGTCGCCGGGGGCGGCGACGGCGCTTCTCGCGTACAGGAGCACGCGGTAGCCGGCGGCGACGAGGCGGTCGGAGAGCGGGCGCCAGGCGCAGACGTTGCCGCGGCGCTCGTAGGTGATGACGACGCCGGTGGAGCCGGTGCCGGCGATCACGCCGGGGAGGCCGCCGCCGTACTCGAAGATCTTGCCGTCGGCCTCGGTGAAGCAGCCGGAGACGTTGGGGCCGGTGGGCGGCGGGCTGCTGGGGGCGGCGCTGGTCGTGGCGGGCGTCGCCGGGTTCGCCGGGGTCGTGGCGGTCGTGGGGGTCGCCGGGGCGGGGGCCGCCCCTGTCCCGCCCCCGCTCCCGCAGGCGGCCGACGCGGCCAGCGTGACCACGAGCCCTGCGGCGCTCACCAGCTTGCGCACGATGGCCTACCTCCCATTGCTGCACACTATGTCAGAAGTGACATAGTGGGAAGCACCCTATCCTGGGGCCACGATGACCTCAACACTGGGATTCGCGATCCTCGCTGTGCTCGCGCGCGGCGAGCGCACCGGATACGACCTCGCGGCGGCCATGCGCACCCCGGTCGGCTACTTCTGGACGGCCGGCCACAGCCAGATCCACGCCGAGCTGCAGAAGCTGCGCGCCGGAGGGCTGGTGGGGTTCGAGGCCGAGCACGGGCCCGGCCCGCAGGGCAAGAAGGTCTACCACCTGACCCCCGACGGCCTGGCGGCGCTGCGCGCATGGGTGACCGAGCCGCCGCGCGCCCGGCCGGAGCGCGACGAGCTGGTGCTGAAGACGTACGCCTCATGGCTGGCCGAGCCGGGGCTGCTGCGCAGGCTGTTCGCCGACCAGCTCGCGATGCACGAGGAGCGGCTGGCGCACTACGAGCGGGAGGAGGCGGCCTTCGGCGGCCCGCCCCCGCCCGGCGATCCCCGGTTCGGCAACTACGCGACGCTCTGGTGCGGGCTCGGCTACGAGCGGCACCGCGTCGAATGGTGCAGGTGGGTGCTGGAGCGGCTCAGCTCAGCTGGAGCTTGAAGCCCTCGTGGGAGGCGGCGAAGCCGAGCGAGCCGTAGAAGCGGTGCGCGTCGGTGCGCGCCTTGTCCGAGGTGAGCTGCACCATGGCGCAGCCGCGCTCGCGGGCGCGGTCCACGGCCCAGCCGATCATCCGGCGGCCGAGCCCCTGGCCGCGGGCCGAGGAGTGCACCCGGACGGCCTCGATCTGGCAGCGTTCGGACCCGAGGCGGGAGAGCCCGGCCAGGTACGTGAGCTGCATCGTGCCCACCACTTCGCCGCCCTGCTCGGCGACGATCAGCTCGTCGTGGGGGTCGGCGTCGACGCGGTCGAAGGCCGCGAGGTAACGCGGGTCGCCCGGGTCGCCCTCGCGCCGCGCGCCGAGGGGGTCGTCGGCCAGCATCGCGACGATGGCGGGCACGTCGTCGCGGCGGGCCGTGCGGAAGATGACGTCTGCTTCGTACGGTTCCTGCATGTCCCGCATCATGTCAGGGACGGCTCAGGGTCCGTCCCCGATGCTCCCGGGGGGCCTCGGAGACGACCATGGCGGTATGAACGAAATCAGTCGACGCGATGAGGTATCGCTTTCCGGCGCCGCGCTCCGCGGCGCCCCTTGGAAGGCCGCCGCCGTCGGCGGCGGCGTGGTGACCGCGGCCAGCTACGGCATGGGCCTGATCACGGGCGGCGGCGACCTCGTGTGGGCGCTGGGCCTCGGCATCAGCCTGTTCGCCCTGATCGCCGCGATCGGGGCGGTGTCCAAGCCGCACGAGGGCGACCGCGTCACCCGCCAGGCGCGCGTCTGGTCGCTGCGCCACCCGTGGAAGTTCGCGCTGCTGCCCGCGGGCATCACCGCGGTGCTCGACTATCCGGTGCAGCTCGTCCTGGACGGCGAGGGCGTCTTCGGCTCGGCCGTGCAGGCGCTGTGGCACGGCGCGCTCGTCTATCTGATCGCCGGCATCCTGACGTTCACGATGCAGGGCCGGGCGCGCTCCGAGCGGTGACCCGCCAGGACCGTCAGGACTCCCGCTCGGCCTGGCTGCGGCACACGCAGAACTCGTTGCCCTCGGGGTCGAGCATCGTCACCCATCCGGTGCCGTCGGGCCGGCGCAGATCGGCGTGGACGGTCGCGCCAAGCCCGGCGAGCCGGTCGACCTCCTCGTCGCGGGTCCGGCCCGCGGTGCCGTTGACGTCGAAGTGCAGGCGGTTCTTGACCGTCTTGCCCTCGGGGACACGGATGAACAGCAGGTAGGGGTCGCGCTCGGTCCGCAGCATCACCTCGTCGTCGCCCGGCTGGTCGCCCTCGCCCAGGGGCAGCCCCGTGGCCCTGCTCCACCAGCTCGCGAGCTCGTACGGGTCGGCGGCGTCGATGGTGACGGCGTGGATCTCGATCATGGGAACCACCCAACCCGACACCGCCGAAGACGTCAAACCGGTGTCAGTCCCACCAGACGGTGACCCAGCGGTCCCGCGGCAACGGCCACATGCCCAGCTCGACGGCCGTGGCGGCCACCTCGTCCATCCGGGACGGGTCGAGGCACGCCCGCCGGCACGCGCTGCCCGCGAGCTCCTCCAGGGAGCTGAATCGTTCCAGCGGGGCCTCCCGCTCCTCCACCCGTACGGCGAAGCCGAGCGCCGCCGCCAGCGCCACGCAGTCCTCGGCGACCGGCCGCACCGGGCGGTCGATGCCGTGGAAGTGCTGCCAGAGCGGCGTCATCCAGCTCGTCGGGTGGCGGTGCGTCAGCTCCAGCACCACCCGGCCGCGCGTGTGGGCGTCGAGCGCGCGCAGGAAGCCGGCCAGGTCGGGCACGTTGTAGACGACGTGCGCGGCGATGGAGACGTCGGCCACAGGGGCCTCGCCCGCCACGTCGGGCCAGCGGCCGTGGATCGTGGTGACCGGGACCCCGAGCTTGTCCGCGCGCAGCGTGAGCCCGTCGAGCATCGCGGCCGAGGAGTCGACCGCGTAGAGGTGGCCGACGCGCCCGCCGAGCGGCAGCGAGGACGCGCCGGCGCCGCAGCCCACGTCGAGCAGCGTGCCCTGGTCGGGCAGGGCCTCGGCCACCCTTGTCATGGTGGGCCCGTCGTCGGGCTCGGCGAGGGCACGGTCGGTGCGGGTGCCGAACCGTTCGGGCGAGTGAGTCCAGGGGTCGGCGGAGGCGCGGGCCAGGATCTCGTCCGGGATCGCCCAGGTCTCCAGTCGCTCCCGCCACCGCGCGGCGAGTTCTTCGGCGTCCATGGAGACGAGCATGCCATGCATGGTGGGGGTTACCCGCGGGTAGCATTTCAGAGTAAGGTTACTCGCGAGTACACCCCTGTCTCGGTTCAAGGAGATCGACCCCATGGGCCACTACAAGAGCAACGTTCGCGACCTTGAATTCAACCTCTTCGAGGTCTTCGGGCGACGCGAGATCCTCGGCGCAGGGCCCTTTGCGGAAGTCGACGAGGACGTCGCGCGCAGCATCCTCGAAGAGGTCAACCGCCTGGCGACCGGCGTGCTCGCCGACTCCTTCGAGGAGGGCGACAGGAAGCCGCCGGTCTTCGACCCCGCGACGAGCTCCGTCACCATGCCAGAAGGCTTCAAGAAGTCGTACAAGGCGCTGGTGGAGGGCGGCTGGGCGCACCTCGACCTGCCCGCCGAGCTGGGCGGCCCCGGCATCCCGCGCAGCCTCGCCTGGGCCACGGCCGAGATGGTGCTCGGCGCGAACCCCGCGCTCTACATGTACGGCGCCGGCCCCAACTTCGCCTACACGCTGTGGAAGCTCGGCACCGAGGAGCAGAAGCGCTTCGCCGAGCTGGCCATCGAGCGTAACTGGGGCGCGACCATGGTGCTGACCGAGCCGGACGCCGGCTCCGACGTGGGCGCCGGCCGCACCAAGGCCGTACGCCAGCCGGACGGCACCTGGCACATCGAGGGCGTCAAGCGCTTCATCACCAGCGCCGAGCACGACATGTCCGACAACATCTTCCACCTGGTGCTCGCCCGCCCCGAGGGTCACGGCCCCGGCACCAAGGGCCTGTCGATGTTCCTGGTGCCGAAGTACCACGTCGACCTGGAGACCGGGGAACTCGGCGAGCGCAACGGCGTCTACGTCACCAACGTCGAGAAGAAGATGGGCCTGAAGGTCTCCACGACCTGCGAGCTCACCTTCGGCGAGAAGCACCCGGCGGTCGGCTGGCTGGTCGGCGAGGTGCACGAGGGCATCAAGCAGATGTTCATGGTCATCGAGCACGCCCGCATGATGGTCGGCACCAAGGCCATCGCCACGCTCTCGACCGGCTACCTCAACGCCCTCGACTACGCGAAGTCCCGGGTCCAGGGCGCGGACCTGACGAAGATGACCGACAAGACCGCCCCGCGCGTCACCATCGCCCACCACCCGGACGTGCGCCGCGAGCTGATGCTGCAGAAGGCGTACGCCGAGGGCATGCGCGCCCTGGTCCTCTACACGGCCACCTTCCAGGACGCCGTCATGATCGACCCGGACGACCGGCACGCCATCGCGATGAACGACCTGCTGCTGCCGCTGGTCAAGGGCGTCGGCTCGGAGCGGTCGTACGAGCTGCTGGCCCGCTCGCTGCAGACCCTGGGCGGCTCCGGCTACCTCCAGGACTACCCGATCGAGCAGTACATCAGGGACGCCAAGATCGACTCCCTGTACGAGGGCACCACCGCCATCCAGGGCCTGGACCTGTTCTTCAGGAAGATCCTGCGCAACCAGGGCGCGGCGGTCGGCGCGCTGCTCGGCGAGATCAACGCCTTCGCCGCCTCCGAGGCCGGCAACGGGCGGCTGAAGGAGGAGCGCGAGCTGCTGGCCGAGGCCGCCGCCCACGTCAAGGCCATGGGCGACACGATGGCGACCTGGGCGCTCGGCTCGATGGAGAAGCCGGAGGAGGTCTACAAGGTCGGGCTCAACACCACCCGCCTGCTGCTCGCCCTCGGCGACCTCGTCATCGGCTGGCTGCTGCTGCGTCAGGCCGAGGTGGCGCTGGCCCGGCTCGCCGCCGGCGAGGACGCGTTCTACCAGGGCAAGGTCGCGGCGGCCACGTTCTTCGCGAAGACCGTGCTGCCCCGTCTCGCCGCCGAGCGGCGCGTGCTCGACTCCACCGGCCAGGAGCTCATGGAGCTCCCGGAGGAGGCGTTCTAGGTCCCGGAACGCGTTCTAGGTCCCGGAACGCACGGAACGCCCGCACGCCCGTGCGGGCGTTCTGTCGTTCAGGACACAGCCCTCGCGGCCCGGGAGCGAGTAGCTTCGCGGGCATGAGCGCGTCCGTGCACGACGATCCCCTGCCGCCCGCGCGGGTCGACGAGGTCTCCGAAGGCGTCTACGCCTACGTCCAGCCGGACGGGAGCTGGTGGATCAACAACACCGGCTTCCTCGCCGGGCGGCGCGGGGTGATCTGCGTGGACGCCTGCTCGACCGAGCGGCGCACCCGCCGGTTGCGTGAGGCCATCGGCAAGGTCAGCGGGCGGCCCGTCACGACGCTGATCAACACGCACCACCACGGCGACCACACCTTCGGCAACTGGCTGTTCCCCGAGGCGACGATCGTCGGGCACGAGGGGGTACGGGCGCAGATCCTGGCCGAGGGCGTCCCCGCCTACCGGGCGGCCTGGTCGGCCGAGGTCGAGTGGGGCGCGATGGAGCTCGCCCCGCCGTTCCTGACCTTCACCGACCGGATCACGGTGCACTCCGACGACCTGCGGTGCGAGGTGCGGCACGTCGGGCACGCCGCGCACACCACCAACGACTCGTACGTGTGGATCCCGGAGCGGCGCGTGCTGTTCAGCGGCGACCTGGTGTTCAACGGCGGCACCCCGTTCGTGCTCATGGGCTCGGTCACCGGGGCGCTCGACGCGCTCGACGGGCTCAGGGCTCTGGAGGCGGAGACGATCGTGCCCGGCCACGGCGAGGTGTGCGGGCCGGAGGTCTACGACGAGGTCGAGGGCTACCTGCGGTTCGTGCTGGAGACCGCCAGGCGCGGCCGGGAGGCGGGGCTCACGCCGCTCGACGCGGCCAGGGAGACCGACCTCGGCCCGTGGGGCGGGCTGCTGGACGCCGAGCGGATCGTGGGCAACCTGCACCGCGCCTACGCGGAGCTGGACGGCGCTCCGCCGGGAGCGCCGATCGACCTGGCCGCCGCCGTGCTCGACATGATCGCCTACAACGGCGGCCGGCCGCTGTCGTGCCTCGCCTGATCGCGGGTGTGATCGGCATTAGCAGGGTATGACCGTGGGCGTACCCGCCGTTTACCGGCCCGCAGGACCAGGGAGGCTCGTCATGGGTGTCGGGGTCAGCATCTTCTTCCTCACGCTCGGCGCCATCCTGAGGTTCGCGATCGAGCCCGACGTCTTCGGAAAGAGCGTCCACATGGACGTCATCGGCCTGATCTTCATGATCGTCGGCGGCGTGGGCGTCGTGCTCAGCGTCGTGCTGGCCCCGAGGAGGGGCCGCACGTCCGACGAGCGCCTGATGCACCGCGAGAACCACCCGCCGGAGGTCTAGGAGGCCCTACACCTCGATCTGCACGGCCGCGCGGGCGCCGAGGATCGGCTTGATGTGCTCGGCGATGACCGCCTGGTGCCGCGGGTGGTCGCGGTAGACGATGTAGTCGTCCACGGAGTCGAAGTCGGCGACCACCCCGTAGGCGTGGTTGCCCTGGTTGATGCCGACGTCGGGGCCGACCGTGTAGGAGCGGAGCTCCGGGATGGCGTCCGGCAGCTTGCGCAGCTCGGCGGTCACCGTCGCCTTCTGCTCGTCGGTCGCGTCGTCGGTCCAGGTGAACAGCACGATGTGGCGAATCATGGGGGCACCCTATCGACATCTTCGTGTCGTCCTGGTTATTCTCAGATAGAGAAATACTCAAACTGAGAAGGACATGGGCGTGGAGGACTTCCTGGCCGGCTACGACCCGCGGCGCCACGCCCCGGTCGCGGTGACGGTCGACGTGGTCGCGCTGACCATCCGGGACCGGCGGCTGCACGTGCTGATCGTCGAGCGGGGGGCCGAGCCGTACGCGGGGTCCTGGGCGCTGCCCGGCGGCTTCATCCGGCCCGACGAGGACCTCGCCGAGGCCGCCGTGCGCGAGCTGGCCGAGGAGACCGGCGTGGCCGCCCGGCCCGCCCACCTGGAGCAGCTCGCCGGCTACGGCGGCCCCGGCCGCGACCCGCGCATGCGCGTCGTGTCGATCGCCCACCTCGCCTTCGCGCCCGGCCTGCCCGGCCCAGAGCCCGGCACCGACGCGGCGGCGGCCGTCTGGCACCCGGTCGACGACGTGCCGCCGCTCGCCTTCGACCACGCCCGCATCCTCGCCGACGGGGTCGAACGGGCCCGCTCCAAACTGGAGTACACCCCGCTCGCCACCGCGTTCGCCGGCGAGCTGTTCACCATCTCCGAGCTGCGGCTCATCTACGAGAGCGTGTGGGGCACCCCGCTGCACGCGGGCAACTTCCACCGCAAGGTCCTGTCCGTGCCCGGGTTCGTCGAGAGCACCGGACAGACCACCGAGACCGGCGGCCCCAAGGGCGGGCCCCGGGCCAAGCTCTACCGCGCCGGCGACGCCCGGCTGCTTCACCCCGCGCTGCTGCGACCGGCACGCGAGGACGACCTCCGATGACCTGAAGGAGACCCCCAAACGCCGAGGCGCCGGCCGGGGCGGACGGCGCGGGCGCGGCCGATCTACGAGGACGATGTATCAGACTGGGCAGGCGCCGTCTCCGACGTCATGAAGGCAACCGTGTGGCTCGCCTCGTACGGGCCTGCCGCGGAGAGCAAGCGCGCTCTCGTGCCGGGCCCGTGGTGATCGCCGGGGGAGGGGTCCTCCCGGCGATCACCCTTTGTCCTCAGCTCCAGGCCATGATCCGGAGCGGGTCCTCCAGCATGTCGCCGACGTCGCGCAGGAAGCGGGAGCCCAGCTCGCCGTCCACGATGCGGTGGTCGAACGACAGCGACAGCGTCGTCACCTTCCGCACGGCCAGCTCGCCGTCCACCACCCACGGCATGTCCCGCACCTGGCCGAAGGCGAGGATGGCGGCCTCGCCGGGGTTGATGATGGGGGTGCCGGTGTCCACGCCGAACACGCCGACGTTGGTGATCGTGAACGTGCCGCCCGCCATCTCGGCCGGCTGGGTGCGTCCCGCGCGGGCCGTCTCCGTCAGCTCGGCCAGGCTCCTGGCCAGGTCGGGCAGGGAGAGGGCGTGCGCGTCCTTGATGTTGGGCACCACCAGGCCCCGGGGGGTGGCGGCGGCGATCCCGAGGTTGACGTAGTGCTTGACGACGATCTCCTGGGCCTGCTCGTCCCAGGAGGAGTTGACCATCGGGTGCCGGCGGGCCGCCGTCAGGACGGCCTTGGCCACCAGCAGCAGCGGGCTCACCTTGACCTCGGCGAAGTCCGGCAGGGCGCGCAGCCGCCGGACGGCCTCCATGGTGCCGGTCGCGTCGATCTGGAGGAACTCCGTGACGTGCGGAGCGGTGTAGGCGCTCGCGACCATGGCCTGGGCCATCATCCTGCGCACGCCCTTGATCGGGACGCGCTCCTCCCGCTGCCCGGGGGCGGCCGGGGCCGGGACCTGCTGCGGGACCTGCTGCGGGACCTGCTGCGGGACCTGCCGCGGGACCTGCTCCGGGGCCTGGGCGGCGGCAGCCGCGGCGTGGACGTCGTCCCGCGTGATGGAGCCCTGCGGGCCGGTGCCCGTGACCGTCGTGAGGTCCACGCCGAGGTCCTTGGCCAGCTTGCGGACCGGCGGCTTGGCCAGCACCGTGATCGGGCCCGGCCCCTCGGCGACGGGTACGGGCGCCACCTCCACACGCCTCGGGTTGGCCACCGGGGCGGCGGGGATCGTGGTGGGCGCCGCTTCCGAGGGCGGGGTCTGCGTGGCCGGGGTCTCGGTGGCGGTGGCCGGGGGTTTGCGGGGGCGGCGCTTGGTGGCGCCGGTCTTGACGCCGTAGCCGACCAGGACCGCCTGGCGCTCCTCCTTCGGGGCCGGGCTGCCGTGGGCGCCGGGCTCGACCGCGCCCTCCGCCGGAGGCTCGGGCACCAGCTCCTCGGCCAGGGCCTTCGCCTGCTCTGCCGGAGCCGCCACCGGCGAGGTCTCGCCGGGCTCCTCGGCCGTGTCCACGGCGATGATCGGCCGGCCCACCTCCACCGTCAGACCCTCGTCGGCGAGCAGGCCGGACACCACGCCGTCCCACGGGATCGGCAGCTCGACGATCGACTTCGCGGTCTCGATCTCGACCACGATCTGGTTGACCTTGACCTCGTCGCCCGCCTGGACGTGCCAGCGGACGATCTCGGCCTCGGTCAGCCCCTCCCCGACGTCGGGGAGCCTGAACTCGCGTCGCATGAAACCCCCCTCTCAGAACCCGAAGGCCCGGTCGACGGCGTCGAGCACCCGGTCCAGGTCGGGCAGGTAGTGCTCCTCCAGCTTCGACGGGGGGTAGGGGGTGGAGAACCCGCCGACCCGCAGCACCGGGGCCTCCAGGTGGTAGAAGCACTGCTCGGTGACGCGGGCGGCCAGCTCGGCGCCGAAGCCGTTGTAGACGGGCGCCTCGTGGACGACCACGACCCGGCCGGTGCGCCGCGCCGACTCCATGATCACCGCCTCGTCCAGCGGGTTGAGCGAGCGCAGGTCCACGACCTCCAGGGAACGGCCGTCGTCCTCGGCCGCCGCCGCGGCCTCCAGGCAGGTCTTCACCATCGGCCCGTACGCCAGCAGCGTGGCGTCGGACCCCGGCCGTACGACCCTGGCCGCGTCGAACGGCGTCCACCAGCCGGCGGAGGAGGTGTCGATGTCGCCCTTCTCCCAGTAGCGGCGCTTGGGCTCGAAGAACACCACCGGGTCGTCGCAGCGGATCGCCTGCTGGATCATCGAGTACGCGTCCGCCGGGTTGGAGCAGGCGACCACGCGCAGCCCGGAGGTGTGGGTGAAGTACGCCTCCGGCGACTCGCTGTGGTGCTCGACCGCGCCGATCCCGCCGCCGCAGGGGATGCGGACGACGACCGGCAGCTTGATCGCGCCCAGCGACCGCATGGGCATCTTGGCGAGCTGCGTGATGATCTGGTCGGCGGCCGGGAAGACGAAGCCGTCGAACTGGATCTCGCACACCGGCCGGTAGCCGCGCAGCGCCAGGCCGATCGCGGTGCCGATGATGCCAGACTCGGCGAGCGGCGTGTCGATGACGCGGTCCTCGCCGAAGTCCTTCTGCAGGCCGTCGGTGACGCGGAAGACGCCGCCCAGCTTGCCGACGTCCTCGCCCATGATGAGGACCTTGGGGTCGTCCTCCATCGCCTTGCGCATGCCCTCGTTCAGGGCCTTGGACAAGCTCAGTACGGTCACTTCTCGAACCCCTCCAGATACGCGGCGAACTGGGCGCGCTCCTGGTCGATCAGCGCGTGGGGCTCGCGGTAGACGTGGTCGAAGATGTCGAGCGGCCGGGGGTCGGGCAGCGCGAGGCAGCGCCGCCGCAGGTCGGCGCCGAGCTGGGCGGCCTCCTCGTCGACGGAGTCGAAGAACTCCTGATCGGCCAGCTCGTTCTTGAACAGGTAGGCCTTCACCCGTTCGATGGGGTCCTTGAGCTTCCACGCCTCCAGCTCGCCGGCGACCCGGTAGCGCGTGGGGTCGTCGGTCGTGGTGTGGGCGCCCATCCGGTACGTGAACGCCTCGACGAGCGTCGGCCCCTGCCCGGTGCGCGCGGCCTCCAGGGCCTTGCGCGTGACGGCCAGGCAGGCGAACACGTCGTTGCCGTCGACCCGGATCCCGGGGAAGCCGAAGCCGGAGGCGCGGCGGTAGAGGGGGATGCGGGTCTGCTTCTCCAGCGGCTCGGAGATGGCCCACTGGTTGTTCTGGCAGAAGAACACGATCGGCGCGTTGAACACGCTGGCCCAGATGAAGGACTCGTTCACGTCGCCCTGGGAGGTCGCGCCGTCGCCGAAGTAGACGATCGTGGCGGCGTTCGCGTCGTCGCGCTGGATGCCCATCGCGTAGCCGACCGCGTGGAGGGTCTGGCTGCCGATGACGATCGTGTAGAGGTGGAAGTTGTGCTCCTTGGGGTCCCATCCGCCGTGGTTGACGCCGCGGAACAGCCCGAGCAGCTTGACCGGGTCGACGTCGCGGCACCACGCCACGCCGTGCTCGCGGTAGGTGGGGAACGCCATGTCACTGTCGGTCAGCGCGCGGCCGGAGCCGATCTGCGCGGCCTCCTGGCCGAGCAGCGAGGCCCAGATCCCGAGCTCGCCCTGGCGTTGCAGCGCCACGGCCTCCAGGTCGATGCGCCGGACGAGCACCAGGTCGCGGTAGAGCGACCGGACCTCCTCCGGGGTGAGATCGACGTCGTAGTCAGGGTGCTCGATCCGCTCACCCTCGGGGGTGAGCAGCTGGACGAGCTCCGGAGGTGCTTCGTCATGAGCACCGCGAGAGGCGTCGAGTGTCACGTGCCACTCTCCTGTGCGTCGGGGCTGGTCCTGATGGGGTTGCCACCTTAGGCCAGCCTTCTTGGCGATGAACCAACTGGTGGTGGTTCGTACGCGTTTGGGAACATCGTGGCAGACGTCACAGCCCTCCGCGCAAGCCCCATGTCTCCCCCGTTCCCGTTGCCGCGTCGGCCACACGCCCCCGGTAGGCTGGCTTTCCCACCACCGTCCCACGCAGGAGGAAGTCAGTGGCGCGCGTCATCGTCGAGGTCATGCTGAAGCCCGAGATCCTCGACCCGCAGGGCCAGGCGATCGCGCGGGCGCTGCCCCGGCTCGGCTTCTCCGGCGTCTCGTCCGTCCGCCAGGGCAAGCGTTTCGAGGTCGAGCTCGACGGCCCGGCCGACGCCGCGGCGCTGGACGAGGTCCGCAAGATGGCCGAGACCCTGCTGGCCAACACCGTGATCGAGGACTACGCCGTCCGGGTCGAGGAGCAGTAGGGAGATTTGGCGTCCTGTTTTCCCCGTGGCCGCTTAAAGCCGGGCTCCGGCATGCCACAATGCCACGGGGTTGCCAACAGTGAATAACAACCGCGTGATTTTGCGGTTAGCCCTGTTTTCACAGGGAAATCTACTCCAGGTGACATTCTGGCGCCCGGAGGAGTCCGGTGGATATTGAGTTCTCGTTGGCACTGCCTCGGGATGCGATCGGCATACCGATGGTCAGGCGGGTGCTCGGCGATGCCATGAGGTCGCTCAACGTGAGCGAGACCTGCATCGCCGACATGCTGCTCGCCGTCTCCGAGGCATGCTCCAACGCGGTTCGGCACGGGGGGCCCGCCAACCGCTACGAGGTGACCGCGTCGATCGGCTACGGCCAGTGCGACGTGCGGGTGGCGGACAGCGGCAACGGGGTGCCGTCGATCCCGCCGAGCTTGCCCCCGCCCGACACCGAGAACGGCCGCGGGCTGCTGATCATGCGCTCCGTCGTGGACGAGATCTCGTTCGGCGTCACGCCGGGCCGTGGCACCACCGTCCATCTGCGCAAATCGCTCGACTGGGACGACGAGGTCGCGGCCCGTCCCCGGGAGCTCGCCGCCGTCTGACCGCGATACCGCGCATCTGAGCGCCTCCGATACGCTGAAGTGACCGCCGCAGACCACCGTCACCCCGCATCGACGGTGGCGCGTGCGCGCGCATCCTCGGAGGGGACGACTGTCATGAGCGCTGCCCGTGTGGGCGTAGTCACGTTTCCAGGAACTCTCGACGACCAGGACGCCGCCAGAGCCGTGCGCCTCGTGGGCGCGGAGGCGGTGCCGCTGTGGCACGCCGACCACGACCTGAAGGGGGTCGACGCCGTCTTCCTGCCCGGCGGCTTCTCCTACGGCGACTACCTGCGCTGCGGCGCCATCTCGCGCTTCGCGCCGCTGATGGACGAGCTGATCCCGGCCGCCAGAGCCGGGCTGCCGGTCATCGGCACCTGCAACGGCTTCCAGATCCTCTGCGAGGCCCACCTGCTGCCGGGCGCGCTGACCCGCAACGCCTCGCTGCACTACGTCTGCCGCGACCAGCGGCTGCGCGTCGAGCGCGCCTCGACCTCCTGGACCAACTCGTTCGACGAGGGCCAGGAGATCACGCTGCCGATCAAGCACGGCGAGGGCCGCTACGTCGCCTCCGCCGACACCCTCGCCGAGCTGGAGGCGGGCGGCCAGGTGGTCGTGCGCTACCTCGGCAACCCCAACGGCTCGCTCAACGACATCGCCGGCATCAGCAACGCGGCCGGCAACGTCGTCGGCCTCATGCCGCACCCCGAGCACGCGGTCGAGGACCTCGTCGGCGCCCCCAGCACCGACGGCCTCGGCTTCTTCACCTCCATCCTCAAGAGCCTGGTGAATGTATGACTGACACCGTCGAGCGGGCGTCCGCGACGCCCGACGAGCCGATGCCCTTCGCCGAGCTCGGCATGAAGCAGGACGAGTACGACCGGGTCAAGCAGATCCTCGGCCGCCGCCCCACCGGCTCCGAGCTGGCCATCTACAGCGTCATGTGGTCGGAGCACTGCTCGTACAAGTCGTCCAAGGTGCATCTCAAGCAGTTCGCCACCAAGGCGCCCAAGTCGGAGGCGCTGCTGGTCGGCATGGGCGAGAACGCGGGCGTGGTCGACATCGGCGACGGCTGGGCGGCCACGTTCAAGATCGAGTCGCACAACCACCCGTCCTACGTCGAGCCCCACCAGGGCGCGGCCACCGGCGTCGGCGGCATCGTCCGCGACATCATGTCGATGGGCGCGCGCCCGATCGCCGTCATGGACTCCCTGCGCTTCGGCGCGGCCGACGCGGTCGACACCCGCCGGGTGCTGCCCGGCGTGGTCGAGGGCATCAGCAGCTACGGCAACTGCCTGGGCCTGCCCAACATCGGCGGCGAGGTCGTCTTCGACCCCTGCTATCTCGGCAACCCGCTGGTCAACGCCCTGTGCGTGGGCCTGCTGCGCAAGGACCAGATCAAGCTCGCCACGGCGCCCGGCCCCGGCAACCAGGTCGTGCTGTTCGGCGCGTCCACCGGCCCCGACGGCATCGGCGGGGCGAGCGTGCTGGCCAGCGCCACGTTCGAGGACGAGTCGCAGGCCAAGCGGCCCGCCGTGCAGGTGGGCGACCCGTTCATGGAGAAGCTGCTCATCGAGTGCTGCCTGGAGCTGTACGCGGCCGACGTGGTCGTCGGCATCCAGGACCTCGGCGCGGCCGGCGTCTCCTGCGCCACGACCGAGCTGGCCGCCAAGGGCACCGGCGGCATGCGCGTCGACCTCAACCTCGTGCCGCTCCGCGACCCCTCGCTCCGCCCTGAGGAGATCCTCATGAGCGAGTCGCAGGAGCGCATGATGGCCGTGGTCCGGCCCGACGACATCCCGGCGTTCATGGAGATCTGCGCCAAGTGGGACGTCCCCGCGACCGTCATCGGCGAGGTCACCGACACCGGGCGGCTCGTCATGACGTGGGACGGCGAGGTCATCGTGAACATCCCGCCGGGCACGGCCGCCGACGAGGGGCCGGTCTACGAGCGGCCCTACCACGAGCCGGCCGGGCAGTCCGCGCTCAACGCCGACACCCCCGACCGCCTGAAGCGGCCCGCCGACCTGCGGGAGACGCTGCTGCGGCTGCTCGGCTCGCCCAACCTGGCCTCCAAGGCGTGGGTGACCGACCAGTACGACCGTTACGTCCGGTCCAACACGGTGCTGGCCCAGCCGGCCGACGCCGGCATGCTGCGCATCTCCGAGGCCATCGAGGGCGCCGAGCCGACGACGCGCGGCATCGCGCTCGCCACCGACGGCAACGGCCGCTACGCCAAGCTCGACCCCTACGCGGGGGCGCAGCTCGCGCTCGCCGAGGCCTACCGCAACGTCGCGGTGACCGGGGCCGCGCCGCTCGCCGTCACGAACTGCCTCAACTTCGGCTCGCCCGAGGACCCCGAGGTCATGTGGCAGTTCGCCGAGGCCACGCGCGGCCTCGCCGACGCCTGCCGGGCGCTCGGTGTGCCGGTCACCGGCGGCAACGTCTCCTTCTACAACCAGACGGGCGCGACCGCCGTCAACCCGACCCCGGTCGTGGGCGTGCTCGGCGTCATCGAGGACGTCGCCAAGCGGGTGCCCACCGGGTTCGTCGCCGAGGGGCTGCGCGTGGTGCTGCTCGGCGACACGCGCGAGGAGTTCGGCGGCTCGGAGTGGGCGCACGTCGTCCACCACCACCTGGGCGGGCTGCCGCCGCAGGCGGACCTGGAGGCCGAGCAGGCGCTCGGGGCCGTGCTGGTGGAGGCGGCCAGGCGCGGGCTGCTGGAGGGCTCGCACGACCTGTCCGACGGCGGGCTCGCGGTGGCGCTGGCCGAGTCGTGCCTGGCGCGGGGCGTCGGGGCGCGCGTGACGCTGTCCGGCGAGCCGTTCGTCGACCTGTTCAGCGAGTCGGCGGCGCGGGCGCTGGTCGTGGTGCGGCCGGAGGCGTACGACGAGTTCGCCTCGCTGTGCGGGCGGCACGACGTGCCGTGTTACGGGCTCGGGGTCACCGGCGGGGCGTCGCTGGTGGTCGAGGACGTGTTCGAGGTGCCGGTCGAGGAGCTGCGGGAGACGCACCAGGCGGCGCTGCCGGCGCTGTTCGGCTGACCCGGGACGTGAGAAGGGCCGGTACGGGGTCTCCCCCGTGCCGGCCCTTTCGCGCGTGGGGGGTTACGCCTTCTTCAGGCAGACGACGTAGACCGTGCCGTTGACGGACGTGCCGTTGTTGCCGCCGTGGCCGGCGGTCTTCTCCCCGCCGCTGGGGGCGAAGTCGTTGCCGCCGCCGTTGTCGTCCTTGGCGACACTGACGGTCCAGCCGGTGCCGTTGCCGCTCGGCGCGCTGGTCATGACCTCCGCGTTCTTCAGGGTGCTGAAGCTGAAGCCGCCGCCGGTGGCGTTGCCGCCCTGGCTGCAGGAGGCGGTGGCGGAGCCGACGCTGTTCAGCGAGGCGGTCTTGGTGTAGGTCGTGAAGCTGCCGCCGTCCTTGCCGTCCGCGCCCTTCGGGCCCTGCGGGCCCGCGGGGCCGGTGTCACCCTTGGGGCCCTGCGGGCCGCGGGGGCCCTGCTCGCCCGGCTTGCCGGGGAGCCCGTCCTTGCCGTCCTTGCCGGGGAGCCCGTCCTTGCCGTCCGCGCCCTTCGGGCCCTGCGGACCCGCGGGACCGGCGGGGCCGGTGTCGCCCTTCGGGCCGGCGGGGCCGGTGGCGCCCTTCAGGCCGGGGCGGCCCTGCGGGCCCTGGGGGCCGGCGTCGCCCTTCGGGCCCTGCGGGCCCGTGTCGCCCTTGGGGCCGACGGTGACGGAGTTCGTGGTGGCCTCGCTGCCGCCGCCGATGAGCACGCGGATCTCGGTGGTGCGGCACTTCGTGGTCGGGTTCACGATGCGCGCGTAGCGCGTCTTCTTGTGCACGCAGGCGGTGACCTGGTTGCCGGCCGACGATGCGGTGGCGACGCCACCGACGGCGAGAAGCGAGGCGGCGAGCGCTCCGACAGTGGCGAGGGTGAGCGCACGCCCACCGCGGATCTTGATAGCCACGACTGTCCTTCCAAGCGACGGATGTTGCGTAAGAGATGCATGAGAAGCACGTTTCAACCGCTCCAAAGGATGGCAGAAACTACATAACGTGTTTATTACGGTGCAGAATGCGACTGACCGGGTTGACCGATAGTCTCCGACTCGGGTGAGTAAAACGGCACAGTCGCGGCACCGGCCGCCCGTGGATAATCGGCATGTGCCTCGCGCCGATCCCGCCCCCTACCTGCCGCCGGCCACCCAGCCGGTCCGCGGCGCGGTCTGGGCGATCCACCTGGTCCTGCCCATGCTGGGCCTCTGGCTCCTGCTCGCCAACGACTCCGTCAACATCCCCTGGCAGCACAACCCGAGCCACTTCTGGCTGATCGTCGCGGTCGCCGGGGTCAACGTGGCGCTCGGCCTGATGATCAGCGAAGCCTCGCGCCGCCGCCGCGACGCCCGCCTGTTCCTCGTGTCCATGGTCTTCCTGAGCAGCGCCGGCTTCTTCCTCATGCACGGCCTCGCCACGCCGATGATCATCCTGCACACGGGCTCGCTCGGCTTCGACATCGGCCAGCAGGTGGGCCTGTCGGTCGCCGCCGTGTTCGCCTTCGCCTCGGCGCTGCCGCTCGGCGAGCCGGCCGCCGCCCGCGTGCTGGGCGCGCAGCACTTCGTCCGCGCGGCGCTGCTCGGCTTCATGGCGGTGTGGGGCGTCGTCTCACTGGTGCCGGGGCTGACCGCGCTCAGCGAGCCGCCCGCCGTGACGCCGGTGCCCTGGCTCGCCTGGGGCTCGATCCCCGGTCTGCTGCTGTACGCCGCCGCCAGCGTGATGATGTTCCTCATCCACCGGCGGCGGCCGTCGGCCATGCTGATCAGCCTCATCACCGCGTACGCGCTGCTGGCCGAGTCGATGGTCGCCGGCATGTCGCAGCTCAACTGGCACCTGTCGTGGTGGGAGTGGCACCTGCTGCTGACCCTGGCCTTCGTCTTCGTGGCCTACAGCGCCTACCTGCAGTTCCGGCGCGAGGGGTCGAGCGCGGGCCTGTTCGACTCGGTGACGCTCGCGGCGACCGTACGCCGGATCAGGCAGGACTACGACCGGGCCCTGGAGGAGCTGGTCGAGGCCGTACGCAGGGGCGAGCCCCTGGCCGCGACCCGCCTGTCGGGCAAGTTCCGGCTCAACGAGAGCCAGACCGCCGTGCTGGACCGGGCGGGCGCGGCGCTCGCGGGCGAGCGGGAGCTGTCGGCCCGGCTGGCGGCCCTGGTGGACGTCAGCGGCCGGACCAGGGTCGGGCTGCCGGAGGACGAGCTGCTGGCCTCGTCGCTGGAGCGGGTGCGGCAGGCGTACGGAGACGTCAAGATCGCGTTGGTGGCCGACGGCCGGACGCAGGTCGGCTCCCGCGAGTACGCCTTCACCGGCGACGAGCCCATCCGCCGCGACCACCTGCTGGCCTTCCCGCTCACCGTCAAGGGCAGGCTGGCGGGCGTGCTGGAGGTGCCGATCGGCCGGACGAGCCAGGACGAGGCCCTCGCCGCCACGCTCGCCGGCCAGCTCTCCCTCTCGCTGGAGAACGCCCGCCTCTACCGGGAGCTGCACACGTTGTTCCACCAGTACATGTCGCCGGACGTGGCGCACGCGCTGCTGGCCGACCCGGCGCAGGCGGCGCTCGGCGGCGAGCTGCGCGAGCTGACCGCGCTCTTCGCCGACCTCAAGGGCTTCACGACGTTCTCGGAGAAGGTCACGCCCGGCGAGATCGTCGAGATGCTCAACCGCTACCACACGGCCGCCGTGCCGTGCATCCTCGACAACGGCGGAACGATCGTGCAGTTCGTGGGCGACGCGCTGCTCGCGCTGTTCAACGCCCCGGCCGCGCAGGAGGACCACGCGCGGGCCGCCTGCCGGGCGGCGCTCGCGATGCAGCAGGCCGCGGCCGAGGTGGCCGAGGAGATGGCGTGGAAGCGGGTGGACGACGTGCCGTGGCCGACGTTCCGGGTGGGGATCAACACGGGGCCCGCCCTGGTCGGCAACATCGGCAGCCCCGAGCTGCGCGGCTTCAACGCCATGGGCGACTGCGTCAACGTGGCCGCCCGGCTGGAGGGCGTCGCCGAGCCCGGCACGGTCGTCATCGGCGAGACGACGCTCAAGCAGCTCGGCGCGGGCGCGAGCGTCAGCCCGCTGGGACGGCTGAGCCTGAAGGGCAAGGAGGAGCTCGTCGCGGCGTACGTCCTGACCGGGCTGGCGTAGCGGGCTCCCGGCTCAGCGGCGCAGGGCGGGGCGGCGGGCCCAGGTGGCCCAGCGCCAGAGCCACTCCAGGGGGCCCTGGCGGCAGCGGCGCAGCCAGAGGGTGGAGAACAGCCACTGCGCCGCGAGGATGACCGCCGCCGCCTGGAACGCCACCGTCGGCGACTCGCCGATCGGCAGGCCGAGCAGGTGCGCGGCCGCCAGGACGAGGAGCGTGGCGGTCAGGTAGTTGGTCAGCGCCATCCGGCCGAGCGGCGCGAAGACGAACCGCAGCACCGGCCGCAGCGGCGTCCTCAGCAGGACCAGCACGCCGCACACGTAGATGGCGGCGAGCAGCAGGTCGGCCAGGGTGGTCAGGGCGGGCAGGTAGGCCGTCTCGCCCAGCGCCCGCAGGTTCGCCTGCTCCCACAGGGCGGCGGCCAGACCCGCCGCGAAGGCGAGGCCCAGCAGCAGCGGCCCCCGGGTGGACCCCTCGATCTTCGCGATCACCCCGTAGCGGACCAGCGCCGAGCCCAGCAGGAACAGCCCGGCGATCAGCAGGGGCCCGCCCCCGCTGCTCACCGCCACCGCCAGGAACACGGCGGAGAGGCCCGCCACCGCCCACCGGGGGATCCGGCTCGACGGCAGCAGCACCAGCAGGCCGACGACGGCGTACTTGGTCAGGACCTCGCCGGGCCACAGCAGCATGTGGACGAGGCCGATCGCGAGCAGCGCACCGAGCCGGCGCAGCAGGACCAGCCACGGGCGGGGGTCGCGGTGCGCGGCCGACTCCAGCAGCAGCGAGAACCCGATGCCGAACAGCAGGGAGAAGATCGGCAGCCCGAGCCAGGGGTCCCAGTCGCCCATGGGCTGCACCGCGACGGCGGAGCCGCCGGAAGCCATGAGCTGGATGTTGGCGAGCAGGATCTCGCCCAGCGCGAACCCGCGCAGGACGTCGAGCGCGGCGATACGCGGCCGGACGAGGGCACCGGGGTCCGGTCCCGGAGCGTGATCTTGGGGGGAAGGCATGGGACCTCATCCTGGCGACGCGGCCCCGGCGCGGGCATCGACCGCAAGTCCGGTCCCCCGCTCCGCGCCCGTACTTTCGGCCGATGCCTCCGGCGGAGCCGTAGCTATGCGCGTTCCAGGCCGACATAATCGGGCGCATGGACCCAGAGCCGGGCGAGTTCCTGTCGATGCTCACCGACGAGGAGGCGCAGGCCCTGCGCGCGGCCGGACGCCTGCGCCGCTGGGATCGCGGCACCGCCGTGATGAACGAGGGCGACCGCGGCGACTGGGTGCTCGTGCTGCTCGACGGCCGGGTCAAGGTGTCGTCCCACACGAGCGGCGGCACCGAGGTGGTACTGGCCGTACGCGGGCCTGGCGGGCTGCTCGGCGACATGTCCGCCATCGACGGCTCGCCGCGCTCGGCCACGGTCACCGCGCTGGAGCCGATCAGCGGCATCGTGGTGCGCGACTTCCCAGCGTTCCTGGAGGCCCACGGGCGGATCGCGGTGCTGCTCATGAAGCTCGTCACCGGCCGGCTGCGCGACTCCGACAGGAAGCGCGTCGAGTACGGCGCCTACGACACGACCGGCCGGGTGGCGACCCGCCTGATCGAGCTGGCCGAGCGGTACGGCGAGAAGACCAACGGCGGGGTGCGCGTGGCGCTGCCGCTGTCGCAGGACGAGCTGGCGGGCTGGACCGGCGCGTCGCGGGAGGCGGTCAGCAAGGCGCTGCGCACGCTGCGCGACCGGGGGCTGATCGAGACCGGGCGGCGGCGCGTGGTCATCCATGACCTCGACGGCCTCAGGAAGCGCGCCCGGTAACCCCCGCACCAAATCGGACGTACGTCGTACGTCATAGTGGGAGCATGGTCGCGGTCACCCCCCAAGACGACAGCCGCCTCCGCTACGCCTGGAAGGCGTGCTCGGTCACCAGTCTGGGGCTCGTCCTCATCGGCATCGCCGGCAGCACGCTGAACGTGGCCTTACCGACCGTCGTGCGGCACTTCGCGGCCGGGCCGACGGAGTCCGGCTGGATCCTGCTGTCGTTCCTCCTGGTCAACACGGCGACCCTGGTGCTCTTCGGCCGGGTGGCCGACCTGCTGGGCAGGCGGGAGGTGTACCTCGCGGGGTTCGCCCTGTTCACGCTGGCCTCGCTGCTCGCCGGGCTGTCGCCGGACGTGTGGTTCCTCATCGCGATGCGCGTGGTGCAGGCGGTCGGCGCGGCGATGATCCTGGCGAACGGCACCGTGATCATCACCGACGCCTTCCCGCCCGAACGGCTGAGCCAGGGCATGGGCGTCTACATCGGCACGCTCTCGGTGGCGCAGCTCGCCGGGCCCACGATCGGCGGCCTCATCGCCGCGACGGCCGGCTGGCAGTGGATCTTCTGGGTGAACGTCCCCGCCGGGCTGCTCGCGCTCGGCTGGGGCGCGGCAATCCTGCGCAAGGTGCCCCGGGGGCCGCGCAGGCCCGTGGACGCGCCGGGCAACGTGCTGCTGTTCGCCGCGCTGTCGGCGCTGCTGCTGGCGCTGTCGGAGGCCGGCTCGCGCGGGCCGGCGAGCCCGGTGGTGCTGGCAGGGGCCGGGGTGTTCGTGCTGCTGGTGCCGCTCGTCGTGCTGGCCGAGCGGCGGGCCTCCAACCCGGTGCTGGACCTGCGGCTGTTCGGCGGGCGGCTGCTCGCGTACGCGAACGCGGCCTCGTTCTGCAACGCGCTGGCCCGCTCGGCGCTGATCCTCGTGGTGGCGCTGTACTTCCAGGCCGCGCGAGGGCTGGACGCGTTCGCGGCCGGGCTCAGCGTGCTGCCGGTGCCGGTCGGGATCGGGCTGGCCTCGCCGCTGGTGGGGCTGCTGGGGCGGCGGGTGTCGCCGTACGCGCTGTCGATCGGCGGGGCGACGCTCAGCGCGCTGGGGCTCGGGACGCTGATGCTGACGACCGATCCGGCGACGCCGTACTGGGTGACCGGGATCGGCCTGTTCGTGGCCGGGTGCGGCAGCGGAACGTTCCTGACCGGCAACACCACGCAGGTGATGGCGGCGCTGCCGAGCGACAGCCTGGGCGTGGTCAACGGCTTCCGCGTCATGATCATGAACGTCGGGATCGTCATCAGCGTCGGACTGTCGCTCAGCGTGCTCACCGCCTCCGTCGGGCCGGAGCTGCGCGCCCAGGTGTACGCCGGAACGCTGTCCGCGCTCTCCCCCGTGGCCGTCGGGCAGCTCATGGACGGCTTCCAGCGGGCGTACGCGGTGCTGTTCGCGGTGGCCGTGGCGGGCGCGCTGCTCGCGGCGCTGGCGCGCGGTCAGAGCACGGCGGAGAGCCGCGCCTCGACGTCGCGGTAGCGGGAGACCGGGACGAGGTGGACCCCGGCGAACGCGCCCGACTCGCGCAGCGCGAGCACCTGCTCGCAGGCCGCCTCGACGCCCGCCATGCGGTCGGCCGCCACCCGCCGGACGAGGTCGCCGGGGATGCCGATGTCGGGGATCGCGGCGGCCAGGGCCGCGGCGTGGCGCTCGCTGGCGAGGACCATCACCCCGGCGTAGACCGGCACGTCCGCCGGATGCTCCTCGCGCCACCGGAGCTGATCCTCGACCGAGTAGCTGACCTGGAGGAACAGGAAGTCGGCCGTGTGCTTCCACGCGGGCAGGGAGCGCAGCCCGGCCGCCGCGCCGAGGCGGAGGTCCGGCGAGAACGCCCGCGCCTCCTCGATCATCGAGCGCACGGTGAGGTCGCCGGTCCGGTTGCCGCTCGTGGGCTTGTCGCCGTACACGAACAGGAACTGGTCCACCCCGTACGCGGCGGCGGTCAGCAGGTCGCGGTGGAAGCCGAGCAGGTTGCGGTCGCGGGAGTTGAGACAGGCGATGCCCCGCCCGCCCATCGCCTCGACCTCGTGCGCCACGGCCACGCTCGACACGGTCGCGCGCCCGATGTGGTTGTCGGGGATGAGGAAGGAGTGGGCGATCGTGCTCATGGTGCCGATCTGGTGCCTGACGTGCTTCAGATCGGGCTTGGTCGGGGGTTCGATCTCGCAGATCAGCTCAAAGGTCACGAAGAGGACCCTAGCCGCCGGCAGGCGAGGGTTTCGATGCCCGCCAGGACGAGGTCGACGCCGAAGGTGTCGTAGAGCGCCGGGTCCGGCCCCTCGACCAGCGGCACGGCCATCTCCACGATGTGCGGGTAGGTCTCGGGCGGCACCGACCGCAGGCCGATGAGCTTGGCCCGCACGGCGGAGGCGGCCTCGCGGCCGGCGCGGTGGTGCACGGGGGCGTCGGCGATGGCGCTGTTGAGCAGGTAGCGGCCCTCCTCGTCGATCCTGCGCACCGGCTCGCGGAGCCCGCGCCGGTCCGTCGTCGAGAAGAAGAGCTCATCCGCACGGATGTGATGTTCCATGCCGTTCGGCATGATGGATCCGCCGGCCGTCATCGCCCACCTTTCCCGTCTTCGGAGGCGATGGCAGCTCGGATCACGGGGCAGGGAAGGGCGAGTTCGCACCTGGGCTAGGCGAACGCCTCGACGGTCGTGGGGTCGTCGAACTGGGTGCGGTAGAGCTCCTCGTAGCGGCCGCCGGCGGCCAGGAGCTCGGCGTGGGTGCCGCGTTCGACGATCCGGCCGTCCTCGACGACCAGGATGAGATCGGCGGCGCGGATCGTGGACAGGCGGTGGGCGATGACCACGGCGGTCCGGCCCGCGAGGGCCTCGGTGAGCGCGGCCTGGACGGCGGCCTCGGAGGTCGCGTCGAGCGCCGCCGTGGCCTCGTCCAGGACCACCACCCGGGGCTGGGCCAGCAGCAGGCGGGCGATCGTGAGGCGCTGGCGCTCGCCGCCCGACAGGCGGTAGCCGCGCTCGCCCACCATGGTGTCGAGGCCGTCGGGCAGCGAGCCGATGAGGGTGTCGAGGCGGGCCCGGGTGAGCGCGTCCCACAGCTCGTCCTCGGTGGCCTCGGGGCGGGCCAGCAGCAGGTTGGCCCTGATCGTCTCGTGGAAGAGGTGGCCGTCCTGGGTGACCAGGCCGAGGGTGTCGCGGAGGGAGTCGAAGGTCAGCTCGCGCACGTCCACGCCGGCGAGGCGGACGGCGCCGGAGTCGACGTCGTACAGGCGGGGCAGGAGCTGGGCGATCGTGGACTTGCCCGCGCCCGAGGAGCCGACGAGGGCGACGACCTGTCCGGGTTCGGCCCGGAACGAGATCCCGTGGAGCACCTCCTGGCCGCCGCGCGAGTCGAGCACGGCGACCGCCTCCAGCGAGGCCAGCGAGACCTTGTCGGCCGAGGGGTAGGCGAAGCGCACGTCGTCGAACTCGACCGCGACCGGCCCTGCGGGGACCTCGCGGGCGCCGGGCCGTTCCTGGATGAGCGGCTTGAGGTCCAGGACCTCGAAGACGCGCTCGAAGCTGACGACCGCGCTCATGATGTCCATGCGGGCGGAGGCGAGGGCGGTCAGCGGGGCGTACAGGCGGGTGAGGAGCATGGCCATCGAGACGACCGCGCCGGGCTGGAGCTGCTCGCGCAGGGCGTAGAAGCCGCCGAGGCCGTACACGAGGGCCAGGGCGAGCGCCGAGACCAGGGTCAGCGCGGTGACGAAGGCCGACTGGGTCATGGCCGAGCGCACGCCGATGTCGCGGACCCGGCGGGCCCGCGCGGCGAACTCGGCCGACTCGTGGGAGGGCCGGCCGAACAGCTTGACCAGCGTCGCGCCCGGCGCGGAGAAGCGCTCGGTCATCTGGATGCCCATGGCCGCGTTGTGGTCGGCCGCCTCGCGGCGCAGCCGGGCGATGCGCGTGCCCATCCGCCGCGCGGGCAGCACGAACACCGGCAGGAGCACCAGCGCGAGCAGCGTGATCTGCCACGAGATGCCGATCATGGCGGTGAGCGTCAGCGCCAGCGTCACGAGGTTGCCGACCACGCCGGACAGAGTGTCGGTGAACGCCCGCTGCGCCCCGATCACGTCGTTGTTGAGCCGGCTGACCAGCGCGCCGGTACGGGTCCTGGTGAAGAAGGCGACCGGCATCCGCTGGACGTGGTCGAAGACGGCGGTGCGCAGCCCGAGGATGAGGTCCTCGCCGATGCCCGCCGACAGCCACCGGTTGACCAGCCCGAGCCCGGCCTCGGCGACGGCGATCGCGGCGATGGCCACCGCGACCGCGGCCACCACGCCGAACGGCTCGGCGTTGAAGATCGCGTCCACGACCCGGCCCGCGAGCAGCGGCGCGGCCACCGCGAGGCCCGACAGCACCACGCTGAGCAGCACGAACAGGGCGAGCTTGGCCCGGTGGGGCCGGGCGAAGCCGCCGATGCGCAGGAGCGTCGCCCGTGAGAGGGGGCGACGCTCCCGCTGGTCGTCCATCGAGTAAAGCTGGTGCCAGGCCGTCATCTCCATGCTCATGGCATGGGACGCTATTTCCTCAAGTTATGTTGAGGTCAAGCGCCGATCTTCTTGTTCCTCTCGTGCCAGACCACGGCCACGGCCGGGCGCGGCTGGTCGCCGTCGGGCCAGCGGCTGGCCGGCCGGTCGGGCGTGGCGCCGTCCAGCTCGCCCGGGTGCTGCACGGCCACGAAGACGCTGCGCTGGTCCTCGGTCACCAGCGGGCCGCAGGTCTCCGCGCCGACCGGCACGGTCAGGAACTGCCGCAGGTGACCCCGCTCCTTGCCGCGCACCGGCATGACGAACAGGCCGTCGTTGGAGCCGAGGGCGTTTCCGTCCGTGGAGATCCACAGGTTGCCGTCGCGGTCGAACGTGACGTTGTCCGGGCACGAGATCGGCGAGACCTTGCTCTTGTCGTAGCCGGCGAAGTACGTCGCCGGGTCGGCGGGGTCGCCGCAGACCAGGGGCACCGACCAGGAGAACGTCGTCGCGGCGGCGTCGTCGCGCTTCTCCACCAGCTCCAGCACGTGGCCGTGCTTGTTGGACGAGCGCGGGTTGGCCTCGTCCACCTGGGCCGGGGTGCGGTTGGTGTTGTTGGTGAGCGCCACGTAGACGCCGCCGGTGACCGGGTTGCGCTCGATGTCCTCAGGCCGGTCCATCTTCGTCGCGCCCGCCTTGTCGGCGGCCACGCGGGTGTAGACCAGCACCTCCTGGGCGGTCATGCCCTCCACGTACGACCGGTCGCCCGACACCAGCGGGATCCACTCGCCGGAGCCGTCGAACGCCCCGTCGGCGGGCAGCCTGCCGGAGCCGTCGAGCTCGGCGGCCGGGCTGTTGCCGGTGAACCTGGCCACGTACAGGGTGCCCTCGTCCAGGAGCGTCCGGTTGTGCCGGTCGTTGCCCGGGATGTAGCGGTTCTTGGAGACGAACTTGTAGATGTACTCGAAGCGCGAGTCGTCGCCCATGTAGACGACCAGGCGGTTGTCGCGGGACAGCGTCGTGGTCGCGGCCTCGTGCTTGAAGCGGCCGAGCGCGGTGCGCTTGATCGGGGTCGAGTCCGGGTCGAACGGGTCGATCTCCACGATCCACCCGAACCGGTTGACCTCGTTCGGGTGCTTGGCCAGGTCGAAGCGCTCCTCGACGCGGTCGAAGCGCCGGTTGCCCGACGGGGTGCCGGTGGTGATCGTGTAGCGGGCGATGTACGGCCTCTGCGCCTCGGGCACCTTGTCGCCGTTGACGAAGTACTGGTCGATGTTCTCCTCGGCGGTCAGCACGGTCCCCCACGGGGTGGTGCCGCCCGCGCAGTTGTTCAGCATGCCGACCGGGTTGATGCCCTTGGGGTCGGCGGCCGTCCTCAGCAGGTCGCTGCCCGCGGCCGGGCCGGAGAACCTCATGGGCGTCTGGGCGGTGATGCGCCGGTTGTAGCGGCGGCGGCCCTTGGTGACCAGCTTCCACTCGCCGGTGCCGCCCGCGCGCTCGACCTCCACGACCGAGCCGCCGTGCGCGGCGAGGGCGATCCTGATCTGCTCCTCGGTCGCGGCGGCGCCGCCCGTGTAGCCGCGGAACATCAGGCTCTCGTCGGTGTACTCGTGGTTCACCCACAGCAGCGCGCGGTCGCGGCCCAGCGGCAGCAGCGTCACGTAGTCGCAGTTGTAGCCGAACTGCTTGCCCTGCGCCTCGGCGGTCTGGTGGTCGAAGTCGAAGGCCGGCGCGTCGGGCAGCACCGGGTCGCCCCAGCGCACGACCACGGAGGAGCGGTAGCCGGCCGGGATCGTCAGCGCGTCCTCGGTGTTCGGCGCGACGGGGGTGAACGCCAGGCCGCCCTTCGGGGCGGGGGCGTTCCCGGGCCCGCCGGGCCGGTCGGCGAAGGCCGGGGCCGCGCCGGCCACGCCCACGCCCACGCCCACGCCCGCCACCAGCGCGCCGAGCGCTCCCGCCCGCAGCACCCCGCGGCGCGAGAGCGCCTCCTGCACCACGTCGCCGAAGTAGGCGTTGTCCGAAGTGTTGGCCACGTCGTGCGCGCACGCGTCCCCACATCGGAACCGGCAGGTCAGTGCGGAACGGCCGCCTTTGTGCGGGGTGGAGAGCAGCGGCAGCAGCGGTCGCCGCCCGCCCCCGATGAGCTTCGCCACAAATCCTCCAAGAATGTGCGCGTCAGTACCGTCCGGAGGCTACGGTCGGCGCCGAAACCCCAGGTGAACGACGGACTCCGTCCTGATGAACGCTCACGGGAGACAATGACGGGGTGCCACCTCGCAAGCTGGACCCGGAGAAACTGAGAGCCGCCCTCGACGCGCAGCTCGTCGCCCTGGACGAGCCGCCGTACGACGGGCCCGCCGCCGCCCTGCCCGGCGCGCTGGTCGCGGCCGTGCTCGCCGCCTACGACCGGGGGCTCACGCCCGAGCGCGACGCCGCCAGGCAGGCCGTGCGTCACCTCCTCGACCGCCTGGCCGCCGCGGCCCCCGGAAGGACCGTCGAGGTACGGGTGCCACCGTACGCGGCCGTCCAGGCGATCCCAGGCCCGCGCCACACCCGGGGCACGCCGCCCAACGTGGTGGAGACCGACGGGCGCACCTGGATCGAGCTCGCCGTCGGGCGGCTGACGTGGGAGGAGGCCGTGGCCAAAGGCGCGGTCTCGGCCAGCGGGTCCCGCGCGGACCTGTCGGCGTACCTGCCTCTCGTGGACTAGCCCCGGCTGCCCTTCATCCAGGGAAAGCGCTCCTCCAAGCAGCGGTCGGCCGCCGGGCCGGTCAGGTGGGCGCAGTCCTGCACGACGTTCCAGAACCAGATCGCCACGATCGCGAACAGGATCAGGGACAGCGCGCTGATCACGATCCCGGCGACGGCCCGGCCCTTGCCCGCCTTCCTGGCGAGGGCCACGCAGCCGAACACGATCGACAGGATCGCGGTGATCAGGCCGGTGAAGCAGACGAACACCAGGAAAGGGCTGGCCACGCCCAGCACGAGCGAGGCCGTGGCCAGGCCGTTGCCGGTCCGGTCCGGGGGCGGCGGCTGGCCGCCGTACTGGTAGGGGGCGCCCGGGTAGCCGTAGGAGGGCGGGTTGTAGCCGGGCGGGCCGCCGTACGGGCTGGACGGGCTCGTGCCGGGCACGGCCTCCTGCGGCGGCGGCGCGACCGGCGGACCCTCCCCACCGGCCGGGTAACCCCCATAAGGATGCCGCGGCCCCCCGGGCCCACCCCCCGACGGCCCTCCAGCCGGAGGCCCACCTGCGGGAGGTCCGCCTGCCGGCGGCTCGGCTCCGGGGGAGGCGAAGTGCGGGCCCTGGGGCTCCTCGGGCGGCTGCTCGTAGCGGGAGGGTGTGGGCGGCCTGGCCGGCGGCTCCTCTCCTGGGGAACCGCCCGGGGAGCTCTCCCAGCCGGGGTAGGCGGGCGTCGCGCCCGGCACGACGGGGAACGCCTGCGTCTCCTCCGTGTCCTCCCCCGGCCTCGGCCGCTCCTCCCCTGAACCCACGGACGGGCTCGGGGTCTCGGGCGAGGTGGGCAGATCGGGGTGCCGGGGCTCCCCCACGGGCCCGGGCCCGGGCTGGGGCGGCGGCTCGTGGGGCGGCTCGTGGGGCGGGGGCACGACGGGCGGCACGGGGGCGATGGGTTCCTCCCCCTCGTACGGCCCGGGGCCCTCACGTGACGGCTCGGGCGCGTCGGGCTCCTCCTCGCGCGGCGGGACGCGCCGCCCCTCGCGGGGCTCGTTCGGATCGCCGGATGTGGTCACGTCTGCGCCTCCCGACGGGTCTGCATGCCGGACACTTCACCCTTTCGCGGAGGCCGTCCGCTAAACGCCGCGACACGGCAAAAGGGCGCACATCCTTGGGTCACCATGCGCCCAACCGGCAGGCGGCGGGCAAGATGAGGGCATGCTGGACGAGACCCTGTCGTACGCCCTGATCAGCCTCATGAAGCGGCAGCGCAACCAGCTCGCCGCGGCTCTGGTGCCGCTCGGGCTGCACGTGGGGCAGGAGATGCTGCTCAACCAGCTCTGGCGCGAGGACGGCCTGACGCAGAGCGAGCTGATCGCCCGCCTCGGCGTCGAGCCGCCCACGGTCACGAAGACCCTCCAGCGGCTGGAACGGGCCGGTTTCGTCCGCCGCTCCCCCGACCCCGACCGCCCGCGTCTCATCCGCGTGCACCTGACCGAGGCGGGCAAGGCCCTGCGCGACCCCGTGGAGCGGATCTGGCACGAGCTGGACGAGGACCTGCTGCGCGACCTCGACGACAGTCAGCGCGACGCGCTCTCGCACCTGGTCCGCGCCCGCCGCCCGCGCGGCCAGGTCGTCAAGCGCATCGAGGCCGATGGCGGCGAGGCCGCGGCCGTCCACCTCGACCTGGCGGACCACGCCACCATCGCCGCCGCCGTCGCCCAGGCCGGCCCGGTGGACGCGCTCGTGGCCAACGCCGTCCGATGGGGCGAGGTCATGCCCGGCAGCATGCCGTTCGAGGACGTCCCTGCCGCCGAGTGGACCGCGGCCCTGCACGCCAACGTCGTCGGCAACGCGCTGCTCGTCCAGGCGGTGCTGCCGGAGATGCGGCGGCGCGGGTTCGGCCGGATCGTGTTCGTCTCGTCGGGGGTCGCCGAGGAGGGCGTGCCGGGCCCGGGCCCGTACGGCACCGCCAAGATGGCCCTGCACGGCATGGCCCGCGCCCTCGCCTGGGAGGCGGGCCGGGACGGCATCCTGGTCAACGTGGCGGTCGCCGGCCTCACGATCACCGACGCCCGGCGGCCGATCCCCCAGTCCGTGCTCGACGAGATCGCCGCCCGCACCCCGAGCCGCCGCCTGTCCACCGCCGACGACATGGCCGCACTGATCGTCTTCCTCGGCTCGGCCGCCAACCGCAACGTCACGGGCGAGCTCGTCCGCGACGGCTCCAACGCGGGCAGGTCGTCGCACGCCGTGTGATGACGCACCCGGTTGCGCGAGCACGGAAGCCCCCGACCTAGACTGAACCATGTGCTGAAGGGCGACGGCCGGCTCGGCCATGACCTGGACCCCCACGACCGCGCGCCTAAAGACGCCTGCGGCGTCTTCGGCGTCTGGGCGCCAGGCGAGGAAGTTTCCAAGCTCACCTACTACGGGCTGTACGCGTTGCAGCACCGCGGACAGGAGTCCGCGGGCATCGCGGCCAGCGAGGGCAGCCGCATTCTCGTCTACAAGGACATGGGCCTGGTCTCCCAGGTCTTCGACGAGTCGGTGCTCGGCACCCTGCGGGGCCACCTGGCCATCGGCCACTGCCGCTACTCCACGACCGGATCGAGCGTGTGGGAGAACGCGCAGCCCACGCTGAGCTCCACCGAGGTCGGCGGGCTCGCGCTCGCCCACAACGGCAACCTGATCAACACCCCGGTGCTGGCCCAGCGCCTCGCGCCGGGGTCTACCAGGGCCACCACCGACACCGAGGTCCTGACCACGCTGCTCGCGCAGGACCGCACCCGCAGCATCGAGGACTCCGCCGCCGAGCTGCTGCCGCAGGTCAAGGGCGCCTACTCGCTGGTGTTCATGGACGAGAAGACGCTCTACGCGGCCCGCGACCCGCAGGGCATCCGCCCGCTGGTCCTCGGCCGCCTGGAGCGCGGCTGGGTGGTCGCCTCCGAGACGGCGGCGCTCGACATCGTGGGCGCCACGTTCGTCCGCGAGATCGAGCCGGGCGAGCTGCTCACCATCGACGAGCGCGGCGTCCGCTCGCGCCGCTTCGCGCTGGCCGAGCCCAAGGGCTGCCTGTTCGAGTACGTCTACCTCGCCCGTCCCGACACCACGATCGCCGGGCGCGGCGTCCAGGTCACCCGGGTGGAGGTGGGCCGGGTGCTCGCCCGCGAGCACCCGGTGGAGGCCGACCTCGTCATCCCCACGCCGGAGTCCGGCACCCCGGCCGCCGTGGGCTACGCCGAGGAGAGCGGCATCCCCTACGGGCAGGGCCTGGTCAAGAACTCCTACGTCGGCCGCACCTTCATCCAGCCGTCCCAGACGATCCGCCAGCTCGGCATCCGGCTGAAGCTCAACCCGCTGCGCGAGGTCGTCGAGGGCAAGCGCCTGGTCGTCGTGGACGACTCGATCGTGCGCGGCAACACCCAGCGGGCCATCGTCAAGATGCTGCGCGAGGCGGGGGCGCGCGAGGTGCACGTACGCATCTCCTCGCCGCCGGTCGCCTGGCCGTGCTTCTACGGCATCGACTTCGCCACCCGCGCCGAGCTGATCGCGGGCTCGCTGACGGTCGAGGAGATCCGGGCCTCGCTCGGCGCCGACTCGCTCGGCTACATCTCGCTGGAGGGCCTGACGAAGGCCACCACGCTGCCGGCCGAACGCCTGTGCCGGGCCTGCTTCACCGGCGAGTACCCGATCCCGATCGACCAGGACAACGTCGGCAAGTTCGTTTTGGAGACCAAGGCGTGAGCGAGCGCAGCCCAAGCACCTACGAGGCCGCGGGCGTCGACATCGCCGCCGGCGAGCGGGCCGTCGACCTGATGAAGGACAAGGTCGCGCGCTCGCGCCGGCCCGAGGTCGTCGACGACGCCAGCGGCTTCGCCGGCCTGTTCGACGCCTCGGCGCTGCTGCGTTACCGGCGGCCGCTGCTCGCCACCTCGACCGACGGCGTGGGCACCAAGGTCATGATCGCCCAGCGCTACGGCAAGCACGACACGATCGGCATCGACCTCGTCGGCATGGTCCTCGACGACCTCGTGGTGTGCGGGGCCGAGCCGCTGTTCATGACCGACTACATCGCCTGCGGCAAGGTGGTGCCCGAGCGGGTCGCCGAGATCGTGGGCGGCGTCGCCGAGGGCTGCCGGCTGGCCGGCGCGGCGCTCGTCGGCGGCGAGACGGCCGAGCACCCGGGCGCGATGGACGCCGACGAGTACGACCTCGCCGGCGCCGGCACGGGCGTCGTGGAGGCCGACGCGCTGCTCGGCCCCGACCGCGTGCGCGCGGGCGACGTCGTGCTGGGTCTCGCCTCCTCCGGCGTCCACTCCAACGGCTACTCGCTGGTGCGTCACGTCCTGCGGGAGGCCGGGCTGTCGCTCGACGCGGAGCTGCCCGAGCTGGGCCGGCCGCTCGGCGAGGAGCTGCTGGAGCCGACCCGCATCTACTCGCTCGACTGCCTGGAGCTGGCCCGTTCGGTCGAGGTCCACGCCTACGCGCACATCACCGGGGGCGGCGTGGAGGGCAACCTGTCCCGCTCGCTGCCGCCCGGCCTGGACGCGGTGCTCGACCGCTCGTCCTGGACGCCGCCGCCGATCTTCGACGTGCTGGCGGGCCACGGCCGGGTGGCGCGGCAGGACATGGACCGTACGTTCAACCTGGGCGTCGGCATGGCCGCCGTGGTCGCGCCCGACGCGGCCGACGCGGCGCTGCGCCTGCTCGCCGAGCGCGGGCTCCCGGCCTGGGTGCTGGGCGAGATCGTCGAGGGCTCCGGCCAGGCCCGCTACCGCTGACCGCCTGGCCCGCCGCCGCGCCGCCGCGCCGCCGCTCAACACCGGGCCCGCCGGCGATGAGCGCGCGGCCTCACGTCTCCTTGCGCCGCCGGTAGTGCCGGGCCACCCGCACCCGGTTGCCGCACAAATCGGGCGAGCACCAGCGGCGGCGCGGATGCGCGGGCAGGAACACCAGCCGGCATCCCGGCCCCTCGCAGCCGCGCACGCGGCCGGCGGCCGGGTCGGCGAGCAGATCGATGGCGGCCTCGGCGAGCAGCGCGAGCAGCGCTGCGGTGGCGTCGCCGTCGCGTTCCGCCCGCACCCGCGGGCCGCCGTCGCGCCACTCCAGCACGCGGTGCGCGGGAGCGGCCCGGGCGGCCTCGTTGATCGCGGCCAGCGCCGCGGCGGGCGGCGGCTCTCCCGCGCGCACGGCGTCGAGCGCCGCCTCCACGTGCCCGCGCAGGCGTCGTACGGCGGCCAGCCCGTCCGGCGTGAGCGGCCCGGACGGCGGGTCGAGCCGGCCGGCCTGGCGGGCCAGCCACGTCTGGAAGTCGCCGGGCGTGTCGAGGACGTCGTGGTCGCGGGTGCGCGTGTTGAGCAGGTCCAGCGCCAGCGGCTCGCCGATCAGCAGCTCCATACTTCCTAATGCTACCTGTCCCGGTTGACCCGTTAGTATCCGTCTGGCTATAACTAATGCATCTTCGAGCGAAAGAGGCATTAGCTATGGATCTCCCCGAGGTGCGGCACGGGTTCGTGGACGTGGCCGGCGTCCAGGTCTTCTACCGCGAGGCGGGCCCGCGCGACGCCCTGCCCGTGCTCCTGCTGCACGGCTTCCCGACCGCGTCCCACCAGTACAGGCGGCTCATGGACGCGCTGGGCGGCCGCTTCCGGCTGATCGCCCCGGACTACCCGGGCTTCGGGCACACGCGCGTCCCCGACGGCTTCGTCTTCTCCTTCGACCGCCTCGCCGACGTCGTCGAGGGCTTCGTCCAGGCGCTCGGCCTGACCCGCTTCGCCTGGTACGCCTTCGACTTCGGCGGCCCCGTCGGCTTCCGCGTGGCGCAGCGGCACCCCGAGTGGATCGCCGCCCTCGTCGTCCAGAACGCCAACGCCTACGAGGAGGGCCTGTCGGACACGGCCCGCGCGACCATCGCCGAACCGCCCGCGGAGCTGTTCACCCTGGCGGTCACGCGCGCCCAGTACGAGGACGGCACGACAGACCCGTCACGGGTGGCGCCCGACGGCTGGACCCTCGACCAGCACTTCCTCGACCTGCCGGGGCGCAAGGAGGCCCAGCTCGCGCTCGCCCGCGACTACCGGAGCAACGTGGAGCTGTATCCGGCCTGGCAGGCGTGGCTGCGCGAGCACCGCCCGCCCACGCTGGTGCTGTGGGGGCGGGGGGACATGTTCTTCCCTGAGGCGGGCGCGTACGCCTACCGGCGGGACGTGCCGGACGCGGAGGTGCACGTGCTGGACACGGGGCACTTCGCGCTGGAGGAGCGACTCCCGGAGATCGCCCCGCTGATCGCCCGCTTCCTCGGCGAACTCGACGGCGAGCGAGCATGACGAAGCCCCACGGTCACCCGTGGGGCCCGACGCGCATGAGTCGAGGGATCCGGCGCGAGCGCCGGGCCCTCGATCATGTGTCAACCAGGAGTGCGCCTATCGGCGGCCGGACGGACGGTCTTCGTCGTCGGCCCCGTAGTCGTCGGCGTAATCGGCATAGCGATCCGCCAGCTCGTCGTTGCGGTCGTCGGCGTCGTCATTGCGGCTGGAGTCTCCGACCCCGAGTTCGTCGCGAAGACGGTCAAGATCCGTGCCACCGCTGTTGTACTTCAGCTGGCGAGCAACCTTGACCTGCTTGGCCTTTGCTCGGCCGCGCCCCATTGGCTCGACCCCCTTGTCGGGGTCGTCCCCGACCCCTCGTCGCTAACGCACCACACACTGACGCCGCCTGACTTTGGACGTCAGCCTATCGTTCGCCTATTACCGTACCTGTTTTGTGCCCAGCTCGGTACGTCGTATGGGCGTGGGGCGTCACTGGCCGAGCCAAATGGCCCTAATACGCCCGACTTCCGACATTCTGCGCTCCGCTAGCCTATCCGCTGCGACGGCAGGAGGAACTCCCTCCTCCGCAGCGATTCGGAAGATCTTCGAAGTCGTGTCGTAGATCTGGGCCGCCTTGGCCCGCGCCCGTTCCATGTCGAAGCCGCCGATCTCGTCGGCCACCTGGATGACGCCCCCGGAGTTGACCACGTAGTCGGGCGCGTAGAGGATGCCGCGCTCGGCGAGCTGCTTCTCGACGCCGGCGTGCGCGAGCTGGTTGTTGGCAGCGCCGCAGACGATCTTCGCGCGCAGCGCGGCCACCGTCGCGTCGTCGAGCGCGCCGCCCAGCGCGCACGGAGAGAAGACGTCGAGGTCGGCCGCCTTCAGCGCCGCCGCGTCGGCCACCACCTCGACCTCGGGGTGGCGGGCCCGTACCCGTTCGACGGCCTTGGGGTCGACGTCGCAGACCACGACCTCGGCGCCGTCCTCGCGCAGCAGCTCGACCAGGCGGTGGCCGACCTTGCCCACGCCCTCGACGCCCACCCGCCGGCCGCGCAGCGACGGCGTGCCGTGGACGAGCTCGGCCGAGGCCCGCATGCCCTGGAAGACGCCGTACGCGGTGAGGATGGAGGAGTCGCCGGCGCCGCCGTGCGCGACCGTGCGGCCGGTCACGAAGCGCGACTCACGGGCGACGACGTCCATGTCCTCGCTGTAGGTGCCGACGTCGCAGGCGGTGTAGTAGCGCCCGCCCAGCGACTCGACGAACCTGCCGTACGCGCGCAGCAGCGCCTCGCTCTTGTCCTTGGCGGGGTCGCCGATGATGACGGCCTTGCCGCCGCCGTGGTCGAGGCCGGCGAGGGCGTTCTTGTACGCCATGCCCTTGGCCAGGTTGAGCACGTCGGCGAGGGCCGCCTGCTCGCTCTCGTAGGGATAGAAACGTGTGCCACCCAACGCCGGCCCGAGCGCGGTGTTGTGGATGGCGATGATGGCGCGCAGGCCGCTCTGCTCGTCGGCGCAGAAGACGACCTGCTCATGGACGTCCTTGTGGGACGAGCCGAAGACGTCGGTCACGGTGGTGACTCCCTGTCCGGTCCGCCGCTCCTTCGCGACGGAGATCACACTGACACTGTAGTGACGGCACAACGATGCGATGGAGGTTCGCTTCGTGACACGATTCCTCCGTGCTGCCCTATGCCGCCTACCTCCGCGTCTATGAGCCACTGACCGCGTTCGCCGAGTCCGAGCGCAAGGTGTGGGCCGACTACGCCGACTCACGTGACCGCCCGCGCCGCGCCAACGCGCTCAGTGCGGAACACGACGAGTCGGTGATGCGCCTGCTCGGCGTGCCCCCTCAACCCGTTCCCGCCCAGGAGAGCCCCAACGCCTATCTACGGCGCGTTGAGGACCGCTTGTACGTCTGCCCCTGGCAGACGCGCCTGCGCTCCTGGCTGGCCTTCTCACGGCGGCGTGGGGCCACTCCGCAGAAGCTGATGGACCACTTGGTGCCGCGCAACGTCGCCGACCGCGTCGCCGACGACTTCGACCGGTTCAAGCGGACGGCCGGGTCGTCGGCGCTGCGCACCCACATCAGGTCCACGGCGTGGCACGTCCCGCCCTCGTGGTTCGTGCCGTTTGATGGGAACGAGCGCTGGCTGGTGCTCGGCTCCTCCGTTCCTGGACAGGATGTGAAGACGACCGCTACGGGGCGCAACCTCATCTACGTCACCTCCATGGCGCAGGCCAGGCGGCGGGCGGCGCGGGCGCTCAACGTCCTGCGCAAGCACCTCGGCGACCTCGCGGCCGGCTTCGAGGTGGAGGAGATCGCCAGGTGGCTGGAGGAGTTCCACCCGCACTCCCTCGTCGAGCTCGACTACGGCGGGCTGGTGCACCTGATGGACGACGACGCGCTGCAGGCCGACCAGTCGGTGGCGGAGATGGCGGCGGCCCTGACGGGCCTGGACACGGGTCAAGAAGAACTTGCCTACGCCATGTACCAGCGGGTCATCCTGCGGTGGAAGTCAATGCAACAGCTGGAATCAGCCAACTGAACCCCAATACGGCCGTCTGACCTGCATGAGTAGGTCACGGCTCGCGGCTGCTCTCTTCTGCGAACTGAGTAGTTTGCCGTTTTCACTGCGATACCACGAAACGTGTCGCTAGAATCACCGAGCGTGACATGGCCACGGGGGCGGGCAGTTGGGTCAAAGAAGGGCTCGCCAATCGCTCTGCGTGGCGGTATGGTCACATCGGGTGATGCCGCATATGGCTCAGGAAAGCCGCACGCTCTGCGCCATAGGCGGACATCCGTGACACGCGCAAAAGGCAGTCACAGGATCGCGAAGCCGGTCCACACGGAGGAGAGGCCGCACAAATGTCAGCTCGTACACCCGAGGCCGAGCCACTGCTTACGCCCGCTGAGGTCGCCACCATGTTCAGGGTCGACCCCAAGACCGTCACGCGGTGGGCCAAGGCGGGCAAGTTGACGTCCATCCGCACGCTCGGTGGCCATCGGCGTTACCGGGAGACGGAGGTCCGGGCACTGCTCGCGGGGATTCCGCAGCAGCGTTCCGAGTAACCGGGGGTCGTCGTCCCACGATCCTCAGGGGGGTGAAGGGTGGGCCTGGCCGGCACTGGGGCCCGGTCCACCTCGAAGAGTTGGCGCCGCCCGCCCGGCGCCATCCTTCCCGCCCGCCTCGCGTGCCCGCCGGCGCCCTAAGCCAGCCGCTCCAGCAGGGCTGCGACGTCGGCGTCGTAGGCGGCCGCGACCCCGAGCAGCGCCACCATCTGGTCCACGAGCATGCGTTCGAGCGCGGGGCGTTCGAGATCGCGGTGCTCCAGCCAGTCGAGGCCGGCCGTCTCCACCGACGCGATCCACGAGCGCAGGGTCGCGCGCAGCACCGGGCTGGGCTCCTCGACCCCCATCTGCTCCTGGATGAGGCGGAACAACCGCCGCCGCACGCCGTCGACGATCTCGCCGACCTCGCCGGAACGGTTGGCGGGGCCGCCGCGCAGCAGCGCCGCGAAGCCGGCCGCGTGCTCCTCGACGAAGTCGAAATAGCGGCCGAGCCCGGACGCCAGGTCGTCCAGCGGCCGGCCGCCGCCCTGCGGCCGGAGCCGCGACTCCAGTTGCTCGGCCGCGCTCTTCAGCGCGGCCACGTAGAGCTCCTGCTTGCCGCCGAAGTAGTGGTAGACCAGGGCGCGCGAGGCGCCCGCCGCCGACGCCACGTCGTCGATCGAGACATCCTCCGCGTCGCGGGTGCTGAAAAGCTCCAGAGCCGCCGCCATCAGCTCTTCGCGACGGCGGTCCACGCTGAGCCTGCGCCGCGCCGGCCGTGCCGTCTCGGCTGACTTCCCGGATGTCACCCCTGTACGGTATCCGACCCCTTGGCCTGTGCGTTTCCGGTCAAGGTCCGCATCTGTCCGTCAATCCGCAGGGAAGGCCGTACCCTGCGGCGAACTCGATCGTTTGGTCAGACAGGTGCCCATATCCGCATCGCGGGGGAGACACATGTCAGGACCGCCCGTCAAAACTTCAACGATCACTGAGCTGAGAGAGGTAGATGCCTTGCCTCGGCCCAGACCGACCATCCGGAACGTCGCCGAGCGAGCCGGCGTCTCGAAATCGCTGGTCTCACTCGTGCTGCGAGGATCCCCGCACGTGAGCGAGCACCGGCGCCAGGCCGTGCTGCAGGCCGCCCGCGAGCTGGGCTACCGGCCCAACGCGGTCGCGCGCAGCCTCGTCGAAGGACGTACCCACCTCGTCGGCGCGCTCGTCGCCGACCTGCACAACCCGTTCTACGCCGAGTTCCTGGACGGCCTGCAGGAGAGCCTGCACGGCGACGGCTTACGCATGCTCATCGGCAACAGCCAGTGGGACCCCGCCTTCGAGGACGAGGCCGTCGAGGCCTTCCTGGAGCTGCGGGTCGACGGGCTGGTGCTGCTGGGCATCGCCCCGACCAGCGAGACGCTGATCGAGGCCACCGCGTACACGCCGACGGTGGTCGTCGGGGAACGTGACATCGAGCTCGACGGCGTCGACATCGTGGTCGACGACGACCAGCTCGGCGCCCGCCTGGCCATCGACCACCTGGTCGGGCTGGGCCACAAGCGCATCGCGCACATCGAGGGGCCGCGTTCGTCACGGTGCGAGGGATACCTCGTGGCGATGCGCAGGCACTCGCTGGCGCCGTACATCATGGTCGAAGCGGCGGACGCCTCGGAGGAGGGCGGGCGGGAGGCGGCGACGGCGCTGCTGACCCGCGACCCCAGGCCCACGGCGATCTTCGCCGCCAACGACGTGGTCGCGCTCGGCGTGCTGTCCGCCGCCGCCGACCTGGGCCTGCGCGTCCCCGAGGACCTGTCCGTGGTCGGCTACGACAACACCCAGGTGTCGGCCTCCACCCACGTCTCGCTGACCTCCGTCGACCAGGCCAGGCGGGCCATGGGGCGGTCGGCGGCGGCGCTGCTGAGCGACCGGATCGGCGATCCCGGCAAGGGCTCGCGGCTGCGCGAGGTGCGGCCGGAGCTGATCGTGAGGCGGAGCACGGGTCGCGTCTGAAAAGCCCCAAGGCTGGGTCAAGCCGTGCGGCGGCGCGGCCGCACGGCGGTTAACTCGGCAGCGTCATGCTATTGGTGGCCGGATCCGTTCCGGCCACGATCTGATCCGGGGGAACAGTCATGCGTGATCCGGAACTGGTGTCCTGCGCCCAGCGCGCGGCTGCCGAGCTCGAACGCGCCTGGGGGCACTGGCGCGCGGGCAGGGGGCGGGGCGCCGAGGGCGGTGCCGAATCCGTCGCCAGCTACGTCGCCCACTCCCTCGACCACCCGTGGGGCCGCCCCCGCGTCGTGCTCGGCCTCGACGCGGAGGACGCGCGGGAGCTGGCCGCGCTGCTGGAGCGCCAGGAGGTCGCCGAACACGTCTGGTAACGCGCCGGGCACGCCATATGAGGGGTTTGAGCAAGCGGTCTGACGTAGGTTGGACGCCATGCGTGCTCTAGCAGCCTCAGTCCTCGCCGCTTGCGGCCTGATCGCCTCCGCGTGCGGCGGTGCCGGTTCCGGCGGCGCCGCGACCGATCAGGCCGCTCCCGCGACCGCCGGCTCGCGGCAGGAGCCCTCGCAGGGACAGACGCCGCCGCAGGAGACCCCGGCGCAGGAGCAGAGCTCCGGCAAGCAGGAGCCGCCGAAGGGCAAGCCGCTGGACGGCAAGGTGATCGTCCTCGACCCGGGCCACAACGGCAACAACTACCGCCGCCCGGACATCATCAACCGCCCGGTCGACGTGCTGACCGAGAAGAAGGCCTGCGACACCACCGGCACCTCGACCAACAGCGGCTACAGCGAGGCCGCCTTCACCTGGGACGTCTCCACCCGGCTGACCAGGATCCTGCGCGAGCGCGGCGCGACCGTCAAGCTCACCAGGAGCAACAACACCGGCGTCGGCCCCTGCATCACCCAGCGGGCCGCGATCGGCAACAAGGCCGGCGCGGACGCCGCGCTCTCCATCCACGCCGACGGCGCGGGCCCGCGCGACCACGGCTTCCACGTGATCATGCCGAAGAAGATCGGCGGCCCGGTGGACAAGGTCGTGGCCAAGTCGTCCAGGCTGGGCATCGACATTCGGGACGCCTTCCGCAAGGGCACCGGCATCCCCTACTCCACCTACATCGGCAAGAACGCGCTCGACTACCGCAACGACCTCGGCGGGCTCAACCTGTCCACCGTGCCGAAGGTCTTCATCGAGACCGGCAACATGCGCAACGCGGGCGACGCGGCCAAGCTGTCGAGCCCGGCGTTCCGGCAGCGGATCGCGGTGGCGCTGGCGAACGGATTGCAGCACTATTTGGGGACATGATCCCTCGTCCCGTACTTTCCTCCCACCTGTCCGGTTCGTACGAGCTGACCACCGGCGCGACCGTGTCCGGCGACCTCGTGGACGCCGTCCGTCTCGCCCTGCCCGGCCTCGACCCGCGCCCCGGGGACACCGGCGAGATCGACGTGCGGCGCGATCCGGCGCTGGGCGCGGAGGCGTACCGGCTGACGGTGGGATCGCGGGGCGTGGAGATCGTCGCCGGCGGGCGGGCGGGGGCGTTCTACGCGGCGCAGACGCTGCACCAGCTCCTGCCGGCCGCCTCCTACCGGCACACCGGGCGGGCGTCCTGGCCGGTGCCCGGCGTACGGGTGGAGGACGCTCCCCGCTTCCCGTGGCGCGGCCTGCACCTGGACGTGGCCCGGCACTTCTTCCCCAAGCGCGAGGTGCTGCGCCTGATCGACCTCATGGCGCTGCACAAGCTCAACCGGCTCCACCTGCACCTGGTGGACGACCAGGGATGGCGGGTGGAGAGCCGGGCGTACCCGCTGCTGCACGAGGTCTCCTCGCACCGGCCGCGCACCGCCGTCCACCCCCACGGGGAGCCCGCCGCCTACGACGAGGTGCCGCACGGCGGCTACTACACGCTGGACGACCTGGCCGAGATCGGGGCGTACGCGCGGGCGCGCTGCGTGACGGTCGTGCCGGAGATCGACGTGCCGGGGCACGCCTCGGCGATCCTGGCCGCCTATCCGACGTTCGGGGCGACCGGGGAGCCGTACGAGGTGCTGGACCGGTGGGGCATCTCCCCCGCGATCCTGTCGCCGCTGCCGCCGACCGTGGAGTTCCTGACCACGATCTTCGACGAGGTGATCGGCGCGCTCGGCGAGACCCCGTACGTGCACATCGGCGGCGACGAGGTCGTGCTCGACCATTGGGCGGCCTCCCCCGAGATCACCGCCTACCAGGAGTCGCTGGGGCTCGCCACCGCCAACGAGCTGCAGGCGTGGTTCCTGCGCCGGCTGGCCGACGCGCTGGCCGAGCGGGGGGCGCGGACCGTGGTGTGGGACGAGGCGTTCGTCAGCGGCGGCCTGCGGCAGGACACGGTGGTCATGCCGTGGCGCGGCATGGGCGTGGGCCGGCGGGCCGCGGCGGCCGGGCACGACGTGGTGGCGACGCCGGTGTTCCCGCTCTACTTCGACTACGCCGAGACGTCCTCGCCGGACGAGCCGCAGGCGATCGCCGATGCGATCACCGTGGCGGACGTGGCCGCGTTCGTGCCCGCCCCCGAGGAATGGACGGACGAGGAGCGCGCCCGCGTGCTGGGCGCGCAGGCGCAGCTCTGGACCGAGCGCGTCCCCGACGCCCGCACCGCCGACTACAAATTGTGGCCCCGGGCCTGCGCGCTGGCCGAGGTCGCCTGGTCCGGCGCCGCCCAGGACGGCTTCGACGGGCGGCTGGCCGAGCACCTGGGGCGGCTGGACGCGCTCGGCGTGGAGTACCGGCCGCTCGCCGGGCCGCACCCGTGGCAGCGGCGCCGCCCGCACCGGGCGAGCCCCGTGCCGGTCACCGAGCTCATGGCCCGCATCGAGGCCATGACCCATGACCCCGAGTCCACCAGGCCGAGCGTGTCGTGAGCCCCCTCAGAACGAGAAGGCGGGGCGGTCGTTGAGTATCCGCTGGAACAGCCGGTGGTCCTGCCAGCGGCCGTCGATCTCCAGATAGCGGGGCGCGGTGCCGACCTGCTCGAAGCCGGCCTTGCGGAGCACGCTCTGCGAGGCCACGTTGTCGAGCAGGGTCGCCGCGGCGATGCGGTGCAGGCCGAGCACCTGGTCGGCCAGCCGGCACACCTCCAGCACGGCCCTGGTGGTCAGGCCGCGGCCGGTGTAGCGGGCGTCGGTCCAGTAGCCGAGGTCGGCGTTGAGCCACGGGCCGCGTACGAGGTTGTTGAGCGTCATGCCGCCCACGATCTCGTCGCCGTCCGCCAGCACCCAGGGCACCGTGCGGCCGTCGGCCGCCTGCCGCAGCAGGTCCTTGAGCCGGTGGGACTGGCCGGCGAGCGTGTAGAACTCGTCGGGGCGCCGCGGCTCCCAGCGGCGCAGGTGGTCACGGTTGTGGGTGTAGGCCCGGAGCAGGGCCTCGTCGTCCTGCTCGGTGAGCGGGCGCAGGACGACGCCGTCGGCGATTGCTACCGTCTCGATCACCTTTCCACCCTAGGCGGTGCGGCCGACGGCTTCGGCGATGCTCTTCATCCCGTGTCTGCGGGCCCGGCGGGCGAGCTGCCGGTGGATCCTGGCCGCCCACAGCGGGCCGCCGTAGATCCAGCCGGTGTAGCCCTGCACCAGGGTCGCGCCGGCGAGCACCCGCTCCCAGACGTCGTCGGCGTCCTCGACGCCGCCCACGGACACCAGCGTGAGGCGGTCGCCGACGCGGGCCCGCAGCCGGCGCAGCACCTGCAGCGAGCGCTCCTTCAGCGGGCGGCCGGACAGCCCGCCGGTCTCGCCGCCGTGCCTGACCGTGGTGTTGGTCGCGATGATGCCGTCGAGCCCCAGCTCCAGGGCCAGGTCGGCGATGGCGTCGACGTCCTCGTCGGCGAGGTCGGGCGCGATCTTGACCAGCAGCGGGGTGCGGCGCGGCGTGCCGTCGGCGACCTCCTTGACGGCGGCGAGCAGCGGGCGCAGCAGCTCGACCGCCTGGAGGTCGCGCAGCCCTGGGGTGTTGGGCGAGCTGACGTTGACCACCAGGTAGTCGGCCAGCGGCGCCAGCTCCTTCGCGCCGGCGACGTAGTCGGCGACCGCCCCCGACTCGGGGACGACCTTGGTCTTGCCGATGTTCACCCCGACCACGACCGGCACGCCGCGCGGACGGCGCAGCCGGCGGGCGGCGGCCTTCGCGCCGTCGTTGTTGAAGCCCATCCGGTTGATCACCGCGTGCTGCGGCACCAGCCGGAACAGCCGCGGGCGCGGGTTGCCCGGCTGGGCGTGCGCAGTGATGGTGCCGACCTCGACGTGGCCGAAGCCGAGCGCCGCGACGGCCTCCGCGCAGGCGGCGTCCTTGTCGAAGCCCGCGGCCAGCCCCAGCGGGCCCGGGAAGTGCACGCCGAACGCGCTGACCCGCAGGACCGGGTCACGCGGCGCGAGCGCCCGGTGCAGGAGCCGCTTGAGCAGCGGCAGGCGGGCGAGGAGCGCGAGGGCGCTCACGGTCAGACGGTGCACGGCCTCGGCGTCGAAACGCCGCAAGACCTGCGTGAACACGAGGCGATACATCACGGGTCAGGCTACCAACCCGGCCTCGTGGGCGATGATCGCGGCCTGGACGCGGTTGCGCACGTCGAGCCGGGTCAGGATGGCGCTCACGTACGCCTTCACCGTGCCCTCCACGAGGTGCAGCCGGCCCGCGATCTCCGCGTTGGACAGCCCCGCCCCCACCAGGGCCAGCACCTCCCGCTCCCGCCCGGTCAGCGCCTCGACGCGGTCGCGCGCCCGCGCGCCCCGGACCATCCGGCCGCCCGACAACTGCGCGATGACCCGCTGCGCGACCCGCGGCGACAGGTACGCCGCCCCCTCCGCCACGGCGCGGATCCCGGCGATCAGCTCGCGCGGGTCGCCCGACTTCAGCAGGAACCCGGCCGCGCCGACGTCGAGTGCCTTGGCGATGTAGTCGTCCTCGCCGAATGTGGTCAGCATCACCACCGCGGTGCCCGGCGCGGCCCCGCGGATCTCGGCGGCGGCGGCCAGCCCGTCGAGCCTGGGCATGCGGATGTCGAGCAGCGCGACGTCCGGGTGGTGGCTGATGGCCAGGTCGACGGCCTGCCGTCCGTCGCCCGCCTCGGCCACCACGTCGAGCTCGGGGTCGGCGGCGAGGATGGCGCGCACCCCGGCGCGCATCAGGGCCTCGTCGTCGGCGAGGAGGATGCGGATCACACCTCCTATAGTGGCGCGTATGGCGCAGGTGAAGGTGTACGGACGCAGGGACGTGTGGGCCGGGCGGCAGCGGGAGCTGTCGGACATGCTGCAGGAGTGCCTGGTGAGCGCGTGGGGCGTGCCGGAGGACAAGCGGTTCCACCGCTTCCTGCTGCTCGACCCCGACGACTTCGTCTGCCCCCAGCGGGGCGAGCGCTACGTCGTCGTGGAGGTGGTCTGCTTCACCGGCCGCAGCGACGACGCCAAGCGGGCGCTCATCCGCGAGCTCTACGCCCGCTGGCCGCACGACCCCGAGGACATCGAGATCACGATCATCGAGATGCCGCGGGTCAACTGGGGCATCCGCGGGGTTCCCGCCGATGAGCTGACCCTTCCGTACAAGGTGGAGGTCTAGCGTCAGGGGTGGTTCCGGGCGAGCGGTATGGTCCGACTCATGAGCACTCACTATGACGTCGTCGTTCTCGGCGCGGGTCCGGGAGGATACACGGCCGCGGTCCGCGCCGCCCAGCTCGGGCTGCGCACCGCGGTCGTCGAGGAGAAGTACTGGGGAGGCGTCTGCCTGAACGTCGGCTGCATCCCGTCGAAGGCGCTGCTGCGCAACGCCGAGCTGGCCCACATCTTCCACAACGAGGCCAAGACCTTCGGCATCAGCGGCGAGGTCACCTTCGACTACGGCGCGGCCTTCCAGCGCAGCCGCAAGGTGGCCGACGGCCGGGTCAAGGGCGTTCACTACCTGATGAAGAAGAACGCCATCACCGAGTACGACGGGCGGGGCACGTTCCTCGACGCCAACACCCTCCAGGTGAACGGCGAGACCATCACCTTCTCCCACTGCATCATCGCGGCCGGGGCCACCACGAGGCTGATCCCCGGCACGCAGTTGTCCGAGCGGGTGGTGACGTACGAGGAGCAGATCCTCAGCGAGGACCTGCCGCGCAGCATCATCATCGCGGGCGCCGGCGCCATCGGCGTGGAGTTCGCGTACGTGCTGCACAACTACGGCGTCAAGGTGACCATCGTCGAGTTCCTCGACCGCGTCGTGCCGCTGGAGGACGAGGAGGTCTCCGCCGAGCTGGCCAAGCGTTACAAGCGGCTCGGCATCGAGGTGATGACCTCGACCCGTGTGGACGGCATCGAGGACACCGGCTCCTCCGTCAAGGTCACCGTCACCAAGAACGGCCAGCAGCAGGTGCTGGAGGCCGACAAGGTCATGCAGGCGATCGGCTTCCAGCCGCGCGTGGACGGCTACGGCCTGGAGAAGACCGGCGTGGCGCTGACCGACCGGGGCGCGATCGCCGTGGACGGCCGTTGCCGTACGAACGTGCCGCACATCTTCGCCATCGGCGACGTCACGGCCAAGCTGATGCTGGCGCACGCGGCCGAGGCCATGGGCGTCATCGCGGCCGAGACGATCGGCGACGCCGAGACGATGGAGCTCGACTACGTCATGATCCCGCGGGCGACCTACTGCCAGCCGCAGGTGGCGAGCTTCGGCTACACCGAGGCGCAGGCCCGTGACCTGGGCTACGACGTGAAGGTGGCGAAGTTCCCGTTCACGGCGAACGGCAAGGCGCACGGTCTCGGCGACAGCGCCGGCTTCGTCAAGATCATCAGCGATGACACGCACGGCGAGCTGCTCGGCGCCCACCTGATCGGCCCCGAGGTCACCGAGCTGCTGCCGGAGCTGACGCTGGCCCAGCAGTGGGACCTCACCGTGCACGAGGTGGCGCGCAACGTCCACGCCCACCCGACGCTCGGCGAGGCGGTCAAGGAGGCCGTCCACGGGCTCGCGGGGCACATGATCAACATGTGATCGCGGCGGCTGGGGCCGCACGCGCGCGCGACGTGAGCCCGATGGCCGTCATCGGGTCACGTCGCCCCGGGCCGCGTCATCCGGCGTGGCGCATCGCCTCGTGGGCCTCGCGGCTGACCTTGTAAGCGTCGCCCACCGGGCCCAGGTGCCGCAGCTTGTCCGGGTTCGCGACCGCCCGGATCGTCGCGATCCTGCCGCCGCGGATGTCCAGCGACACCGTGTTGATCACCTTGCCCTCCGCGTCGCGGAAGACGGCCCCCGGCTCGCCGTTCAGCTCGCGCGCCTCGACCGAGCCGCCGATCGCGAGGAGCGCGGGGACCAGCCGGGCGAACACCCGGGCGACGTTGTCCGCGCCGACGATGGCGCGCGCGAGCACCGGCGCCTTGCCGCCGCCGTCGCCGAACGCCCGCACGTCGGCGGCGAGCACCTCGCGCAGCGCGCCGACGTCGCCGCCGCGGATCGCGTCGAAGAAGCGCCCGGCGAGCTCCGCGCGTTCCCTCCGGCCGGCCGCGAACCGGGGACGGCCCTCGTGCATGTGCCGGCGGGCCCGTACGGCGAGCTGCCGGCAGGCCGCCTCCGACCGGCCCACGGCGTCGGCGATCTCGGGGAACTCGAAGCCGAACACGTCGCGCAGCACGAAGACCGCCCGCTCGGCCGGGCTCAGCCGTTCGAGCATCAGCAGCGCCGTCGTGGAGACCGAGTCGGCCAGCTCCGCCGAGCGCTCCGGGTCCTGGTAGGGGTCCTCCAGCAGCGGCTCGGGCAGCCACTCCCCGAAGTACGACTCCCGCCGCACCCGCGCCGACCGGAGCTGGTCGATCGCCACCCGGGTGACCACGGTCGACAGGTACGCCTTGACCGAGTCGGGCGCGGCGCCGGCGGCCGCGTACCGCAGCCAGGTCTCCTGGACCGCGTCCTCGGCGTCGTCCACGCTGCCGAGCAGGCGGTAGGCGATCGAGAACAGCAGCGGCCGGAGCTGCTCGAAGCCCTGGGTCCTGGTCACCAGGCGATGGGGCCGAGGCGGTCGATGAAGATCCCGCTCGGCCCGTCCGCGTCCAGCGTGGCGAGCTCGATGATCGGGTCGCTGCCCTCGGTGACGGTGAGCTGTCCGGTGTGGTGGTTCATGTCGGTGGCGGTGAACTTGCGGGCCACGACCTCCCCCGGGGTGAGGGCGTTGACCTTGACGTGCGGGAGCGCCTGGGCGTAGCGGACGGTGATCATGTTGAGTGCCGCCTTCGACGAGCTGTAGGCGAGCTCGTGCATCTTCGTGACCGGCTGGGTGGGGTCGGCCATGACCGCGAAGGAGCCGCCGGCGCTGGAGACCATCACCACGCGCGGGTTGTCGGCCGCCTGGAGCAGGGGCAGGAACGCGTTCGTCACCCGGACCGGCCCGTAGACGTTGGTGTCGTAGACGGCGTGCACCTCCTCGGCGGTCGTCTGCGCGGGCGGGACGACGTTGCCGGGCGCGCCGGCGTTGTTGACCAGCACGTCGAGGCGGTCGGTGTGCTCGCGGACGAGCCGTACGGCGTCGGCCACCGACCGGTCGGAGGTGACGTCGAGCGGGACCACGACCACGTCGGCGCCGCCCTCGGCGAGCGTGGCCGCCGCCGCCCGGCCGCGGCCCTCGTCGCGGGAGCCGAGGAACACCTTCCACCCTTCCGCGCCGAGCCGCCGGGCCGTCTCCAGGCCGAGGCCCTTGTTGGCGCCGGTGATGAGCACTGTGGTCTGTTCTGCGTTCGTCATGCCCTCTGAGACGAGATGACCTTTCCGCCGGTGACACGGTGTGAGCGGACTCACAGCCGCCGACCTTGGAGGTGAAGCGGCGGGAATGTCATCGCCGGTTGCTAGCGTGCCGGACATGCTGGAGATCGGCGATGTCGTGGCCGTCCCGCTGCCGCTGGGCGGCTACGGCGCCTGTCAGGTGACCGCGACCGGCGAGCACCTGACGGTGTGCGTGCTCGACTGGCGCTCCGACGCGGTGCCCGCGCTCGACGACCTGCGCACGGCCGGGCCGCTCCGGGTCGACCACCACTCCTGGTCCGGCGATCCCGAGGTGGTCGACGTTCCCGCCGGCGAGCACCTGCCCGCCGGCGCCGTGCTCCTCGGCCGCCTCCCGGTCCTGCCCGGGCTGCCGGGCGCGTCCGCCGCGTTCGGGTCCTGGCAGGGCATGGGGCTGCAGGTGGTGCTGCAACGGCGCTGGGAGCTGGAGGTGCCCGCCGCGGTCAGGGAGGCGTACAAACGGGCGGCCCGCGGCAGGGTCCAGGCCGACCTGGGGCACGGGCCGGTGAGCAGGCCGGCCGCCCTGTCCGCGCTCGACCTGCGCGACCACGCGGGAGACGTCCGGTGGGCGGGGCTCGACGCGCTGCCCCGCCTGACGCAGCTCACCTGGCGGGGCGCCGAGCGCGGCCTCGTGGCGGCGCTGGAGGCCCGGCCGCTGATCACCGCCCTGCGCTGGGAGGATCCGCCCGAGGCGGTCGACCTGAGCGGGACCGGCCTCCACGGGCTGACCCTCGCCGGCGCGGGGCCGCGCCGGGTGGCCCTGCCGCCGGGGCTGATGGCGTTGTGGCTGGAGGGCGAGGCTCCGGAGACGGTCGAGGCGGCCGACGGGGGCCGGTGGATCAGGCTCACCACGCGGTCGGGGGCGCCGCGCGGGCTGCGCGGGGTTCGTGACCTGGTGGTCGAGGCGTCGGGCGACGTCAGCGGCGCGTGCTTCGGCGGCTTGGCGGAGCTGGAGCGGTTGTCCGTCCGCTGGGCCCCGCCGCACGGCGGCCTGGCCGGGCTCGACGCCCATCCCCGGCTGCACACGCTGGAGCTGACCGACGCGTACGGGGTCGAGGCGTCGATGCTGCCCGTCCCTGGCGGGCCGCTGCGGCTCCTGCGCGTCGACGGGTTCAGGAGCAGCCGGTCCAGGGCCGTCCGGCAGCGCTACCGGGGCGCCGGGGTGATCGTCGAGATCCGGGGCGCGAAGCCCGACCACTGGCTGGAGGCCAACCTCGACAACCCGCTCCGCGACTGGGTGGACGACCACAAACGGGCGGGCGAGGCGGCGTGCCGGGCCTACGCGGCGGCGTCCCGCGCGATCGCGGCCCTGGACGTCGACGATCCGGGAGCCGTGGCGGACGCGCGCACGATCCTGCGGAGCTTCGTCGAGACGCTCAACGGCGTCGAGGAGCGCTACGAGATCATCGACACCCTCCGGAGGGAGGAGGCGGGCGAGGTGTTCTCCGCGCTGGCGGAGCGGGCGGGCGTCCCGGCGTCGGAGGCGGAGGCGTGGTTCGGCGACTGGCGCGCGTTCTGACGCCCCCTCGTACGGTCATGGTTGAACCGACAATTGTTCTCCGTGCTGACAATCACATTTTCACCCAATCTTCAGATTTCCCACACGCTGCTCTGAACCTCCGAGGCCAGGGTCCTGACCATGACCTCAACCGCGGAGAGGGCGGCGCGCCGCCGCCGGTTCGCTCAAGCAGGCCCGATCTCGCTGCGCCTCGGCCTCCTGGCGCTGGTCGCGATCGGCATCGCGGGAGCCGCGTCCGAGCTGGCCTTCGAACGCCACTGGCGCTCCCCCGTCCAGCTCATCCCCTGGGTCGCCCTGGCCCTGCTCGCGGTCGCGCTGGTGCTGCTCGCCCTGAGCGAGGCCCCGCGGGCGGTCGCCACGGCGCGGGTGCTCGCCGCGGTGGTGCTGCTCGCCTCGGCGTACGGCGTGTTCATGCACGTGTCGGTCAACCACGGCATGGGCGCGACGGCCACCGGGTGGGACACGCTCTCGCCGCTCTCCCAGTGGTGGTACGCGTTCACCAAGACGGTCGGCACGGCCCCGCCGCTCGCGCCCGGCATGCTCGCCCAGAGCTCCCTGCTGCTCCTGCTGGCCAGCCTGACCCCGAGGAAGAAGGCCGCGGCGGCCGGACCCGCCGCCTGACCGGGAGCCGGGACTCTGGTCAAGGGCACGACGGCGGCGATATGTTCGATCTGTGACGGCACGCCCGGATCAGCCCTTCCGCACCCCGGGCGGCCGCGCCCGCCTGGCGCGGCGGTTCTTCCTCGCCTTCGGCGTCGTCTCGGTCGTGCTGGTGGTGGCGCTGGCGTACGGCGTCCCGTTCGGGCCGCTGTGGGTGGCGCTCGCGGTGGCCGGCTGCCTGGCCTGGGCGCTGATCCGCGACCGTCCGCGCCCCGAGGCCGTCCGCCGCGTGGCCGGCGCGACGGTCGTGGTCCGCGCCGGCGATCTGCTCGCCGAGCCGGGCGAGCTGGTGGTGGGCTGCGGCGACACCTTCGACCTGGACGCGGGGTCACTGGGCCCGGCCTACGACGGCGGCCCCGAGCGGCTGGAGGAGGAGCTGGACCTGGCGCTCGCCACCCGGGTGCCGACGTCGGTGGAGTCGCGCGAGGCCAAGCCCGAGGGGCGGCTGCGGCGCTACCCGATCGGCACGGTGGCGGTGCTCGGCGGCGGCGGGCGCCGCGTCCACTGCCTGGCCTGTACGCGCATGGGCGCGGCCCCGTCCCTGGACGATCTGTGGACGGCGCTCGGCCGCCTGTGGACGGCGGTGCGCGACAGCGGCGCCGAGCGCGTGGCGGTCCCCCTGCTGGGGGCCGAACTGCCGATCGGCAGGGACGTCCTGGTCAGGCTGATCGTCCTGTCGTTCGAGGCGCAGGCTCAGGTGGCGCCGGTGTGCCGGGAGCTGGTCGTGGTCGTGCCGCCCGGGGAGAATCTCGATCTTCCGGATCTGGGGACGAACTTCTAAGGCGTGATCAGCGTCACATGGTGCAACAAGCGCATATGTGAGGCTGGTGAGATAAGTGACATTAGGTCGCATCTTCATCGCGGTAGCCGCTGTGGCGGCCCTCGCGCTCGGCACCGACGGGACCGCCGCCGCCGCGGCCGAACCCCAACGACCGGCCGAGACCCGGGTCACCCCGGGAGCGTACGAGAGCGCCCAGGACGAGCCGGAGTGCGTCCGGATCCGGGGCGCGAAGGCGTGCGTCGGCCCGGACGGCAGCGACCGGCCGGGCATCACCGTCGAGGACACCGCCGGCGACCGGCTGCACGCCGCCGTCGAGTACTACCAGCACGGCTACCTCGGCACCGAGCACGTCATCCACAACCTGGCCGGCAGGGGCCAGGTCCGCGGCAACCGGGAGATCGGCAAGGTCGTCACCTTCCGGGCCGCGCTCTACCGGGGCGACCGCCGGGTCAAGTACGGCCGCTGGAAGACCGTCCAGAACGTCGCCAAATATCCGATCAAGCGGGACACCCGGGTCACCCCGGCCGCCGCCCGCGCCCGCGCCGAGGTCTGCACCACCGTGCGCGGCGCGGCCATGACCTGCTTCGCCGAGCGCAAGTCGGCGTACGTGCTCGCCTGCGACGTACGGGCCGACAAGTACCAGGCCCGCGCCGAGTACTTCGTGGGCGGCGACCCCACCACCCGCTTCGAGATCCGCCAGCTCGCCGGCGCCGGCACGTGCGGCAAGGCCGAGCACGGGGAACTCGCCATCAGCATGTACCGGGCCGTCCTCTTCGACGGCAGCCACCGGGTCGGCGACCAGCTCTACAAGTACAACTGAGCCCGGCGGGGCGGCCGGGCCGGCTCGCGGTGGACCAGCAGGTACCGCCAGAACAGCAGCCGCCTGATCCGCGCCCCGGGCAGCAGCCCGGCCGCCTCCCGCCTGATCTCCGCCAGCGTCATCTCCGGCCGCCGCACGGGAGCCGGCGGGACGGCTTCCCGCCCGCGTTCGCGCACGGCGACGGCGGCCCGCGCCACCGCGTTGACCGGGACGGCGGCCAGACTCCACGCGAGGTCCGCCGCCGACCGTTCCCGGTAGCAGCCGAGGATGGCGAGCACCCCGCCGGGCGCCAGCGCGCCCCGCAGCCGGGAGACCGTCGCGAACGGCACGTGGTGGATGCTCGCCAGGCACGAGACGAAGTCGTAGTGCCCCTCGGGCAGCTCCAGCTCCGTGATGTCCGCGTGCAGGAACCGGGGCCCGCCGCCGGCGCCCCGCGCCGCCTCGATCACCTCCGCGCTCGGGTCCACGGCGTCGACCTCGATGCCGCGCGCCGCCAGCCGCCGGGCGAACCGCCCGGTGCCGCAGCCGACGTCCAGCGCCCGCGCGCAGCCCGGCGGCACCCGGCGCAGCAGCGTCCGGTGGTAGTGATCGTTGTGGTCGAACGGCATGCGCCCGATCCTAGGAGGCCCTGAAAGTTTCACGTCCGGTTGACCGGGCCGGACACCGCGCCACATGATCCTCATGCCTCCTGGTCAGGAGGGGGCGTCGAGTGATGACCGCTATCCGTGGCGAGGTGCTTCGATGCCGAGATCCCTGTTACCGGCCGCGTCCGCGGTCCTGCTGGCGCTGACCGTGCTCAACGCGCCTCCGGCGCGGGCCGCCGCCGATCCGTCCCCTGTCGCCGTGACCGTCAACGCGCGGGCCGCGCTCGCCACCGTCCCCGAGACCGGCATCGGCACGAACCATGCGATCTGGGACTCGAACCTGGGTACCGACGCCACCGCCGACACGCTGAAGGCCGCGGGCGTGAAGCTGCTGCGTTACCCGGGCGGCTCCTACTCCGACATCTACCACTGGGAGACGCACACCGCCCCCGGCGGGTACGTCGCCCCGAACACCGACTTCGACACGTTCATGCGCGGCGTCCGCCGTACCGGCGCGCAGGCGATGGTGACCGCCAACTACGGCACCGGCACCGCCGCCGAGGCCGCCGCCTGGGTCCGCCAGGCCAACGTCACCAAGGGCTACGGCATCAAGTACTGGGAGATCGGCAACGAGAACTACGGCAACGGCCACTACGGCAGCGCCTGGGAGGCCGACGACCACGCCGACAAGAGCCCGGCCGAGTACGCCCGCCACGTCGTCGCCTACGCCGACGCGATGAAGGCCGTCGACCCCACCATCAAGATCGGCGCGGTGCTGACCACCCCCGCGAACTGGCCCGACGCCATCGTGGGCGAGGGCGACGACGGGAGCTGGAACAAGGTCGTGCTGTCCGCCGCCGGCTCCAAGATCGACTTCGTCATCCTGCACTGGTATCCCGGCGCCCTCGACCGGGCCGGCCACGTTCCCGACATGATCCGGCTCACCCGCGAGCAGCTCGCGGCATACGCGGGCGCGGGCGCCGACCGGATCGGCATCGCGATGACCGAGTTCAACACCGGCAGCAGCAGCAACGGCACCAACACCCAGCCGGGCGCGCTGGCCGCCGCCGACGCCTACGCCACGCTGCTGGCCAACGGCGTGTTCACGGTCGACTGGTGGAACGTCCACAACGGCATCGGCACGGTCACCGAGGTCGAGGGCCACACCGACTACGGCGACTTCGGCCTGCTGTCGAGCGGCACGTGCACCGCCGACGGCTCGGTGTGCGAGCCGGCGCTGAACACCCCGTTCGCGCCGTACTACGCGCTGCAGATGGTGAGCAGGTTCGCCCGGCCCGGCGACCAGTTCGTCAGGGCGGCCACCGACCAGCCGAAGGTCACCGCGCACGCCGCCCGCCGTCCCAACGGGGACCTCGCCGTGATGCTCGTCAACACCTCGTCCGACACCTCGTACCCGGTCACGATCGGCTACGAGGGCTACCGCCCGGCCTCGGGCGCGCCGACCGTGCTGACGCACACCAACGGCGCGACCGCCATCACGACCGCCACGTCGGGGACGGCGACGGCCCAGACCCTGCCGCCGCTCTCCCTCACCACGCTCGTGCTGCGCCCGGCCGCCTCGCAGGCGGGCCTTCCCGGCGCGCCCGGCCGGCCCAAGGCCACGAACGTCACGGACCGGGCCGCCACGATCACCTGGCCCGCCGCCTCCCCCGGCGCCCGCCCGATCGCCAAGTACGAGCTCCACCGCCAGAACGGCGCGATCACCGAGCAGCTCGGCGAGACCTCCGGCACCTCGTTCACGGTCGGCAACCTCACCCCGGGCACCCGCTACACGGTCAACGTGATCGCCAGGGACACCGGCGGCGGCCTGTCCTGGTCCTCGCCGCCGCTGACGTTCACCACCGGCACGCCCGCGACCAGCTCCTGCTCGGTCCGCCTGACGAACGTGACGGACTGGGCGAGCGGCTACGTCGGCAGCCTCGACATCACCAACCGCGGCGCCCCGCTCAACGGCTGGACGCTCAGCTTCGCCTGGCCCCGGACGTGGCAGAGCCTCGGCAGCGGCTGGGGCGCCGTGTGGACGGAGACCGGCTCCCAGGTCAAGGTCGTCAACGACCCGGCGAGCCCGGCCCTCGCGACCGGCGCCACGGTCACCGTCGGGTACGTCGGCAACTACGGCGGCCCGAACGTCCTGCCCGCCGTCTTCACCCTGAACGGCACCGTCTGCCGCACCGAGTGACCTCAGCCCAGGAAACGCCGGTCGTACGGCACCGCGTGCGCCGTACGACCGGCGAAGCCGGTGGTGGTCGTCGCCATGAACAGCGAGTTGAGCAGCGCCTCCTCGACCGCGTCCATGACGGCGGCGAACAGGGGGTCGAGCGCCGCGTCCGGCACCGCCGGGACGCCGGGCGGCGCGGTGCTGAAGGCGATCGCGTAGTCGCCGCTCCCCTGCGCGTACGAGGCCCCCACCCGCCCCATGGCGAACACCGCCCGGCGCGCGAGACGGCCGAGCCGGCGCGCGTCGAGCGGCGCGTCGGTCGCCACCACGATCATGCACGAGTTCCCCGGAGGCTCCGGCCGCCGCACCCCCGGGACGACCTCCTCCACCGGCACGGGAACGCCCCGCACGGTCAGCACGCCGCCGAAGTTGGCCTGCGCCAGCGCGCCGACCGTCGCCTCGCTCCCGCCCGCCGTCACGCGGCGCGACGAGGTGCCGACGCCCGCCTTGAAGCCGAGCGCCGTCGTCCCGGTGCCCGCGCCCACGCACCCCTCGGCGGGCAGCCCGCCGCTCGCCCCTTCCAGCGCGTCGAGCACGTGCCGCTCGGTGATCGGCCGGCGCCGGATGTCGGACAGGAACCCGTCGTTCGTCTCCCCCACCAGCGGGTTGAACGACACCCCGTCAGGGCGGCGCCCCATCAGGTACGTGAGCACCGCGTCGGCCGCCCGGAACACCGACAGCGTGGCGGTCAGCACGACCGGCGACTCCAGCACGCCCAGCTCGTCCACCTGGGTGGAGCCGACGAGCTTGCCGTACCCGTTGCCGGTGTGGACCGCCGCCGGCAGCCCGCCCTCCGCCAGGCGCTCGGGGACGATCGCGGTGACCCCGGTGCGCAGGTCCGCGCCGTCGTCCACGGTCGTGTGCCCCACCAGGACGCCGTTGACGTCGGTGATCGCGTTCAGCGGGCCGGTCGGCAGCGCGCCGATGACGACCCCGAGCGAGCGCGCCCGCACCCGCCCACCCCCGTGAGCATGCATGCGCCACATTCTGCTGGACGCGGCCTCAGCGGCCGTCGTCGAGGGTCAGCAGGCCGCGGCGGAAGGCGGTCGCGACGGCCGCGGCGCGGTCGTTGACGCCGAGCTTGGCGTAGATGTGCAGCACGTGGCTCTTGACCGTGGCCTCGCTGATGAACAGGCGGGCCGCCGCCTCCCTGTTGGTGGCGCCGTCCGCGATGAGCCGCAGGATCTCCAGCTCCCTGGCGCTCAGCGGGTCGGCGGGCGTGCGCACCTGCCCGAGCAGGCGGGTGGCGACCGACGGCGACAGCACGGCCTCGCCGCGCGCCGCGGTGCGGACCGCCCGCGTCAGCTCGTCGCGGCCGGTGTCCTTGAGCAGGTAGCCGGTCGCGCCGGCCTCGATGGCCGGCAGGACGTCCCGGTCGGTGTCGTACGTCGTGAGGACCAGCACCCGGGCCCCGATCCCCAGCTCGGCGAGCCGTTTGATGGCCGTGACGCCGTCCGTGCCCGGCATGCGCAGGTCCATGAGGATCACGTCGGGGTCCAGCGCCCGCGCCAGCTCGACCGCCTGCGCGCCGTCGCCGGCCTCGCCGAGCACCTCGAAGCCGGGGTCGCCGGCGAACATGCCGCGGATGCCGTCGCGGACGATGGGATGGTCGTCGGCGATCAGCAGCCGGATCGGGCGCTCAGCCACGCGCCACCGCCGGCAGGCTCGCCGAGATCGCGGTGCCCGCGCCGCTCTCCGACTCGATCTCCAGCGTGCCCGCCAGCCGGTCCAGCCGCTTGCGCATCGCGGTGAGGCCGAACGCGGTGAGCTGCGGGTCGAAGCCGATCCCGTCGTCGCGTACGTCCAGGGTGACCACATCCTCCATGTACGACAGCGTGAGCCCCACCCGGGAGGCGTGCGCGTGCTTGGCCACGTTGACCAGCGCCTCCTGCGCGGTGCGGAGCAGCGTCTCCTCGACCTCGGGGTGCAGCGGGCGGGCCGGGCCGGTGACCGTGAACTCCGGGGCGAGGCCGTTGAGCTCGCCCCACCGGTCGGCGACGTCCCGCAGCGCCTCCGTCAGCGGCGCCGACTCCAGCGGGCCCGGCCCCATCGCGTGCACCGAGCGCCGGGCCTCGGCGAGGCTCTCGCGGGCCAGCCGCAACGCCAGATCGACGTTGCGGCGCCAGTCGTCGGCCTGCCCGGCCGCCTGGAGCTGGGTGATGATGCCGGTCAGCCCCTGGGCGAGGGTGTCGTGGATCTCGGCGGCCATGCGCCGGCGCTCGTCGAGCACGCCCGCCTCGCGGGCCTGGACGAGGAGCTGGGCGTGCAGGCCCGCGTTCTCCCGCATGGCCTCCTCAAGCTGGGCCACCATCCGCTCGCGTTCCGAGCTGCGCTCGTCGGTGATCTGGCCGAGGAAGCTGAACAGGGCGACCCCGGCCGCGATGGCCCCGGTGAAGAACACGTACGTGAGGATCGCGGACGGCGTCGGCTCGGGCAGCCCGCCGTTGTAGGCGGCGACGCTGATCGCCGCCACCCCCGTCACGCCGGCGAACCGCCACAACCCCTTCAGGTAGCGCCAGGAGTGCAGATAGCCGATGAAGCCGAAGAAGCTCGCGAACCACATGCTCTGGCCGCACAGCACGCCGATCAGCAGGACGAGCCCCGCCACGTACACCGGCCCGCGCGGCACCAGCCACACCCACCCGACGGCCGACGCCGCCAGCCCCAGCATGATCCACGGCGAGGCCGCGCCGTCGGCCAGGGCGAGCCCCACGGACACCGCCAGCAGCACGTACGGCGCCGCCGCGAGCTGGCGGTCCAGCACCCGCTCCCACCGGTCGAGCCGGCTGGTCATACCTCACTCCCAGCGGAACAGCTTGGCCGCCGCCACGCTGACGACCAGGGCGTAGGCCGCCATCACGGCGAGCAGCAGGGGGCTGGGAGCACCACCCGCCCAGACGTCCCGCAGACACTGCCCGAACGCCCCCAGCGGGGTGTACTCCCCGACACGAGCCACCATATCGGGCATCTGGTTCGCGGGCTGGATGAGACCGGCGAGGTACGCCATCGGGAAGTACAGCAGGACGCCGATCCCGTTCGCGGCCCTGCCGTTCGGCGCGAGCGCGGCGATGAGCAGGCCGACCGCGAACATGCTCGCCGTCCCCAGCAGGAACGTCAGCACGCCGGGCAGCACCCGGTCCGGCAGATGGGCGCCGAGCACGGTCCCCGCGACGACCAGCAGCAGCGCGCAGGCCGTCACCGCGAGCACGAGCTGCAGCAGCAACTGCACCACCAGCAGCCGGCCCGGGCGCACCGGCGTCGCCGACATCCGCCGCAGGATGCCCCGCTCCCGGTAGGTGGCCAGCGTGGTCGGCACCAGGTACAGCCCCACGAGCCCCACCGCGATCGACAACGACATCGGCAGCAGCACCCGGTCGCCCGGCTCGATCGAGCTGCCGAACACCACCAGGATGAACAGCGGGATGAGCAGCGAGAACATCGCTCCCGGGTCGCGGACGAGCAGCTTGGTCTCGACAAAGGTGAGCTTCAACATGATCCTGTCCTGGCTTTCTCAGTGGTCTTCGAAGGGACGGCCGGTCAGCGCGGCGAAGGCGTCGTCCAGCGTGCGCTTGTCGATCCGCAGGTCGCTGACCAGCACCTGGTGCCGGGCCAGGTGCGCGGTGACCGCCGTCGCGAAGTCGCCGCGGCCCGTGACGACCACCCGGTCCCCCGTACGGGACACCCCGGTCACCCCCGGCAGCCCCGTCAGGTCCGGCGCCTCGCCCTCCTTCAGGGTGAAACGCATCCGGTGCTCGCCCTCCAGCAGCCCCGACGGCGTGTCCAGCGCCACGATCCGGCCGCGGTCCAGCACCGCCACCCGGTCGCACAGCTCCTCGACCTCGTCCATGAAGTGGCTGACCAGCACCACGGTCACGCCGCTCGCGCGTACCTGCTTGATCAGCTCCCAGGTGGCGCGGCGGGCCTGCGGGTCGAGGCCGGTGGTCAGCTCGTCCAGGAACGCCACCCGCGGATTGCCCACCAGCGCGAGCGCGATGAACAGCCGCTGCTTCTGGCCGCCCGACAGCTTCCCGAACCGGGCGTTCCGCTTCTCGGCCAGCCCCCACTCCTCCAGCAGCGCCCGCCAGTCACGCGGCTCGGCGTAGAAGGAGGCGTACAGGTCCAGGGCCTCCCAGACCTTCAGGTTCTCCGGCAACTGGGTCTGCTGGAGCTGCACCCCGATCTGCTCGCGCAGCCGGCGCGCGTCCCGGACCGGGTCCAGCCCGAGCACCCGCACCGTCCCGCTGTCGGGCCGCCGCAACCCCTCCACGCACTCCACCGCGGTCGTCTTGCCGGCGCCGTTCGGCCCCAGCACCCCGAAGATCTCGCCCTCCTCCACCGAGAACGACACCCCGTCGAGAACCTTCAGCCCCGCGTAGCTCTTGCGCAGGTCGGTGACTTCAATGACTGCCATGCCTCAAAGCATGCTGTGACCGGCCCCTGCTCCGAATCGACCGCGCGGCCACGATCACCCTCGCATGCTGCTGACCGAAAAACCCACCGAACGGTGGATACCGCGCCCCGCTCACCGTCCGGCTGGGTAAACGAGGATGAGATCCACGTTCTGCCGCGTGTACAGCCGCAGCCGGTAACGACCGGGGCCGCCACGCGCGAGATCGGGGAAGCGCACCCCGCTCGCGGAGAGCCGCTGCATCACCGGGCGGCCCGAGCCGCCCACGATGTCCGCCTCGACCACCTTGTCCCAGCCCCGGCGCCTGAGGGGCGGCGGAGCGGAGCGCAGCGCCTTCGCCGTGACACAGGTCGCTGAGCGTCCCAGTCGTAGTAGGACGCCGTCGCCTGGAAGCGAGTGCGCAGCGCCGGCCACGGATCAGCGGCGCCTCCCTCGTCGGCTCGCGGTTCAGCTCGCGGGCCGTGCGCCCCAGCCAGACGACGTAGAGGACGTCCATCGCCTCGGCGATCGACTCGAACGTGCTGCCGCGCGTCAGGGCGTCCACGAGGACCACCAGGAACGCGCTCGCGAACGTCCCCGCCCCGATGAGCAGCGTCGCCCGGCTCCAGCGCCCGTCGCGCCGCTGCGCGAGCAGCATCATCACCATCATGACGAACGCGGCCACGCCCTCGACCACGACAACCGCGCGGTGGGCAGGGGTCGCGAGGATCAGGGGCTCCGCGCCGCCGGCGAGGGCCTCGAAGACGAGGCCGGCCGGCTCCACCAGCCCGAACAGAAGCAGAGCCAGCCTGAAGGCCCGCCCCGGCCCGGTGACCACGACCGTGAACAGCACCAGCGCGGGCATCCAGAGCACCAGGTTGATGACCATCTCGACCGTGCCCGGCATGAACGACGGGATCAGCGGCCACGCCCGAGGGCGAAGGCGAAGGAGGCGGCAGCCGCCAGACGATGTCATCGCACGATGGACCATGATCACAGTACGCCCGGCCCCCGACCCCCGGCCGCCCGCTCGCCCCGACCTCAGCCGGCGAGCCGCTCCTGCCGGTCGATCCTGAAGACGGGAAAGCCCGGAGCCACCGCCTGCACCTGCTCCTCGGACGCGCTCGCGTCGAGTCCCTCGAAGAACCTCCCGACCTCCCATCCCCAGCGCTTCAGGTAGGCCCGGAGAACGGCCGGCTTCTCGTCGTCGGACAGCTCGGTGGCGGTGAACGCCTCGACGCGCCGGCCCACGCGCAGCTCACCGTCGCCCGCGACCCGGAGGTTGCGGACCCACTGGGTGATGCCTCGGGGGGCGACCAGGTAGCGGGAGCCGTCCAGGGTCAGCAGGTTCACCGGCGTGGTACGCCATTCGCCGCTGGACCGGCCACGTACATACAGGATCCGGGAGCCCATGAGGCTGATCCCGAGCCGGGTCAGCCCCGCGACCATGCGGTTGAACAGGTGATCCATGCGGGTCGGTTCGACGTAGCGGGACATCGCCAGCTCCTCAGCAGATGATTTCCGAGAGCGCTGCTCTCGCTTGAGAACAAGCATCTCCAGATATCCGCTCACAGTCAAGAGCAATGCTCTCGCTTCGGTCCCCCGATCTCACCGCGACCCCGGGGAAATGCGGAACCGTCGCCCTGCGAGCCCTCACCCCGCCCCAGCCTTGACCCCACCGCCGCACAGCCGCCCCGCCGCCCCTGGACCGCAGCCTTGCTCCGGTGAGCGAGAACCACTCCGCCTGCCTGCCGCCTCAGTACTGTGCCTTCGCATGACCGACACCGAGATCGAGATCACCGCAGACCTGGTCCGCGACCTGCTGCAGGAGCAACATCCCGACCTTGCAGGGCTGGCCATCCGTGAGGTGGCGGGCGGTTGGGGCAACCAAATGTGGCGCCTTGGGGACGAGCTGGCCGTACGCATGCAGCGCATGGACCGCACCCCAGAGCTCCAGCTCAAGGAACGGCGATGGCTACCCGTGCTGGCGCCGCTCCTGCCGCTCCCGGTGCCGACCCCGGTGCGTTTCGGCGAACCGTCCGAGCGCTTCCCCAAGCACTGGACCGTGATGACGTGGGTTCCCGGCGAACCGCTGGACCACGGCTCGATCAGCCGCGGCGACCACGCGGCCGACACGCTGGCGGGCTTCCTCCAGGCGCTCCATGTGAAGGCGCCCGCCGAGGCCCCGACCGGTTCGGACTTCGGCGCTCATCCCAAGAGGTGCACGGGCGGTTTCGAGCAGTTCTTGCAGGCCATTGACCCCGACGCCGTCGGCGATGTCCGCGCCGTCCGGGCCGTCTGGGCCGACGCCGTCGCGGCCCCCGAGTGGGAGGGCCCGCCGAGATGGGTGCACGGCGACCTGCATCCCGCGAACGTCGTCGTCTCGGACGGAACACTCTCGGGCATCATCGACTTCGGTGCCTTGTTCGCCGGTGATCCGGCCTGGGACCTCGCCGCCGCATGGGTGCTGCTACCCGCGGGCACGGCCTCGCGGTTCTTCGACGCGTACGCGCACGCGGACGAGCCGACGATCAGGCGTGCCCGCGGGCTGGCCGCCATGAAGAGCCTCTTCCTGCTGCTCATGGGGCAGAACGGAGCCCGGGGCCTTCCCGGCGGCAAGCCGCACTGGGGACCCGCAGGCCGAGCGGCACTTGACCGTGTTCTGAAGGGCGTCTGACACATGGCTCTCTGACTCTTCTCGATCTCGGTCGAGGGCCATGTTGCAGCCCGCCTTCGTGGATTCATCGATCACCAGGCACGGCGGGGATGCCCAGGTCACGACCGTACGCTGCCCGCGGCCCCGATCGAACCGGCGGAGCCTCTCGTCGACGCCGGCCAGGCTGACCTGGGAACCTCCGACCTCACCGAGCCGGCCTTCGTGTCCGGCTTCTGCGATGCGGGCCACGAGGTTGTCGCGCATCTCCTCCAACCGGCCGCACCTCGTCACACTACGGACAGCAGCAGCGCGGCGCCGTGGAGAACCTCTCGGACTCCGCTGGACGAACGTCCGCAGGGCCGCCGGCCTCGAACGACACCGAGGTCACCATGATCATCTACGCCCACGCCTCCCTGGGCGAGAAGCGCAAAGCTCTCGGTAAGCTCGGCGATGCCCTGGCGAGAGCACATCCGTTTCCCGGGGTCCCGGAGTCCTCACTCCGGGACGTCTTTGTGTCCGAGCATTCCGATTCTCACCTGGTGGTTGTAGGCGGCATGCCCGATGACCTTGCCTTCGACCACGGCACCGATCTCGGGGAGCTCGTAGTCGGCAGGCATCCCGACGATCTCCGCGAGCCCGATCGCGTCAGGAACACCGGTAAGGCGTCGCCAAAGGGCTGGCGGCCGATGACCACGCCTGTCACTCGGGTCCCGACCGGCAGAGCGTGACGTGTAGCGGTCCAGGCATGGCGTACTCGCTCGGCGAACCTGGGTCCCTCGTCGGGCCACCCGTATTCAGGCACGTACTGAACCGTACGACGTTGCCGTCAGCAGAGACAGAAAAGCCCCGAAGGGCTAATCGCTACGGGGCATTCTTGCTGTTCAAAGCTGGTGGTCAGGGGCAGGGTCGAACTGCCGACCTTCCGCTTTTCAGATGGGGCGATCAGGGTGGTGGGCGCCTCGACCAAGCGCTGAGGGTGGCCGAGAGTTCCTTGAGCGTGATCTCGGTGGCCGACCCGCCGTCAAGGTTGGCCGTCGTCACTCAGCGAGGAACCACCTGCGCACGGACGCCCGGAAGATGATCGGAGGCGGCCGATGCGTCCATAGTGATCACTGTTCTCGCAGTGGCCGCGGCCGTCGCAGCGATCAGCAGGTCGTACGCTCCCCGAGACTTGCCCTCCCGTCGGACATGCGTCATGAGACGAGCGTGAACTCGGGCGACGTCCGTTGTGTACTCCTCCACGGGAATCAGCGCCAGTACCTCATCCACGAAGGCCTGCCGATTGGGTCGTCGGGCCGCGTCGGCCATCTCCACGCCGACGAGCAACTCGGCCACAGTGATCGCCGCAATGGCCACGTCATCGGCGTCATCGATCACGGCGTCCACGGACGCTTTGCCCCGCTCAGCGGCGATGAGCACGCCCGTGTCCAGGATCAGGCGTCGGGCCACGTGCTCCTCATCTCGTCGTCGATCGCCTCACGGGCCGCCGCGACATCAGCCTCGAAGTCCGCGTCCAGTCTCCCCGCGCTTCTGGCCAGAAACGCCTTGACCATGCGCCCTGGCGCGGTGGGCGCGGGGCCGATCACGGCGATCTGCTTCCCTCCGCGAGTCACCACGATCGTCTCCCCGCGCTCGGCCTCATCGAGGACGGTCGCGAAGCTGCGAGACGCCTCAGTGGCAGTCATCACCTTCATGGAATCAGATTATCTGATCCGGCCTCATCTGGATGGCCGTCCACCGCGCTTATTACGTCAATGGACACGAAAGAGCCCCGGAGCGATAACCGCTTCGGGGCTTTTTGCTGTTCAAGACTGGTGGTCAGGGGCAGGGTCGAACTGCCGACCTTCCGCTTTTCAGGCGGACGCTCGTACCAACTGAGCTACCTGACCCAGAGCGGTCCTGACGGGACTTGAACCCGCGACCTCCACCTTGACAGGGTGGCGAGCACTCCAAACTGCTCTACAGGACCTTGCTTGCCTTTCGGCGTTTCTTGCTGTTTGCGCTCGCTTAGCTTACCAGCTCTTCGGTGGTCTTCGACCGACCGTTTTGCTCGTGCGCCAGGCGCTCGCGTGCCCCCAACGGGATTCGAACCCGTGCCGCCGCCTTGAAAGGGCGGTGTCCTAGGCCGCTAGACGATGGGGGCCGTTAGGTTTCCCTGTCGCCTTCCGTCGGAGACCTCTGAAGCATAGGGGACGATTGCCCTTGATGCCAAAGTGGCGGTCCGGCGTCGGGTGACGGGGAGCCGGTGATCGTTCCCGTTGGCGACGGGGCGTTCGTGGGCTCCGGGGAAATCATACGTTGTGGGTTGGGCTCCACGTGACGCTGGATGTACACCGACTGCTCCCCCAGCCCGCCGAGCGTGACGTCGTCCCAGGCCCGGAGGCGGCGGGTCTCCTTGTCGAAGTACAGGACCGACGCCTGGACGGGGGTGGGCTGGGCGTGTTCGAGCGCGCGGAGGCCGGCGCCGCCGGTGGAGCCCTGCGTCAGCATGCGGGTGCCGGTGGGGAGTTTGGTGGTACGGCGTTCGTGGGTGTGACCAGCGAGGATCATGGGGGCGGCCCCGGAGAAGCCCTCGCCGATGACCGGGTCGTGGACGGCGATCAGGTCCGCCTTGCCGACCTTGTCCAGGTGTGCGCGGCCGAACTGCTTGAGCGCGGCCGGGTCGGAGTCCACGCTGACCGACTTGTCCGGCGTGAAGCGGGGGTCGCCGAGGCCGTAGATGGTCAGGCCGGCGACCTCGCGCGCCTGGCCGTCGAGGACGATCGCGTTCTTCTGCCGTTCGACGGCCTTCTGGGTGGTCATGGAGTCGTGGTTGCCCCTGACGTACACGTACGGGACGCCGAGGCGGCTGATCTCGTCCACGAACTTGTTCTCGGCCTTGGTGCCGTGGTCGGAGATGTCCCCGGTGTCCACGATCAGGTCGACCTTGAACTGGTCCTTGAGCGAGCGGATGACGTTCCAGGCGATGGGGTTGATGTGGATGTCGGAGACGTGCAGCACCCGGATGGATTTCGGGTCGGCGTCGTACAGCGGGAGGGTCGAGACCGTGTCGTAGAGCTTCGAGACGTTCGTGACGAGTTTGGTGAGCTGCGACCGGTACGACTCGAACCGCGTCACGATCGACTCCGCGCTGCCCACCAGCGACGGCGCGGCGGCGACCAGCCCCGAGTAGCGCGGCTCCACGAGCGAGTTGGGGCGGAAGGTGAGGACGGCGACCACCCCCGTGCCCGCGAGCGCCACGGAGGCCGCCAGAAGGCCCATGAGGGCCACGCGCGGGCGCCTGAAGACCAGCAGGGCGGCCGCCAGCGCCCCCGCGCCCGCGCAGAGCAGCGAGCGGACGGCGAGGGCCCGTACGCCGTCCAGGAGGTCCTCCTCGATCACCTGGGGCAGGCGGTCGGCCAGGCGCGGGTCCTCGATGAAGGCCTTGGCACGTTCCTGGTCGATGTTCTCCAGCGTGATGCGCAGGCGCAGGGGGGCGTCGTGGGTGCGGAACGCGAGCGTCCCCAGGGGGCTCGCGTCCACCACGGTCTCGCCGTTCCAGGCCGGCCGGAGCGACATGGCGGTCTCGACCGGGCCGACCTCGGTGCGTACGGAGCCGCTGAGGAAGATGCCCAGCCATGCCCCGATCGCGGCCACGACGAGGACACCGGCCACGCGCGCGGCTCGTGAGCGGATGACAACGTTTGCGGTATGGACGAACTTCATGCCGTTTCTTGCTTAGCTGACGGGCGGGGCAGAATGGCAACTGTGATCGAGGTGTCGAGGGAGAAGTTCGAGCAGCTCGTGGCCGAGGCTTTGGACACGATCCCCGGCGACCTCGCGTCCGCGATGAGCAACGTCGTCGTGGTCGTCGTCGATGATCCGCCGGAGCCCCACCTGCTCGGCCTGTACACCGGTGTCCCCCTCACCGAACGCGGCGACTGGTACTCAGGAGTCTTGCCCGACCAGATCGAGATCTACCGCAACCCGATATGTGAGATTTGCCAGACCGAAGAAGACGTCGTCGACGAAGTGCGCATCACCGTCGTTCATGAGGTGGGCCACCACTTCGGCATCTCCGACGAGCGGCTGCACGAGCTGGGCTGGTAACCCTTTGCTTTTGGTTGGCTTCTTTGGGTTGCGGCTTGCCATGCCGATCAGGCACCTTAGGTGACGTAGCGAGCACGCAAAGCGAGCATCGAGAACGCATCGAGAGTCAGGCACAGCGGAGTCCAATGGGGGCCATGCGGGCACGGCGGCCGCCAGGACGTCATCGACGGGGCGAGGCCGGCGCGGAAGGACAGCGAGCCACTTACCGGGAAGTCATCGCCATCAGGGAGTTCCGGGCCCTGTGGTACGGCCAGGGCCTCTCGCTCCTCGGCGACCAGCTCGCGCAGGTGGCGCTGGCCGTGCTCGTCTACCACCGCACCCAGTCGGCGCTGGCCACGGCCGCGGTCTACGCCCTCACCTACCTGCCCTCGATCGTCGGCGGGCCGCTGCTGGCCGGGCTGGCCGACCGGTTCGCCCGTCGCGGGGTGATGCTGGCCTGCGACCTCATCCGGTTCGCGCTGGTGGCGGCCATGGCGCTGCCGTTCATGCCGTTCTGGGCGTTGTGCGCGCTGGTGTTCCTCGTCGTGCTGCTGAGCGCGCCGTTCTCGGCCGCGCGGGCGGCGCTGCTGCCCGAGGTGCTCGACGGCGACACGTACGTCATCGGCTCCGCCCTCCAGAACATGACCAACCAGGCGGCGCAGATGCTCGGTTTCGCCGCGGGCGGAGCCATGATCGCCACCATGGGGCCCTACCGGGCGCTCGCCCTCGACGCCGCGACCTTCCTCGGCTCCGCGCTGATCCTGGCCTCCGGCGTACGCCGCCGCCCCGCCCCGCGCCCCGGCGACGGCTCCAAGCCGTCCATGTGGACGATGACCAGGGCCGGCGCGCGGCTCGTCTTCGGTACGCGAAATCTGCGGACGCTCGTACTGTTCGCCTGGTTGTGCGGCTTCTACGTGCTGCCCGAGGGCATCGCCGCGCCCTACGCGGACCGGCTGGCCGCGGGCGGCCCGCTGTCGGCGCCCGTCATCACCGGGCTGCTGATGGCCGCCATGCCCACCGGCACGGTGATCGGCGCGTTCCTTTTCAGCAGGTTCGTCACGCCGGCGCGGCGGCTGCGGCTCATGGGATGGCTGGCCGTGCTGAGCTGCGCGCCCCTGATCGTGACCGCGCTGCGCCCGCCGCTGGCCGTCGTCCTGGGGGCGTGGGTCCTGTCGGGGATCGGCGGCGCCTACCAGCTCGCGGCCAATGCCGCCTTCGTCCAGGCCGTGCCCGCCGGACGTCGCGCTCAGGCGTTCGGGATCGTGCACTCCGGGCTCATGGCCGTCCAGGGAGCGGGGATTCTCGTCGGCGGGTACGCGGCGGAGAGACTCGGTCCGGAGCCGGTGGTCGCGCTGTCCGGCGTCGCCGGGGTGATCTGCGCGGCCGTACTGGCCCTGCTGTGGACCGAGTCCCGGGGCGACCGGGCCGCCCGGATGTCCGCCGAGGCCCCCGCCTGATCACTGCTGCGGCGGCTTGTGCTCGCCGGTCCAGTCGGTCGTGCCGCGGTTGCGGCTCTGCTGCTTCTCGACGATCTGCTGGAGGATGGAGGTGTCGGTCTTCTCGTCCGGCATGAGGAGCCAGCCGATCGCGTAGACGCCGACGCCGAGGCCGCCGAACAGCGTCACGACCGCCAGGGCGATCCTGATGAGGTTGGGGTCGACGCCCACGTACTCGCCGATGCCGGAGCAGACGCCGGCGACGATCCGGCCCCGGTCCGTCCTGCGGAGCTTCTTGACGTGGGTCTGGGGCGATTCGGTGCCGTACTCGTGGTGTTCGCTCATGTCTCAAGACTGCCCCTGGGGGCGGTGTTAGCACATCAGGTTTGTCCCTGGTAGAACCCTGGTAGCCCCCTATGACCGCATGAGGCCCACCCGGCACCCGAGGAAGGGACCCGCCATGGACGACCTGCTCCGGCTGGACGAGCGGCTCGACGCCGACCAGCGGCTCATCCGCGACACGGTCAGGTCGTTCGTCGCCGACCGGGTGCTGCCGCACGTGGGCGACTGGTTCGAGGAGGCCACCTTCCCCGCGCGCGAGCTCGCGCCGGAGCTCGGCGCGCTCGGGCTGCTCGGCATGCACCTCCAGGGGTACGGCTGCGCCGGCACCGACGCCGTCTCCTACGGCGTGGCCTGCCGGGAGCTGGAGGCGGGCGACTCCGGGCTGCGTTCGTTCGTGTCCGTCCAGGGATCGCTGGCGATGTTCCCCATCTGGCGGTACGGCTCCGACGAGCAGAAAGAGGAGTGGCTGCCCCGGATGTCCGCCGGTGAGGCGATCGGCTGCTTCGGGCTCACCGAGCCGGACCACGGGTCCGACCCGGCCAACATGCGGACGTACGCGAAGAAGGACGGCTCCGACTGGATCCTCAACGGCTCCAAGATGTGGATCACGAACGGCTCGATCGCCGACGTGGCCGTCGTCTGGGCGCAGACGGACGAAGGCGTACGCGGCTTCGTCGTCCCGACGTCCACGCCCGGCTTCTCCGCCCCCGAGATCCACAGGAAGATGTCCCTGAGGGCGTCCGTCACCTCGTCCCTGTACTTCGACGACCTGCGCCTGCCCGCCTCCGCCGCGCTGCCCGGCGTCACCGGGCTCAAGGGGCCGCTGTCGTGCCTGTCCGAGGCCCGCTTCGGCATCGTGTGGGGCGTCGTCGGCGCCGCCCGCGCCTGCCTGGAGTCCGCCGTCGACTACGCCAAGACGCGCGTCCAGTTCGACAAGCCGATCGGGGCGTTCCAGCTCACCCAGGAGAAACTCGCCTGGATGTACGTCGGCCTCGCCCAGGCCCAGCTCACCGCCCTCCACCTCGGCACGCTCAAGGACGCCGGCGCCCTGCAGCCCCGGCAGATCAGCTTCGGCAAGCTGGCGAACGTACGGGCCGCCCTCGACATCGCCCGCCAGGCCCGCTCCATCCTGGGCGGCAACGGGATCACCCTGGAGTACCCTGTGATCAGGCACATGAACAACCTGGAGAGTGTGCTGACCTACGAGGGGACGCAGGAGATCCACACGCTGGTGCTGGGTGAGGCGCTCACCGGCCTGGCCGCCTATCGGTGACGGTTCGACCGGGTGCTGTGGGCGTCGCGGGCGGGGCTGTAGTCTCTGTACCCTTGCTGTTGCTAGGGGCGTTAGCTCAATTGGCAGAGCTGCGGACTTTTAATCCGTAGGTTCCGGGTTCGAGCCCCGGGCGCCCTACCACTCCATACCCTTTCTGACCTGCGATTTCTCGGTTCTCGACCCTCTTCTGCGAGGCGCAGGTGGCCGAGTTCATGCTCGTCACATGCTCTTCGGCACGCGTCCGGCACATCGGCGGCCGGTCAGCAGGGCCGAACCACCTTCGACGTTGGGGCGCCTGAACCCTGATATAAAGCCAACCCGACAGAACGCCCAACAGAAGGGCTGGGTGGAAGGGCGACCTGGCGAGGCACGGTCTGCTTGATCAAAGACACACCCAAACAGGGGCCAAGCCGCCCCGGGTTCACTCGCACAGCTTCGTTATGGGCGATCGTTTGAAGCTCCAGAGGTCATCCTCTTCCGACACCATGATCACGGCGTGAATTGTCGGATGCCTCCCGTGCTTGACCTTGGCCGTTATTTGGTCCCTGAGGCTGGTCTGCCTGGTCGCGCGCCTGCCCTGGAGGCTGTCGAGTCTGGCCAGGAGGTGCCTGGTCATGTGCCTGCCCCGGAGGCTGTCGAGTCTGGCCGAGGGGCCGCTTGGTCTGACCGGGTGGTGTGTGCGAAGGCCTCTGGTTTGAAGGCATATCGGCGGTGGCTTCCGGGGGTGACGGGCTTGTAGCGCGAGGTGCTGTCGCCTGGGGAGCCTGCGAGGTCGGCCTGCTAAAGGCTGTCTTGCGGGGCGTCGCAGGGGTGGTCGCGTTGGGTACGGCCGAGCGAGACTTGCGGGGAGTCGGCGTGGTGATCACCGAGGCGCGGGCGACAGCGGGTGAGACCGGTCTGGCCGCTGGCCGGCTTGGCGAGGCCGGAGTGGCGGGCGAGGCGGTGCGGTGAACGGGGAGCGCGGCTGCAGGCGGAGCCGTGCCGGCGCTGTCGTGAGGCGTGTCGAACAGGTCCAGGGAGCGGGGAAAGCCCGGAAGGCCGATCACAATGGCGGCCAAGGTCAGGGACAGAACGCCCGCTGACAGGGCAGTGATCTTCAGGAGCAATACGGGAAGGCGGCGGCGCGCGGGGGGCAGCGGAGGCGACTGCGCTGTCACGTGAGAAGGTGCTGTCCGGTCGATGCCATCGTGATCCCTTCTGTCGATCTCTGAGAATCGGCTCGATCTAGCCACGAGATGCCCGTGCTTGTCAAGGCGGCTGTCAACATTCGGACCTGCGTCCGCCCGCAGAGGGGAATTCGGCCGGGGAGACAGTGGCGACCAGGTACGGGATGCGGGTCAGGACGGTTGTGAGGCTTCCGGGGACGGATCGTGGCGGTGGGCCGGCGATGGAAGTGGCTCGGCGTCACGGTCGATGAGGCGACGTTGGTGCCATACCTGACCTTTCTCAGCGGCATGAGACCGAATTGATCTACACATGGGATGCAGGCGCGCGTCAAGAGGGTCGGGCATGGCTGTGATCTGGTAATTCGTTCTGCCCGTTGGTTAGCTGTGAGGTTGCTGGGAGTCGGAGATTTTCGGCTGCATGTCGGGTTCTTCGGTGATCTGCAGTGTTTACGCACAGTCACGTTGACCGTAAGTCGGCAACGCGGTCCGCCTGCGGTGGATCACCGCAGCGGGAGGGCCTCTCGCAACGGGTGGGAGCGGGTGTTCGAAAGTTGGCCCCCATCACTCCGCGTGATTATTGACCAGATGCCCAGGCGCCGGCGGCGGGAACGTCGTTCGCGTTCACCGTCAAGACCGGCGGCCTGACGGCGCAGGCACAGCCGGACGGATCAATCGCCTTCCTCGGGCAGGACGGAACGCCGGCGTTCACGATCCCGAAGCCGTTCATGATCGACGCTGAGGCGGACGCCGCCTCTCCGTACGGCAAGCGCTCCAGCGACGCGGTCACCCAGACCGTCCAGCAGCAGGGCGCCGAGGCGACGATCACCTTGGCTCCGGATGCCGGTTGGCTGGCGGCGCCGGAACGCAAGTGGCCGGTGGTGATCGACCCGACCATCCGCATCCAACCGGACGCCGCCGAGGCGACCGACACCTACATCGACTCGGCCAAGAAGACCACCAACTTCGATGAGGCCTGGAACCTGCCGGTGGGCAAGACCAGCGCGGGCGCGATCAACCGAGCGCTGCTGCACTTCAATCTGCCGATGCCGTTGGGCACCCAGGTCGACCAGGCCAGGTTGGAGACCTACTTCGACCAGGCCCTGGGCGAGGCCGGGCCGGTCACGGTGGAGGCGCGGGAGATCACCGGCGACTGGGACTCGTGGCTGGTGACCTGGAACAACCAACCGGCCGTCGCCGCTACGGCAGCGGCGACGGTGACTCGCAATCCGGGCGAGCTGTCGCGCTGGCACTCCTTCGACGTCACCGGCGTGGTCAACAAGTGGATGACCAGCGAGGGCGACACCCCCGGGTTCATGCTCAAGGCTGCCGACGAGGCCACGACCGGCAAGGTCGGCGGGCCGGTGTACGAGGCCGCCGCCGACGTCTACGGCGGCGACGGCATGAGCGGCGAGACCGTCAACCATCCCAAGCTGGTGGTCACCTACGGCACCCCCAGCGTGACACTCAAGCCGGTCACCACGGCCACCTCGGTCGGCGCGTCCCTGTCCTGGACCGCCTACCAAGACCCCACCCCCGGCAGCGACGCCGATGACCTGGCCGGGTACGAGCTGTACCGGCACTGCCCGTCCGGGTGCCAGCTCGGCAACGGCACCTCCAGCCTGGGCGATGAGCTGGTCACCACGCTGCCGACCGACGTCACCTCCTACACCGACACCTCCAGCGGCGGAGACCCCGAAGCGGTGGCCGACCCGTCCTACATCCACGAGGCCACCTACTGGGTGACCGCGGTGCTGAAGAACGGGCAGCGCTCGCCGTCCCAGGAGATGACGGTGATCCTGCCGCGCCCCGGCAAGATCGCCAAAACGCTGTACGGGTCGGCGGACACCACCCTGGCCTCCGGCGAGCCATCCACGGGCCACGATGTGATGCTGGGCCAGAAGCGGCTGCAGGTCGGCAACACCGCCACCGCCCAAGCCAACACCCGTGCGGTGGTGACGTTCGACGACTTCGCCGCCGAAATCCCCGCCGATGCGCAGATCAGCGAGACCACGCTGTCCCTGTGGGGGGCCACCTCCACCGGGTCGGGAGCGAGCTTCACCGCGCACAAGCTGACCAAGACCTTCGACGAATCCGCCACGTGGATCAGCCCGTGGACGACGGCGGGCGGCGACTTCGACGCCACCGCACTCAGCACGGTCACCGCCGTCACCGCCACCCCAGGCTGGCGGCGATGGACCGTCACCGACGCCGCCAAGGCTTGGGTGAGTGACGCGGCAAGCAACAAGGGCCTGCTGGTGAAGGTCGCCAACGAGGCCGGCACGGCCAAGCAGTCGGCATCCTTCCTGGCCACCGAGGCCGACGAAAGCGTGCTGCGGCCCCGCCTGCGCGTGGAGTACACGGAGAAGAGCTCGGGAGTCTCGGCGTTCTACGTGCCCGGCACGCCGGAGCGGCTGACCGCGGGCGAAAGCCGTGAACTGCCGGTGGTGGTGACCAACACCACCACCGAAACCTGGGACGCCGCCAAGACCGCGTTGTCCTACCACTGGCAGCTACCCGACGGCAGTGACATCTCCACCGCCGACAACCAGCTCAAGGCCCAGCTCCCGGTCAGCCTGGCGCCGGGCGAGTCGGTGAAGGTTGATGCCACCGTCAAGGCCCCCGCCGCAACCAGTACGAACCTGGCCGAAGGCGCGGTGCTGGTGTGGGACGTGCAGGACACCGTCACCAACAACTGGAAGTCGGCCACCCATCACCTGCCGGAGCTGCCGCAGCAGATCCGTATCGACTCCCCTACCAGCGACCTGCTCGGCCTGGAGAAGTTCTACGCCTACACCGGCAAGAACACCGGCGCCGGAACGACCGCGCTGGTCAACCCGTACGCGGGCAACGTGGTGTGGGGCTACAACGCCTTCTCCAACCCCTCCCGCGGGCCGCAGACCTTCGCCCGTATGACCTACAACAGCCTCGACACCTCCACGGCCTCGCTCGGCTACGGCTGGTCGCTGCAGACCTCGACGCTGGCCAAGCTGGGCTCGCAAGTGCAGTTCCACCCGCCCGGCCAGGAGTGGCCCTCCCAGGTGCGGCTGACCGACGGCGACGGCACCACACACGTGTGGACGCTGCCCGAAGGCACCGACACCTCCGCCTGCAACCCCTCCACCTGCGCGTACAAGAACCCGCGCGGCGTGCACCTGTACCTGCAGCAGGTCGCCCGCCCCGACGATCCCACCCGCCGCAGCACCGACCCGCTGCGTCAGTGGGTGTTCACCAAGCCCGACCGCACCCAGTTCTTCTTCGACGAAGAGGGCTTCCAGTCGGCGATCGTGGACAAGAACGGCAACACCATGTCGTTCACCTACGAGCGGCGCCGTTCCAACAACAAGCCCACCAAGTTCCTGCAGTACATCACCGACGCCACCGGCCGTAAGACGCTGAGCCTTTCGTACTACAAGAAGGGCCAGAACTACACCTACATCGACGACACGACCTGGCAGCCGGTCGCCGACACCAAGCTGACCAACCCGCACATCATCGACAACGTCGAGTCGATCACCGACATCGCCGGCCGCAAGGTCACCTTCAACTACACCGACAAGGGCCTGATGGCCCGCATGATCGACGGTGCCGGTGACGAACAGGCCAAGACGTTCGGCTTCCGCTACGACGCCACCCAGGGCAACAAGAACGTCAAGCTCGTCAAGGTCACCGACCCGCGCGGCAACGACACCACGCTGGACTACTACGACGCCACCGAAGACTCCGAGGACCTGTGGAAGGTCCAGGCCCTGACCGACCGGCTCGACGGCGTGACCAGGTTCGACTACGTCGACCCCGACGGCTCGCAGAACGGCGTTATCAACGCCACGGTCACCGACCCCCTCCAGCACGCCACGAAGTACGAGCTGGACGCGTATGGCCGCCCGCACCTCATCACCAACGACAAGCAGGAGACCACCCGCCTGGAGTGGGACCCTGACCACAACGTCACCGACCTGTTCGAGGCCAACCAGGCGCACACCACCTGGACGTATGACCCGAAGACCGGCTACCCCCTGACCATCACCGACGCCGAGGCCAACACCGACCCGACGGCGCTGGACTACTACCGCGGTCTCAACGACTACGTCGCGGACCTGAAAACGAAGACCAGCCCGGAAGGCCGTACCTGGGCCTTCACCTACGACGCCAACGGCAACCTCAAAACAGTCACCGACCCGCTCGGCGTCGAAACGGCGACAGCCGACGACTACACCACGACCTACGAGTACGACCCGCTCGGCCAGTTGACCAAGTCGACCGACGCCAACCAGAACTCCACCACGTTCGGCGACTACGACCCGACCGGCTACCCCAAAGCCATCACCGACGCCTACAACAACGTCACCACCACCATCTACGACGTGCGCGGCAACGTGCTGTCCGTCACCGACGCGCTGGGCAAGAAGACCACCCAGACCTACGACGTCTTCAAGCGCCCGCTGGAGTCGAAGGTCCCCAAGGACCAGGACAAGAACGACTTCATCGTCACCCCGGCCCCGGTCTATGACCGCAACGACAACGTCACCAAGTCCACTGCCCCCAACGGCGCCGTGGCCACCGCTGCCTACGACGCGGCCGACCAGCTCACCGAATCGCTGCTGCCCAAGGACAGTGCGGACGGCCCGGCCCGCAAGGCCACCTTCACCTGGGACCGGGCCGGCAATCTCGAGACCCAGACCGAGCCGAAGGGCAACCTGGCCGGTGCGACCGCGGCCGACTTCACTACTACCTACGTCTACGACGAGATCTACCAGCTGACCGAGGTCCGCAACGCTAGACAGCACAAGATCACCTACGAGTACGACAACGTCGGCAACACCACCAAGGTCATCGACCCGCGCAAGAACGCCACCGCCGACGCTGCCGACTTCACCGCAACCTACACCTACGACCTCAACCACCAGGTCAAGACGTCCACGGACGCGGCCGGCTTCGTGACGTCGGTCGACTACGACCTGGACGGGCTCGTGGTCGGGCAGACCGACCAGGAGAACAACAAGACGATCACCACGTACGACAAGCGCGGCGCCGTGATCGAGACCAAGGTCCCGCACGCCGAGACCGGCGGCGACATCAAGTACGTCACCACCCAGTACCGCTATGACCAGGTCGGCAACCGCACCAAGGTCATCACCCCACGCGGCGTCGAGCGCGGCGGCGAGATCGACTTCGTCGCCGAGACCAAGTACGACAAGCTCAACCGCCCGGTCGAGGAGATCTTCCCCTTCGACAAGGACGACCCGGTCTACAACAAGCCCGACAGCGTCACCTACGCCTATGACGAGGTCTCCCGGCTGAAGGAGATCTCCGCCCCGCCCTCCCACGGGCAGACCATCCGCAACATCACCACGATGACCTACTGGGACAACGGCTGGTCCCGGACCACCACTGACCCATGGGACATCAAGACCACCTACGACTACAACAAGCTGGGCCTGCAGACCAACCGCACCGTCACCTCCGCGGGCGGCTCCTCCCAGCGCGCGCTGGACTGGGACTACTACCCCGACGGCAAACTCAAGACCCACTCCGACAACGGCGTCCCCCTCGGCCTCGACGTCGTCATGAACGACAACTCCGACACCGGCCAGGTCGTCGCCACCGGCTCCTGGACGCCGACCTCAGGCGGCTCCCCCGCCTCCAACATCGCCGGCCCGCAGGCCGCCGCCTCCACCGGGTTCGTCGGCTACGACTACGCCACCGCCCCGGCCGGCACCGGCCAGAGCAGCTTCACCTGGAACCTGACCACCCCCACCGCCGGCACCTACAAGGTCGCCGTCCAGTACCCCTCCGGCGCCACCGCCACCAACGCCACATACACCATCAACCACGACGGCGGCACGGATGACGTGGTCGTCGACCAGACCAAGAACACCGGCACCTGGGTCGAACTCGGCTCCTACACCTTCACCGCCGGCACCGCGCACAGCATCACCCTCACCGACGCCGCCAACGGCATTCTGATCGCCGACGCCGTCAAACTCGTCCGCGACACCGGCGGCGCCAGCGACACCGAGAAGAAGGACTTCGCCTACACCTACGACGCCAACGCCAACCTGACCCGGATCGACGACAACTCCCCCACAGCCAAGATCGATCTGTGGGACATCGCCTACACCAACCTCAACCAGGTCCAGAAGATCCAGGAAAAGCTCGACGGCGCCCTGAAGAACACCACCACCTACGACTACAACGAGAACAGCGCCGTCACCGTCCGCACCCACGACAAAACGGTCGCCACCTACGACTACGACGTACGCGACCTGGTCAACCAGGTGGTCAACAAGAAGACCGCCACCGACCCGTCCCCCAAGACCACCACCTACACCTACACCCCGCGCGCCGAACGCCTCACCGAGACCAAGGCCAACAACAACACCGTCACCTACGACTACTTCCTGTCCGGCGTCCTGCGCCACTCGGTGGAGAAGAAGCCCAACGCCGCCATCGTCGCCGAGCACACCATCGGCTACCAGGGCAACCTGCAGCGGGCCAGCGACCACGCCAAGATCCAGAACGCCGACAGCCCCGGCGCCTACCTCGACCACACCTACGCCTACACCTACGACCCCCGCGACCGCATCGCCAAGACCGTCAAGACCCCGACCGGCGGCGGCCCGGTCGAGACCGAGACCTATTCCCACGACCCCAACAGCAACGTCTGGGAAGAGGAAGTCCTCGGCAAGAAGACCACCTTCACCTACGACCGCAACCGCCTGATGACCTCCGTCACCGACGGAGCCGCCATGACTTACACCTACGATCCTTACGGCCGCCTGCGCACCATCCAAGGCGGCGGCAAGACCTGGGAGAAATACACCTACGACGGCTTCGACCACGTCACCAAACACGAAAAACTCGGCGCTGACGGTGCGACGTCGACGGTGACTACATACACCTACGACCCACTGGACAGGACGACATCCAAGACGGAGAAGGAAGGCACCGCCTCCGCCAAGACCACCACCTACTCCTACCTCGGCCTGTCCGGCGAGGTCCTGGACGAGGAGGTGGCCGGCAAGCTGACCCGATCTTTCCAGTACAGCCCGTGGGGCGAGCGTCTGTCCCAGGTCAAGGTGAAAGCCGACAGTTCGGATGAATCCTCCTACTACGGCTACAACCCGCACACTGACGTCGAGCAAATCACCTCGGACACGGGTGACACCCGCGCCACCTACGGCTACACCGCCTACGGCAAGAACGACGACAAACTCTTCACCGGCGTCGACAAGCCCGACCCTGTCGACCCCACCGCCAAGGAGGAGTACAACCCCTACCGCTTCAACGCCAAGCGCTGGGACAACTCCACTGGCATGTATGACATGGGGTTCCGCGACTACAACCCCGGCCTCAACCGCTTCCTTAACCTCGACGCCTACAACGACGCCCTCGACGACCTAGCCCTCAGCCTCGACCCTTGGACCGCCAACCGTTACGCCTTCGCAGGCGGCAACCCCATCTCACGCATTGAGATCGACGGGCACGAGCCGCGTCCTGGTCACTGTCAGCCGGGCGTCAACTGTCCGCGAACTGAGAGAGAGATCAAGGCAGCGAACAAGGAAAATCGCAACGGGCATGACCGAATGCTCAAGAACTTCAAGAAACGAGAGGACGCTAATACTCCGACCGTATATCTGGATTGTTCGGGAGAGAAGTGTCGACAGGGATTCAACATCTGGGAGAAGACCTACATCCTGATCATGTGGAGCTGGCTGAACAACGCCAAAACGGCTACCACCTGCATACAGGAGGGGGATGCTGAAGCCTGTCTGGATACTGCACTCGACGCCAGGTTAAAGAACAGGCCCCACACCCCAGACACCCCCCACGAATCCAAGTCAATTCCCTGTGACAGCTTCGTGCCGGGCACGCAAGTCCTCCTGGCGGACGGCAGCCAGAAGCCTATCGAGGAAGTGAAAGTCGGGGATAAGGTACTGGCAACCGATCCTGAGACCGGAGAAACCAGAGCAGAGCCCGTCACCGCAGTCCTGACCAGCAAGGGCGATAAACATCTCGTCCAGATCAGCGTCGGCGCAGCTGACAAGGACGACGAGCGCAGCTCCCTGGTCGCCACCGATCACCATCCATTCTGGGCGCCTGAGCTGCGAAAATGGGTCATGGCCGACGAGCTCAAGTCCGGCATGTGGCTCCGCACCTCTGCGGGAACGTTCGTGCAGGTGCAGGCGGTAAAGCGATGGACCGCCGTTCAGACCGTTCACAACATGACGGTCGCCAACATCCACACGTACTATGTGGCGGCCGGCGCCGCAGCCGTACTCGTTCACAACACGAGCTGCCCACTCAAGGATTTCGTGGCGGAATACAAGGCCAAATACCAGGTAGGCAAAGGCCGGAACGCCGCCGTGGCACAGTACGATATCGACGATATGCGCGGGCAGCTCGTCGGTGTCAGCGGGAAGCATCAGTATCCGGGCTCAGTGGAGATGCCGACCGATCCGATCTTCGACCGGGGGTGGAAGGACGCCGACTCGGAGTGGAAGATACTCGAGAAGCTCGCCAAGTCGCTTAAGCCGACTTCCAAGGGCACTCTCACCATCTATTCTGAGCGTGCGATCTGTTCAGAATGCACTGGAGTGCTTGCTCAGTTCATTAAACGCTTCCCCAACATCAGAGTGAATGTGAGGACGCAATGACTTCGTGAGGCCATGTGCCCTGCTTCTGCTGTGACCGCGTGCAGAAGCAGGGCACTTTGCCCTCTCGGTCTCCCGTTGATCCCGTCGGCCATGGAGTGGCACGGGTGTACAATAACGTTGTTCTGTTCATTCAGGGCGCATATACTTGAGGAGCTTTCCATTGACCGACTCTCCAGCTCATGTTGCCGTGGAATTGGAAGATCTGCCGAGATTGCGCGAACTACTCGATTCCGGTCATGACGTTGAGGATGAGCAGGGGTGCGAGAGCGGCTGGACGTTGCTCCGGCACGCAATCGACATCGAGTGGGACAGTCATGTTCAAACCCGCGACCCCCTGCGTGTCAACGTCACCGCCTACCTTCTTGCGCGGGGTGCGGATCCGTTGAGGGTCATCGGGGGGAAAACCATTCTCGCCGAAGCGGAGGACTGCGGTCATTGGCTCGCCGTCGACATCATGAAAGCATGGATCGAGCGAGCGAAGAATCCGTCCGAATAGCGGCTCCAGATACCAGTCTCGCCTGGCGACATGTGACCGCGGCTCTGTCCCGGATGACGTCAACTGTGTGGGAGCTGCTCGAGAGCTTGCAACCGCCTGGCGTCACCGTGACGGCCGAAGGGGGTCTCGCAGTGACCAGCCCCTGGAGGCCAGGGTCGTGGTCACCCCATGCATAGGAACAGCACGTCAACACGAGGGGCGGCGGGCGACACCGCTGGGATCATCGTCGTCGACTATGTCAGGCAGCGTTGTCGCGGCCGGTCCAACGCCGTCAGCATGGGTTCGGCGCTCGTCGTGATCCACCGGGCAGGGGTCGTGCATCGTAACCTCAGGCCGCCGACATTGCGCTCATGCAGCTCAAGGTGCATGTGAGTCATCGTGAAGGGTTCCCCAGGGTCAGTCTCGTCGGCGCGCCTCGAACCGTTCGTTCTCGCGCGGACCATGCCACAAGTGCACGCCGACTCGCCTCGGATCCTCCGACGCCCTTAGGCCGGGGTCTCCTGCGCCATCGGCATGATCAGTGCCATGCGCCGGCGCTGACGGTGCGCCGTCGACGGTGAATACATACACCTACGACCCACTGGACAGGACGACATCCAAGACGGAGAAGGAAGGCACCACCTCCGCAAAGACCACCACCTACTCCTATCTCGGCCTGTCCGGCGAGGTCCTGGACGAGGAAGTGGCCGGCAAACTCACCAAATCCTTCCAGTACGCACCTTGGGGCGAGCGCCTATCGCAGGTGAAGATCAAGACCGACAGCTCGGAAGAATCCTCCTACTACGGCTACAACCCGCACACCGACGTCGAGCAGATCACCAAGGAGACCGGCGACACCCGCGCCACCTACGGCTACACCGCCTACGGCAAGAACGACGACAAACTCTTCACCGGCGTCGACAAGCCCGACCCCGTCGACCCGACGGCCAAGGAGGAGTACAACCCCTACCGCTTCAACGCCAAGCGCTGGGACAACTCCACCGGCATGTACGACATGGGGTTCCGCGACTACAACCCCAACCTCAACCGCTTCCTCAACCTCGACACCTACAACGACGCCCTCGACGACCTAGCCCTCAGCCTCGACCCCTGGACCGCCAACCGCTACGCCTTCGCCGGCGGCAATCCCATCAGCAACATAGAGATCGACGGGCACGACTTCTGGGATGACCTGAGTAGGGCCGCCGCCTTCGGCGCCGATCCCGGGAGCGCTGGCTCCATCCTCGCCCACGGGGCGGAAACTGCAGCCGGACTGGCCGCCATGGTTTGGGGTGCCGGTAGCGCCATCGGTGGCGGCGCCGCATGCCTGACCGGTGTGGGTTGCATAGTTGGAGCGCCTGCTGTGGCAGCGGGGGCTGGCGTGATCACCGCGGGCGCCGCTACTGCGGGTGTCGGCACCTCAGGCCTTATCAATGACATCCGTCATATCGTGCAGGCGGCAGTCGGCGAAGGTTCGGACAGCTCATCCAACAACACCAACCGAAGCAGCAGCAGTAGTACCGGCAATGGAGAAGTGGCCAAGTCCAAGGGCCAGCTCGCGCAAGAGAGTGGAGACGAGTACGAGCGATTCCTCTGGAATAAGTTCGGCCATGAGGGCGGCTTTAAGGGGGTCTTCGAGTTTGATCGGGGAGGGGCGGCAGGAGTCCGCTCTCTGGTCACGTTGAGTGACGGCTAAGGCTGAAGATCACCCCGGATGCAAGATGCCCGCGGCTCTTGTGGATCATGACTGTTGTCTAGGCAGTCGATCTTCAAGAAACCACGGGCGTGCAGAACACTATAGAGATTTCTTCGGATGCGACACTGCTGCTGGGCCTGGAAGGCGTGGCGGTGGTGCGGGTGGAACGCGACGATGACGGCCATCGGGTGGTCCACATGATCACTGATGATGAGACGGCACGGGCCTGCCCGGCGTGCGGGGTGTTCGCCACCCGGGTCAAGGAACGTGTGCTCACCTCGCCCCGCGACCTGTGCGCCGGCGGTGAGACGATCAGCCTGCTGTGGCACAAACGCCGCTGGGTGTGCCGGGAGGAACGCTGTCGGCGCGGATCGTTCACCGAGCAGGTTCCGCAGGTCGGCGCGAGGATGCGGACCACCGCCAGGTTGCGGCGGGCCTGCGGGCGCAGCGTGGTGGACGGCGGGCGCACCATCTCCCAGGCCGGGCGTGACCATCGGCTGTCCTGGCCGGTGGCGATGCGCGAGATGCGCGCCTATGCCACCGAGGTGCTGCCCGCCGAGCCGCTGCCGACCTCGGCAATCGGGATCGATGAGATCCGGCGGGGCGCTCCCCGCTGGGAACAGGATGCGGCCACCGGCAAGTACCGGCTGATCGCCGACCGATGGCATGTCGGCTTCACCGATCTGTGCGGGGAGCAAGGGCTGCTCGGCCAGGTCGAAGGCCGCGTGGCGACGTCGGTCACGGCCTGGTTGAACGCCCGGCCCGCCGCATGGCGCAACGCCGTCTCCTACGTGGCGATCGACATGTGCGCGGTGTTTCGCTCGGCGATCCGCGCCGCGCTGCCACACGCGATCATCGTGGTGGACCATTTCCACCTGGTGCAACTGGCCAACGCCAAGCTCGCTGAGCTGCGGCGGCGGCTGACCTGGAAGATGCGCGGACGCCGTGGACGCAAGGGCGACCCCGAATACGACCACCGCCGCCTGCTGCGCGCCAATGCCGAGGAGTTGACCGCCGAGCAGCGTGCCGTCCTGGAACGCGACGTGGGCAGGATCGGCACCGCCGGCAGGCATCTGCTGGCAGGCTGGCACGCCAAGGAGAAACTGCGTCACCTGCTCGCGCTGGCCCGGACCAACCCGGCCCGCTCGCGGATCGCCCACCGCCTGCACGCCTTTTTCGCCTGGTGCGCCGACCACGCCTACCTGCCCGAACTGGTCACCTTGGCCCAGAGCATCGCCGCCTGGTGGGCCGAGATCGAGGCGTTCATCCGCACGGGCATCACCAATGCCAAGAGCGAAGGGACCAATCGCGTGATCAAGCTCGAAGCGCGCTGCGCGTACGGCTTCCGCAACACGAGCAATCAACGCCTCCGATCACGCTGCGCAACCACCCGCTCAAGCCGAAACCGAGCTATCCCCGCGTAAGTTCGATGACCCCTTTAAGGTCGGCAAGCGGCAATTCGATGGAAAGCACTTCGTGGACGAGGTCGAGACTTGGTACGAAGCTAAGTCGGGCACGTTCTGGGAGCAGGTTCTCAAGGACCACAAGAGGATGGAATCCTTCAAGGGCAAGATGGGTGAGGCGGTCAAGATCGCCAGGGAGAACAATGCAAGATTCGAGATCATCTCCGAAAAGGCTATTCCGGAGAGTATCAAGCAGTGGCTGACGAAGAAGGGGATTCCATTCCGAGAGGAGGCGCGCGCCACACCGCCGCCGCAAACCGGGCCCATGAAGTACAGTGCCGACTGACATCCGATAATCTATTATGATCTTCTGACGGGCGGCCCGCAACCGGATCGCCCGTTGGGGGATTCTCACCGACTCTGGCAAGGGAAAAATGAGCCGCGACATCATGATCAGCCTGCAGTTCGAACACGATGTGGACTTCGAGGAAGTCCTCGAACGGCTTGCCAAGACGGGTTGGGAGTTTGTCCGCGAGGAAAACTCTCTCTGGTATATGACCGACTTCGACTGGAAGGAACTGCCGCTTGACGGCCTAACCCAGGCAAAACTCGACATGCGCGCCGCATACGAAGCCGGAGAGACGACAGGAATGACTGTCAGGCTGCCTGGCGGAGAATTCTATGCGAACGTGATGTTTCATGAGGACAGGAGGTCGGTCTCGCTTATCCCCCTGCTGGATTATCGCACCATCGAGCGCTCGCCCGAGTTCGTGGACCTCGGATGGTACCTCGAGAATTTCCGCCGACCGTTCCGGGATTTCACGATCCTGAGCACGGAGGCGAGCGACCATCGGTAACCAGCTGCATAGGCAGCCGCAGAGCCGAGCTTAGCCGACTCTTCGAAGTTGATCGAGATTTGACGCCTCGCCTGGCCCAGAAGGCCTGAGAGGGCTCGCGGCTCTCGATGATTCGTCTTGTGGTCGAAGCAAGATGATCACAGCAGAGCATAGTCAACGACACGACGCTGCTGCTCGGCCTGAGCGGGATAACCGTGACGAAGCTCGTCGCCGCAGGTAATGAGGCACACGACGGGCCGGTGGTGCACCTGACCACCGCCGATGAACGCGCCCGATGCTGCCCCGAATGTGGGACGGCCGCAGCCCGGTTGAAGGAAGGGATAACCACCCGTCCACGAGACCAGCCAGCGGCGGGCCGGTGGTGTGCGCTGCGCTGGCGTCAACGGCGCTGGCGCTGCGACCAGGCATCCTGCCCCCGGAAGACGTTCACTGAGCAGGTGCCGCAGATCCCCGCCGGCTCCCGCCTCACGCTGCGATTACGCCAGGCCAGCGGCGCCGTGGTGGCCGATGGCGGGCGGATGATGATCCAGTCGGTACGCGATCACGGGATCTCCTGGCCGATCACATCAGCGGCGTTCACCGAGCACGCCCGCCGGGTGCTGCCCGCCCTGGTCGCGACCAGGGGTGAACGCTAACGGGCACACCCGACTGTGGTCGTCGGAGGACGGAGGGCTGGCGCGCGTTCCTGCACGGCCTGGTCGCCTATGGGAGTGAGGCTGGCGGTGCCGGGCTGTAATGCCGGGTGGCGCGGTGTTCGAGCAGCCCGGCGTCGAGTCCGTTGACGCACAGCGCCGGCATGTGGTGCAGGCGCTGGAGGACAAGTATCCCAAGGCTCGGCACATCTAGACGAGGCCCATGACGACATCCTGAGCCTCGCTGTCTATGTGAGGAGTACATCAATAGAAAAAAGAACCACGGAATGGAGTGCGGCTGCGATCTGGATCCCGACAGTTACTGGAGAGGATTCCGGAGCGGCAACGACCCATCTCTCTTCTTTCCGAGTCCGCACGGTGCGCACATCAAGGGGCCTGGAGACTTCCCCTTTCCGATCAAGACATATAACGAGATCTATCCGAGCGGACGGGGCATCATTGCCGATCTGGACGAGAACGGCATCGTGACGATGGCTGTAGAAAAGGCGGATGACACCCCTCGCGGCAGTGAGATGTTCGGAAACGCCATGAAGTATTTCGGGGGTGATGTTAAGGGAGTCAAGGCCTATTGGCAGAACGGCGACAAACTCAGGGATAATCTGGACTCGTTCAACGCGGCGATCCGGTCGGGCATGTCTCTTGATGACGCCGCACGTGCGACATTCACTGGAAAGATGGCGGGACGCCATGGATTTACGCGCAGCGTCGAATTCGTAGAGCTGCGCGGAAATCACGGAGAATACACGAACGTGGGCGTGATTTTCCGGTAGGTCTGGGTTGTGTGAGATAATGGCTCACGTCTAACCAGCGGGCGACTCGAAGACCGCGCTCTCGAGTTGCCCGCTGTCCATCCGCAGGATTTTCGAGAAAGATGGTCATAGTATGTCGGACTGGCGCAACGATGCGGTCGTGTCAGTTGTCAATGCCAAGGCGAACGGCATGAGCGCCACCGCGCTCATGCACTATGTTCAAGAACTCCTTGGCGAAAGGTTCGGGCCGGTCGCGGCCACAGCGGTTCTCAACGAAGCCTTTGGGATTCCGGTCTACGTCATGCAGCGGGCCTTGGGGTGGCACGGATTTGGACAAGGGGGCAACATGACAGATGGCGAACTTGAGGGGTTGCTCGCTCCCTGGCTGTACAGAGGCTGAAAGGTCAAAGTGTCACGATGGGGCTGGTTGGGTGATCAGACCGGTGCGAGTCATCCCGTTCCTGATCGCCCTGCTGACAGTGATTGCAGTCCGCCACGTCAGCTTGGCACGCATTCCCTGGCCGGCCCACCAGGGTGATTTCAATGTCGCCCATCTGGGGCGATCGTTCCCTTGTGTCCGAATCGGTCGCCGTTACGTAGCGTGACGCCGAAACAAAGATGACCTTCTGTCTGTGATCATGGGAGTTCTCACGCTTCCACATCACCTACAAGAAGGCCATCGGTGTCAGTTTCTCACGCCCGTACCGATGTTGGATCACTGCTGGAGATGCTGGCAGGCATCACCGATCCATGTGACCCACGCGGGATCCGGCATCCGCTGGGGGCCGTGCTGGGAGTCGCCGTGGTGACGACGCTGGCCGGCGCCGCCAACTATCGGGAACTGGGTTCGACGGCCGCTGACCTGCCGCAGACCCTGCTCGGCCTGCTGGGCGCGCGCCGGCATCGACTCGGCCCGTACCTCGCCCCCAGCGCGGCCACCCTGCGACGCGTGCTGATCAGCGTGGACGCGGGCGAACTCGACGCCGCAGTAGGCGCATGGCTGCGTGCGCACGCGTCCTGCGATGAGCAAGGGTGGGCGATCGCGCTGGACGGCAAGGACCTTCACGGCAGTTGGAACTCCGACGGGCGACTGGTGCTGTTCTCGGCGATGGCACACCGCGGGGACGGCCGGGACGCCGTGGTACTCGGGCAGATCACCGTCCCCGAGGGCACCACCGAGACCACTCAGATCTGCTCCCTGCTGGCCGGCATCGACATCGCCGGAGCGCTGGTCACCGCCGACGCGGCGCACACCTGCGCCACCACCGCCCGCGACCTGGTCGAAAAGCATCACGCCGATTATCTGCTGACGATCAAGGGCAACCGGTCATCCCTGTATGCCGCCGCCCTGGCGCTGGGATGCGAACTGATCGCCGAAGACCCCGCTCACGTGAGCACCGAACGGGGACACGGGCGGATCAACCGGTGGACCACCTGGGCCACCGACATCACCGGCGATGGCATCGGCCTGCCGTATGCCGCCCGCCTGGCGGTCATCCGCCGTGATGTGGCCGACCTGGCAGGCCAGCCCCGCAGCAAGCAGGTCGTCATCGTGGTCACCAGCCGCGTCCACCTGTCGGCGGCAGAGATCGCCGCCCACGGCCCCGCCCCGTCATGGCGGTGGGCATGACCGGCCCGACGCTCGACGGCCCGACTTCGACCCCGGCACCTGGCTCCTGGACAAGATCGACACCCGCGAGCGGATCCTGACCGGCCAGGCCGAGCAGACCCAGGCGGAGATCGACACTCTGACCGCGCGTCTGGGCGAACTCAGCGAGCAGGTCGAGCACCTGCGGATCAGCCGCAAGACACTCATCTCCCTCGCCGAGGAGGATCCCGCCCCGGCCGAGCCGGCCGGGGCGCCGCCGGCTGTCCCCGATCATCCCGCCTACCGGCAGATTCTCACCGTCTTCGGTGAGGTCGGCGGTTCTCTGCGCGCCCGTGACCTGGCTATGGCGATAAACCTGCCGCTGACGCAGAACGCCATCCAGAACGTCCGCACCAAGCTCAAACGCCTGGCCGGCCGCGGCATCCTCATCGAGACCGAGCCGGGATTGTTCACCCGGCCGCGCTCATAGCCCGAGCAGCGAGCCTCCGGCCAGCCGACCTATCCCACTCCCAGCGACGAAAGGGACATCAGCTCGCGGAACGCACTCTCATGGCATCAGGGACCCGCACTTCGACGGCATCCTCGATGCGGACATGCCGACCTTCGAGCAGTACGCCCGCCACAACTACGCCACCCGGCTCGGCGCCGTCCCCCACCCAGCGCCTGGACTATCTGGCCGAGGCGGAGCGGCACGTCTTTCCGTTCTTCGGGCACCTGCCACTGGATCGGCTCACTCGTCGTGTGCTGCGGGAATGGGTGGAATGGATGCTCACAAAACCATCCGCGCGCAACGAACACCAGCCGAGCCGGCCCCTTTCGGATGAGCAGGCGGCACGCCGATGGGCACAGGGCCGCGACATCACGGTCAAGAAGACGGGACGCGTACCGCCCGGCGTGCTGCGGCAGTGGCGGGAGGCAGGCTCACCCAAACCCGCACCACCAAGCCCGAGGACGCTCTCGCCGGCCGCCGTGGAACGGATCTACCGAGGCGCGATCAAGCCGGTCTTCCGAGCCGCCACGCAACAGGGCGAGGGCGGTGAACCACCGCTGCAGGCCTCCTCTCCCCTGCGAGGGCCTTCGCCTGCCGCCCGGCGCCGTGACCGCGCGGCCCATCTTGTACGGGCCCGAGCTGGGCGTCTACCTCCGGGTGGTCCACGACCTCGACCCCCAGACCGCCTTGTTCGTCCTAACCGAAACGGTCACCGGCCTGCGCTGGGGCGAGATCGCCGGACTTCATGTCTCCGGCCTGGATCCGGTCGGCGGCCTGATCCACGTTACCCAGACCTACGCCTACCTGCTGAACGAGACGACCGGCCGCAAGCGATGGCAGCTCAGGCCCTATCCGAAAGGCAAGAAGCAGCGCGAGGTGCCCATCTGCCACCAACTGGCCATGCTTCTGGCACGCCACGCGGACGGTAAGCGCCCCAACCAGCCCCTCTTCCAGAGAAGCGGAGGCCGCTGCATCGACTACGCCAACCAGCGCAACACCCTGCTCCAACCCGCCCTCGAACTCGCCCGCCAGCGCGGCCTGGCCAAACACATCAGAACCCGATCACGGGTAACGAAGCTCCGCTTCGCACCCGCGCCTGCTGGAAACCTCATCCATCCGGTTCGAAGGAGGCGCTGTGCCTCAGCGTCCTGCTCGACGCCCGCTACGGCTGGCGCACCGCGCCGGTGATCCTCGCCCTGATCTGCGGGTGGCGGTGATCCTCCCTGCACGTGTTGGTCGTGCGCCGCCGCGCGGTGTCCAGTTAGGCAGTGGATCCGCCACCTGTCGGCGATGCCCGCGCATGGCGGCTCCGCTGTCGAAGCTGACGTCCGCCGGATTGCGACCTGGCCGCTAGTCACGTCTTGCCATTCCAGCGGAATGACAAGACCTATCCGAATGGCTACAAATAGTTACACTCGCCGAATGAACGAATTTCGTCCCTCGTTGATCGCGCCGCTGCCGGGCATCTGAGATATACCTGTACGTCACAACACGGAGACGTTCTGTTGCAAGCCATGGGTCCTTACGAGGGAGTTGGACGCAGCACCCCTGACGAACATGGAGACTTGTCGATATGACGTCCCCGTCTCAGGAGCACCAGCCGTTCGCACACCTGAGCGCTCCCAACGCGGCCCTGTACCGGGAGGTCCTGCGCGCCTTCGCACGCGCGAAGGAACGTTTCATCGTGCACCTGCGGCCCGAGGACGTGGCCGCCGAGTTGCGGAGGGACAACGACGACGCGCTCTCGCAGGCGCTGGACAAGCTGCGGGAGTGGGGAAACCTGCGGGCTGACGCCGACACCGGCAGGGTCACGTCCGTGGAGGACTTCCACCGCAAGCGGTTCCTGTTCCAACTCACCCCGGCGGGGCAGGCGGCCGAGCAGGCGATCGCGTTCTACGAGGAGGCGATCGGGCAGCGCGGAGCGCTGCAGTCGGTGGCGCTGGGCGACATCGCCGAGCATCTGCAGTCGCTGGCGGTCCTGGCGCGGGATGCGGATCCCGACCCGGCCAGGGTCCACCTGCTGCTGCTCTCGCTGACCGAGCGGTTCTCATCGCTGGCCGACAACGCCCAGGCGTTCATGGCCTCGCTGCGTCGCGCGATCGACTTCTCCGACGGCGACGTGGAGGGGTTCGTCGCCTACAAGGAACGGTTGATCGAGTACATCAACCGCTTCATCGCCGACCTGGCCAACTCCGGGGCGCGCATCGCCAGGCTGCTGTCGGAGCTGGAGGGGTGCGGGCATGAGGGTCTGCTGCGGCTGGCCGCGCGCCGGGAGGCGGCTGACGCGGTGCCCGACGGGGAGGACGCGGCGGAGGCGTACGGGAGGGCTGAGAGGCGCGCGTTCGAGTCGTGGCTGAACCGCTGGCGCGGCCTGCGGGACTGGTTCATCTCCGCCGGAGTGGAGCGGCCGTCGCAGGCGCGGCTGCTGCGCCAGGCGGCGATCACGGCGATCAAGCAGCTCATCGACGCGGTCGGGCTGCTCAACGAGCGGCGGTCCGGACGGTCGGATCGGTCGGCCGACTTCCGGGCCCTGGCCCGCTGGTTCGCCGAGGCTCCCGACGAGGAAGCGACACACCGGCTGTGGCGGGCGGCGTTCGGGCTGGCCTCCGCGCGGCACCTGACGGTCACGGCGGCGACCTTGGAGGAGTGGCGGGAGGTGACGGCCGGGACCTCGTGGCAGGAGGCGCCGCCGATCAAGATCTCGCCGCAGCTCCGGCGTACCGGATCCTATGAGCGGCGCGGCAAGCCCAACCGCGTGGCCGACCGCAGCCAGGCCCGGAGGCTGCTGCTGGAGCAGGCCGAGCGGGAGGCGGCCGAGACGGCCGCGGCCCGTGCGGCGCTGCGCACCGAAGGCCCGATGCTGCTCTCGGAGCTGGACGTGCTCGATCCGCGGGCGTTCCGGCTGTTCCTAGGGCTGCTGGGGGACGCGCTGGCGGCCCGGCGCCCCGGGGAGACAGAGGTGAAGACGGTGACCGCTGACGGCTCTATGGAAGTCCGGCTGGCTCTCGTCCCCGACGGTGGCGAGGTGGAGATCCGCACCGAGGACGGCGTGCTCACCGGGCCGGAGCACGTGGTGGAGATCGTCGATCTGATGGCGGTGGCGCCGTGACCCCGGAGGAGGAGCGGGCTCAGCGGCGGGCGGCGCTGCGCGCGCTGCTGGCCAGGCCCCTGCTGACGGCCGAGCGCGACGCCGAGGCGCTGGTGCTGGTCCGCCGCCATCTGACCGAGTTGCGTAGCTGGCTGACGCGCGAGACCGGCTGGCGGCTGCTGGTGGACGCGGGGGCGGCCCGGCTGTTCAAGACCGCCTCCGACCCTCGCGACGGGACGCACCCGGCGCGGGGCAAGGCGGGAGAACCGTACGGCCGGCGCCGCTACGTACTGCTCTGCCTGGCACTGGCCATGCTGGAGCGGGCCGACGCGCAGACCACGCTGGGCCGGCTGGCCGAGGAGGTGCTGGCGGCCGCGGCCGAGCCGGAGCTGGACTTCGTCTTCACCCTGGACAGCCGGGCCGAGCGGGCCGACCTGGTGGCGGTGGTGCGCATGCTGCTCGACTGGGGCGTGCTGCGCAGGGTCGCGGGCGACGAGGAGGCGTACCTGAGCGCCACCGGCGACGTGCTGTACGACGTGCGCAGGCCGGTGCTGGCCGCGCTGCTCACCGGCACGCGGGGGCCCTCCACGATCACCGCGGACTCGTTCGAGGAACGGCTGGCCGAGCTGATCGCGGAGCCGGTCGCCGACACCGACGACCTGCGTAACCAGGCGCTGCGGCGCGGGCTGACCCGCAAGCTGCTGGAGGATCCGGTGATCTACTACGCCGACCTGGACGAGGCCGAGCGGGCCTACCTGGCCTCGCAGCGGCACGCCGTCGTCCGTCGGATCGAGGAGGCGACCGGGCTGGTGGCCGAAGTACGCGCGGAGGGCATCGCGATGGTGGACCCCGACGACGAGCTGACCGACGTTCGCATGCCCGAGCAGCGTACCGACGGGCATGTGACGCTGCTGGTCGCCGAGCACCTGGCCACCCGCGGGGAGGTGCCGCTGGAGGAGCTGAGGGGGTTCGTCCGGGAGGCCGCCCGCGCGCACGCCTCCTTCTGGCGCAGGGGCGTGACCGAGCCGGGCGCCGAGGACGGGTTGCTGTCGACGGCGCTGGCCAAGCTCACCGCGCTGCGGCTGGTCCGCCTGGAGGAGGGGGCGGCCATGGGACTTCCCGCCATCGCCCGTTACGCACTGGACGAACCCGTCATCAAAGGACAGTGATGCTGCCTTCCCCGACCTCCGAGCGCTGGAAGCCGCTGCGTGCCGGACTCGTGGACCTCTTCTACTACGACGTGGAGGAGTTCCACTTCCACGACGGCCGGCTCCTGCTGCGCGGCAACAACGGCACCGGCAAGTCCAAGGTGCTGGCCCTGACGCTGCCGTTCCTGCTCGACGGCGAGCTCGCTCCGCACCGGGTCGAGCCCGACGGCGACCGGCAGAAGCGGATGGAGTGGAACCTGCTGCTGGGCGGCAGGCACCCGCATCCCGAGCGGCTGGGCTACACGTGGATGGAGTTCGGCCGCCGGGGTGCCGACGGCACCGAGGAGTTCCGGACGATCGGCTGCGGGTTGAAGGCGGTCAAGGACCGCGGCATCGTCCGGCACTGGTTCTTCCTCACCCCGCGGCGCGTCGGCGCGGAGCTCCACCTGCTCTCTCCCACCGGAGTGGTGCTCACCAGGGAGAAGCTGCGCGAGGCCGTCGAGGGCCACGGCATGGTCTACGACCGGGCCTCCGACTATCGCAGGGCCGTGGACGAGGCGCTGTTCGGGCTCGGCGAGCACCGGTACGAGGCGCTGGTGAACCTCCTCATCCAGTTGCGCCAGCCGCAGTTGTCGAAGAAGCCGGACGAGAAGCTGCTTTCGCGCGCCCTCACCGAGGCGCTGCCGCCGCTCAGCCCCGCGCTGATCGCCACGGTCGCCGACGCGTTCCGCGGCCTGGACGAGGAGCGCGACGCGCTGCGCGGGCTGCAGGAGGCGCACAGGGCCGCGGGCGACTTCCTCGTCCATTACCGCAGGTACGCGGCGATCGCGGCCAAGCGCAAGGCCGCCGTCCTGCGTGTGGCGCACAGCCGCTACGAGCACCTGGGGCGTAACCTGAGCGAGGCCGAGGGCCGCCACGCGGCGGCTGAGGCGGAGCTGGCCGCCGCCCAAGACCTGCTGGAGGAGCTGGAGAAGCGGCGCAATCTGCTGGAGGCCCGCAGGGAGGCGCTGCAGCAGAGCCCCGAGATGCGTGACGCCGAACGGCTCAAGCAGACCGGCGAGGAGGCCCGGCGGCGGGCCGATGACGCGCAGCGCTACGAGCGGGAACGCGAGCGCCTTGCCGGGGAGACCCGGCGCCGCGGGCAGCGGGCCGAGGCCGCCCGTGGCAAGGCCGGCGCGGCGGGCCGCGACCTCGACGAGACCAGGCGGGCGGCCGTCACGGCCGCCCGCGCGGCACGGTGCGAGCGCGATCATCTCGCCGTCACGAACTGGCAGGACCTCCCGGAGCGGCCCGAGCAGCCGCGGCGCGCGGCCGAGGCCCTCGCCGAACGCCAGGAGCGGGCGATCGGCGAGCTGGAACGGCTGATCGGCGCCGTGGACACGGCCCGAACCCGGCTGACGGCGGCACGCTCCGAGGTGGACCGGCTGACCGGGGAGCAGCAGGCCGCCGCCCAGCGGATCGGCGACGCGGAGCGGGCGGCGGGCACGGCGGGCGCCGCGCTGATCCAGGACTACACCCTCTACCTGGCCGAGCTGAGCGAGTTGCGGCTGGACGACCCCGACGACGTGCTAGCCGCGCTGGAGACCTGGGCAGTCTCGGCCGAGGGCCCCAACCCGGCCGCGGCCGCCGTGGACGAGGCGAGCAGGGCGGCCACCGACGCCCTGGGCCGGTTGGGAGCCGAGCTGGACGCCGAACTGCGCGCGGCCGGGCAGACCGCTACGAGCCTGGCGGAGGAGATCGCGCGGCTGGAGGCCGGCGAGCACGACGCGCCCCCAGCCCCGCACACCCGCGACCTCGCCGCCCGCCTCGGCCGTCCCGGCGCCCCGCTGTGGAAGGTGGTCGACTTCGCCGACGAGGTGCCCGCCGATCATCGGGCCGGGCTGGAGGCCGCACTGGAGGCCGCGGGCATCCTGGACTCCTGGGTACAGCCGGACGGGACGCTGCTCGCCGCGGACGACAGCGTCATCGTGGCCGCCACGCCCTCGGCCGGACCGTCCTGCTCGGCCGTGCTGCGTCCCGCCGTGGACCGCGCCGATCCCCAGGCCGCGGCGCTGTCCGACGCCGCCGTCCAGACCGTCCTTGAAGGCATCGGGCTCGGAGCCGGCGACGGGGCATGGGTGGCCGTGGACGGCCGGTGGGCCAACGGCGTGCTGGCCGGATCTTGGCGCAAGGACGAGGCCCATCACATCGGCGAGGGCGCCAGAGAGGCTGCCCGGCGCGCCCGGCTGGCGGCCCTGTGCGCCGAGCTGGACCAGGTCAAGCGGCGGATCGACGGCCTGCGCGCCGATCTCGCCGCGCTCGGCGCGCGGCGGGACAGGCTCGCCGCCGAACATCGCGCGCTGCCGCCGGATCTGCCGCTGCGCGAGGCGTACGTCAAGCTCGCCGCCGAACACGAACGGCGCCGCCACCTGGACGCCGACCACGCCGCCGCGGCCCAGGTGCTGCGGGAGCGGCAGGACGACGTGCGGGCCGCGGCCGATCGGGCCGGGGAGTTCGCCGCCGACGTCGGCCTGCCCGCCGAGCCTGCCGCGCTGGGCGAGGTCAAGGCCGCGGTCGCCGACTACCGGCTGGCGCTGGCCCGGCTGTGGCCCGCGGCGCAGGCGTTCCGGCACGCGCAGGAGGCTGTCGCGGAGGCCGAGGAGGATCTCGGCCGTACCCGGCAGCAGCTTGAGGCCGCCGCCGAGCTGGCGGCGACGGCGCGGGCCGAGGCCGACGCCGCCGCCGAGACGTACCGGGCGCTGGCCGAGACCGCCGGTGCCGCCGTCGACGAGCTGTTCCGGCGGCTCAACCAGGTGGAGCAGGAACTGCGCGAGCGCGAGAGCACCGAGCGGGCCGCCCGCCGCCGCGAGCAGGGCGCCCTGCAGGAACGCGGCAAGGCCGAGGGCGAGCTCGGCAACCTGCGCGAGCAGATCCAGGAGGCGTCCGGGACACGCGAGGCCGCCGTGGGCGAGTTCCGGGCGTTCGCCGCCACGGGCCTGTTGAACGTCGCGCTCGCCGACCTGGACGTACCCGACGCCGAGGGCGAGTGGGCCGCCACGCCCGCCGTGCTCCTGGCCCGCACGGTCAATGCCGAACTGGACGCCGTCGACGACGGCGACAGCCCTTGGGACCGGGTCCAGAAGAAGGTGGCCGAGGAGCACAAACTCCTGTCCGACGCCATGGCCAGGCACGGACACTCCGTCGGGCTGACCCTGCACGACGGAGTGATGATCGTGGACGTGGTCTTCCAGGGACGCAGCAGGGACGTTCCCGGGCTGGCCGCAGCGCTGGCGGAGGAGACCGGGCACCGGGCCAGGCTGTTGTCGGCCAAGGAACGCGAGATCCTGGAGAACCACCTGCTCAACGAGGTCGCCGGAACGCTGCACGAGCTGATCGCCGCGGCCGAGTCCGAGGTCCGGGAGATGAACTCCGAGCTGGAGTCCCGCCCCACGTCCACCGGCATGCGCCTGCGCCTGCTCTGGAAGACGGGCAGGAACGCCCCGGAAGGGCTGGACCGGGTCAGGGACAAACTCCGGCAGACCGTGGACGCCTGGTCCGTCGCCGACCGGTCCACGGTGGGCGCGTTCCTGCAGGAGCGGATCGCCCGCGAGCACGCCGACAACCCGGCCGCGGGCTGGACCGAGGCGCTGACCAAGGCTCTGGACTACCGGGCCTGGCACGAGTTCGCGATCCAGCGGCAGCAGGACGGGCAGTGGCGGGCCGCGACCGGTCCCGCCTCCGGCGGCGAGCGGGTGCTGGCCGCTTCGGTGCCGCTGTTCGCCGCGGCCTCGGCCCACTACAAGTCGGCGGGCAACCCGTACGCGCCCCGGCTGGTCGCCCTGGACGAGGCGTTCGCCGGGGTGGACGACGACTCACGGGCCAAGTGCCTGGGCCTGCTGGCCACCTTCGACATGGACGTGGTGATGACCAGCGAGCGCGAGTGGGGTTGTTACCCGCAGGTGCCCGGGCTGGCGATCTGCCAGCTCTCGCGGCGCGACGGCATCGACGCGGTGCTGGTCACGCCCTGGCGGTGGGACGGGCGCGAGCGGCGGCGAGCCGAGCGCCCGGCCGTCGCGGTGCCCGCGCCTGCCGCCCCGGCCGCCACCCGGCAGCACGGCCTGTTCGAATGAGCGGGGCAGAGGAACGGCTGCGGCGGCTGCTGGGCGGCGAGGAGACCGCCTGGCTGGTCGACCGGGTACACCGTCGCCTGGAACAGGGCCGGCCGCCCACCGGCACGGTGACGCTGGCGACCGCGACCCCCGGCCAGCGCCGCGCGATCGAGGTGCTGCTCGGCCGCCGGGCGGGAGCGGGCGCGTCCCTGTCGGTGTCCCTGGACGACGTGGACCGGATGCTGCGCGACAGCGGCGTGACCGACGGCGGGCTGCGCGAGGCCGTCGTACGACTGCGGGGCCCGATCCGCGACCTGGCCGGTGAGAACGCGGCGCAGGCGGCGGCCTGGAAGCGTGCCTTCGCGCGGCTCGACGCCCTCGTCGCCGACCGTTCCGAGCTGGCCGGATGGCGCTCCTGGCTGGAGAGCACCGGGGTGGTGCGAAGGCTCACTGCCACGGCCGACGAGGCGCGAACGTCGCTCGACCGGCTGGCCGCCGTTCTGGCCCGGCTACCCTCACCGGGCCTGCCCCTGGGCCGGCTCGCAGCCGAAACCTGCGGCGACGCGCATGCCCTGGACGAGGGACGGCCGCTGGCGACCCTGGCCCTGTCCGCCGCCCGCGCGCTGGCCGGGCTGCCGTACGCGGGCGAGGGCGGCGCGGACGCCCGCCGGGCGGCGTGGGCCGCGGTCGGCGTCCACCTCGACGACCTGTCCTCCCTCGTGCTCTGCCTGGGCCTGTCGGGCGACGGCCGCACCCCCACCGGGCGCATGCTCAGCGCCGCCAAGGCGGCCGGCGAACCGTGCGTGCTGACCCTGCGCCAGCTCCGCCGCCACGAGCGGCCGATCCCAGCCGGCCTGGTCAGGATCTGTGAGAACCCCGTGGTGGTCGCCGCGGCCGCCGACGAGCTCGGGCCCGCCTGCCCACCCCTGGTCTGCGGCGGCGGCAGGCCCTCGGCCGCGGTGTGGCGGCTCCTGGAGCTCCTGGCCCGTGGCGGCGCAAAGTTCGCCTACCACGGGGACTTCGACTGGGGCGGGCTCGCCATCGCCGCCGCCGTTCACGAGCGTGTGGGCTTCGCGCCATGGCGCTTCGATGCCGCCTCCTACGCGGCGGTGCCTTCGGCTGCGCCGCTCACCGGCCGCCCGTGCCCGTCACCGTGGGATCCGGAACTGGCCTCGGCGATGGCACGACGCGGCGTACGGGTGGAGGAGGAACTCGTCCTCCCCGAGCTGATCGCCGACCTGGGCTCCGCGCCGCCATAGGGCCCGTCGATCAATAAATCGTCGGTTTCGGCAATGTATCTCCAGGTCATGCGGTTGCGAACCAGCAAGTTATTCTTCGGGGGCCCTTAGCGGTCAACGCCCGGTTTTCGTAGGGAGCATCGTGTGCTGCGGTGAAGTGCCGCTCGACCCGTCGCTGCGACGCCGCTGACCGCGTCTGCGTATGTCTCGTTCCGGGATCGGCATCGGCCGGGTGGTGGGAACGACGAAGCATCGGGGAGCCGAGCGACCCATACGTGGAGAAGATCTGGGCCGCCAGCAGCGCCACCCTCAGATCCCAGCCGTGGACGGCAGGTATGAGCCAGGCTCATCCGATCACCAGACGGTGGTGCCGCACCGCGATGGTCAAGCGACCAGCAGCCGACCGCATTGCAGGTGCGCGCGCGGGCTCGTGAACAAGGATTCCCAGTCGCCGAACCGCGGCAGGCTCCGCCCCGAGATCTGGGAAGCCTGGTATGCCGCCGCCGGCACCATCTCCGCGGAAACCCCGACTCGACGAGAACCTTGTGACGCGGGCGGATGCTGCCCAACGACGCGAGTAAGGCTCGGCCACCGGTTACGCTGGAGGTGCAACTCCGGCACCGCGACGGAGGGAGTCGAGCGACGGTGAGCGTGGACCTCGAACACGAGCCCATTCATGACCTCGCCCGCCGGGTCATCCGGCTGGCCGAGGAAACCCAGCATGCCGCTCAAGTGCTCGAACGCCGCCTGGATGCGCTGGAACGCCGCTCCGAAGCCGCCGGCAGGGCCGAACGCATTTTGAGCGTTGCCGCCGGCATGCGGACCCACCTCGGTCGAGACCGACTGTCCGTTGAAGATCTGTACGACCCGGACACCGGCCTTCCCGCGTGATCATCGACTCCAGCGCCATCATTGCCGTCATCAACGGTGAGCCAGAGGCCATCCCATTCGCTCACACCATCGCCGCAAACGTGTGTCGCATTTCGGCCGTCAACTACGTCGAAGCGGCCATCGTGGCGGACAACCGTGGTGAGGCCATGCGCAACGCCTTCGACACGCTCGTTGATGAGATGGGCCTCATCATCGAGCCGGTAACACCCCATCAGGCCAGGATCGCGCGCCGGGCGTACCAGACCTACGGCAAGGGCAACAACTCCAAGGCCAAACTCAACATGGGCGACTGCTTCGCCTACGCTCTCGCCAAGGACCTCGACCAGCCCCTGCTCTTCAAAGGTGAGGACTTTCCGCACACCGACATAACCCCCGCACAGCCCTGACGGCATGCCCTCTGCCCGAGCGTGATCGCCAAAGTTTCTCTCGGGAGTATCGTGTGCTTCTGTGACTCCCCGCCCCGCTGACGATCATCTGGATGAGCTGATCGAGCAGGCGATCGTGGACGCCTACGGCGATGACGAGCAGGCGATCGGCATCCTCGATCTGCCGCTCCCCGATCCGCCCCCGATCGGAGCCGAATGGATCCATGCGTTCCGCCGCTGGGCCGGGTGAGAGCATGAGCGAATACCAGTACTACGAGTTCCTGGCCATCGACCGGCCGCTCAGCAACCAGCAGCAGGCCGAGGTGCGCGCCCTGTCCACCCGGGCCCACGTCACCGCCACCAGCTTCACCAACGAATACCACTGGGGCGACTTCCGCGGCGACCCGGCCCGCCTGATGGAGCGTTACTACGACGCCCACCTGTACCTGGCCAACTGGGGCACCCACCGGATCATGCTGCGCCTGCCCAAGGCCGTGCTCGACCCCAAGCAGGCCGGACGCTACTGCGTGGGCGAGCAGGTCAACGCCTGGACCAGCGGCGGACACCTCGTCCTCGACTTCACCAGCGAGGCCGAGGAGGAGTACTGGGAAGACGACGTCGAACGCTCGCTGTCGGCGATCGTCGGCATCCGCGCCGAGCTGGCCGCCGGTGACCTGCGGCCGCTCTATCTGGCCTGGCTGTCGGCGTACGGAACCTGGGAACGCGACGAGGACGCCTTCGACTACGAGGAAGAGGACGCGCTGGAGCCGCCCGTCCCGCCAGGGCTGGGTTCGCTCAGCGCGCCGCAACGGGCCCTGGCCGACTTCCTGCGTCTGGACGACGATCTGCTCGCGGCAGCCGCCGAGGCCAGCCCGCCGGCGCAGCACGTACAGCACGACCGGAAGGCCCTGGCCACCTGGATCGGCGCTCTGTCCGCCAAACGCAAGGACGCGCTGCTGCTAAGGGTCATCGAGGAGGACGCCGCGAGCGTTCGCTGGGAACTGCTGCGCGAGTTCGGCGGCGAAACCACCAGCCAGAAGACGGAGACGGGGCGGACGGTCGCCGAACTGCTGGACACCGCCGCCGCCCGCCGCCACGCCCGCGAGCAGCAGGAAGCCGCCCAGCGCGCCGAAGAACAGGCCCGCCGGGAACAGGAGCGGCGACACGCCAGGGAACTGCGCCTGAACCGGCTCGCCCAGGATCTCGACGCCGCGTGGGACGTGGTGGAGACCTCCATCGGCACCAAGAAGCCCCGCGAATACGACCTGGCCGTCGAACTCCTTGGCGACCTGCACGCCCTGGCCCTCCGCGACGAGCACGCCGGCGCCTTCACCCAGCGCCTCACCCACCTCCGGGAACGACACCAGGGCAAGCCCAGCCTCATCAAGCGGCTCAACGACGCAGGCCTCACAGCCGAGTAACCGGCGATTCCATGCCTATTGACCAGCGGTCCGCACCAGCGAAATTCATCCAGCCACAGCTGCCCAGCCAGCCGAGAAGTGCACATGGTCAAGGGATGCCAACCGTTGCACGGTTGCTCGTCGGATGCTAGTCGGCACCTGATACGGCATGACACCGGGCGGCATTCCCGGACATATTGAGCGCGGACAATGCATGACATCGCGACGCAAAAGGACACGATTCGATAGTGGGCGACATTGAAAACTGCGGCTTAATCCGTAGGTTCCGGGTTCGAGCCCCGGGTGCCCTACCACTCCGACCTGCAGTTTCCCACGATTCTGTAGTCGAGTCGTCTGATCGTGAGTCACGGTGGGACACCTGTCCTCGATGACTCAGGGGACGGCCGTCCCGGTTGAGCTGTGCGGACAGGCGGAGGTTTCCACCTGATCGTCTGTTTCCTTCATGCGCCGCGGTGTGGGTGGCCGCCCGAGGCGCTCGGTGGGCGGCGGTTTCCACGGGCCCGCGCGGCTGCTGGTCACTCCTTTCTCTTCTCGGTGGGGCACATTCGAGCTGGTCAGAGGGGTGCTGGCAGGACGCATAGGCGCTGCCAGCAGATCAGGAAGGCGTTCTTCCACGGCCAGGTGGCGCTGATCTTCAGGATCCGCCGACGGGCATGACAGACCAGCCGGGCGGGCAGGTGCCACAGGCAGTAGCGGAGAGTCTGAGGTTCGGCGCGGGCCAGTTCCGGGTCGTCGTGCAGGCCGAGCAGACGGGTCCAGGCGTCAAGATCGGCGGCGAGATTGGCCACGAGCATCCAGCCGACGTTGACGTTCCAGGTCTTGGACGGCAGGTTGCGCAGCCCCATGGCCTTGTTGGTGCGCACCCGGTCCTCGACTTCGGCGTGGTCGCGGTGGACGGCGTCGATGAAGGCGAGCTGATGGCTGCCGGGGATGCCGCGCAGGCCGCTTGGCCCGAGGTTGGTGGCGATGATCGCGTACTTGAAGCCGGTCTTCTTCTCCAGGTTGGTGAGCTGCGCCGCGTCGCGGGCCGAGGGGCGCACGCGGCGGACCAGCAACCGCACGCCCCACAGCCTGGCGCGTTCGTCCAGGCCGGTGAGTTCGGCCACCTGTGCGTGCGCGTGGACCTTGCCGTCTTGCCGTATGGCGGCCTGCCAGGCGGTCTCGGGCAATTTGGCGATCGCGGTCTCGTCGGCGCCGGTGATCTTCCAGCCGACGGTGAAGCGGACGGTGCGCCGGGTGGTGTTCAAGCCCTTCATGTGTTCGACCAGCTCATGGGTGGCGCCCGCGCCGTCGATCCGGATCCAGATCTTGGCCCGGAAGCTGTCGGGGATCTGCCTGATGGCTTCGGTGAGCACCCGCACGTGGTCGAGGGCGGTGTTGGAGCCGGCCGATCCGGTGCGCAGCAACATCGCCAGCGATTCGTGCGTGTTGGCGCACCAGGCCGCCAGCGGGTGAAAACCATAGCCCTTCTTGAACGTCGCCGAAGCGCCCTGCTTGCCCGAATGCGCGGTGATCAGCGTGGCGTCCAGGTCGATCACGATCCAGCCGGTCAGGACCTTGCCTGCCACCTGCAGCCAGGGGAATCCCGTCTCGGTCGCGGCAACCAGCTGCCACACGTGCCGCCGCACCCGCGCCCGAGCCCGAGCGATCCAGGCCTGCAGCTGGTCCGACTGTCCGACGGGCTCCAGCGCTCGCCGCACGGTGGAGTCCGAGGGCGGCGCGCCGAAGAGCTGCTCCTGATGGGCCAGCAGGGCGATCTGCCGCATGCTGGTCGCTCCCAGCGCGATCGCCACCGCGAGTTGGACCAGCACCACGCCCCGGTCCCACACCGGAGATCCGCCCAGCCGGGCGAACACACCGCCCAGCGCTCCGGTTAACCCCGTCTGATCAGCGCATTTGCGCAGGAGCACGGCTCCCGCGTGTCCGACGAGCCCCTTGCCGTCCCCTCGTACAGACAAGCGGCGGTCCCATGCCGTAGCGTTCACCCGGAAGGTGCGTCCGTTCTGTGCGATGTTCATGATCTCAGCAGTCAGATCATCGCAGGTCGGAGGCACCTTCTTTAGTTATGGATCTTCAGAACGAAATACCGGCTGAATAGCCGAGGCTGTGAGTCACGTACCACGGCGGGCGTTGTTCGCCTTGCGCGCGGTCTTGTGAGCCGCTTTGAGGACCAGCCAGGCAGTCGCCCGGGCGCTCTCGTGATATAGCCATGACCAGCTTGTGGAAGCGGTGGGTGAGGTAGTTGGGATCAATTGCCCCGCCGTTCTCGCGGGTGAACATCGGGGTTGACGGCAACCAATCGATGCGCAGTTCATCGCGCTGGAAGAGTTCGTGGCGGTACAGAAGCCGGAGAGTGTCGAGGTCCAGAGCGATCCCACGCTGGCTGGAGGCGCTCTTCGGCGGACACGGCAACAGGCCGTGGTCGGTGTGGACAAGCTGGCAGGCAATGGTGAGTTCGCGCCGGTCGGTGTCAAGGTCGATCCAGCGCAGGCCGGCTACCTCGGCGCGCCGCAGACCGCGCAGAGCGATCAGTCACCACAGCGCGAACAGCCGGTCACCACGGACGAAGGCGAGGAACTCGGTCAGTTGCTCGATCGTCCACACCGCCACAGCGGGGGCGCTCGCCGGTGCGCCTCCACGCGGCCACCCGCCGTGGGGTCCACACCATAGGGTGGACGTGACGTGGCGACGGTAGCCGTAGCCCCCGAGCCGGGTTGTCATGAATCACGTCTTCCCGGACGGCTTCGTTCAAGGCGGCCCGCAGGGTCGCGCGAATCCTTTCCAGGGTGGCCGCGCTGATCGGTCTGCCGTAACGGGTGTGGCGCTAAACTACCTGGCCTTGGGCGCGCCCCCGTCCGCTGCTATCGGAATCGTCTGCCGTTCCGTCCCGACCGACGACTGACAACCGGTGCGGTGATGGTCACGGGGATGCCTGAGGGAGCCTGGGCGCCCGTGATACGCCTCAGCTCGGCCTCGCCCGAACGGACCTCGCTGGTCTGCGGGACGATACCGGCGTCGGCCATCAATCGGGTCATGTCACGGCGCTGATTGGGCAGCACCAGGGTGACGACGCTGCCGGACTCGCCGGCGCGGGCGGTGCGGCCGCCGCGGTGCAGGTAGTCCTTGTGGTCGCTCGGCGGGTCCACGTTGACGACGAGGTCCAGGTTGTCGACGTGGATGCCGCGGGCCGCGACGTTGGTCGCCACCAGCGTCGTGACGTGGCCGCTCTTGAACTGGGCGAGGGTGCGGGTGCGCTGGGGCTGGGACTTGCCTCCGTGCAGCGCGGCGGCGCGCACTCCGCTGTTCAGCAGCTGTTCGGTGAGCCGGTCCACAGCATGCTTGGTGTCCAGGAACATGATCACCCGACCGTCGCGAGCAGCGATCTCCACGGTGGTGGCCTGCTTGTCGGCACCCTGGATGTGCAGCACGTGGTGCTCCATCGTGGTGACCGCGCCCGCCGAAGGGTCGACCGAATGGACCACCGGGTCGCTCAGATAGCGGCGGACCAGCAGATCGACGTTGCGGTCCAAGGTGGCGGAGAACAGCATCCGCTGGCCATCTGGGCGCACCTGGTCGAGCAGGTGGGTGATCTGCGGCATGAAGCCCATGTCGGCCATCTGGTCGGCCTCATCCAGCACGGTGATGCCGACCTGGTCCAGGCGGCAGTCGCCGCGCTCGATGAGATCCCTGAGCCGCCCCGGGGTCGCGATGACGACCTCGGCACTGTTGCGCAGCGCATGGGCCTGGCGGCTGATCGACATGCCGCCGACGACCGTGGCCAGCCGCAGCTTCAGTGCTTGGGCGTACGGCGTGAGCGCATCGGTGACCTGCTGGGCCAGTTCCCTGGTGGGGACGAGGATCAGGGCAAGCGGTCGCCGCGGTTGCGCCCGCTGCCCGGAGGTGCGGACGAGCAGGGCCAGGCCGAAGGCGAGTGTCTTGCCCGACCCGGTGCGCCCCCGCCCCAGGACGTCCCGGCCGGCCAGGGAGTTCGGCAGCGTGGCCGCCTGGATCGGGAACGGTTCGTTCAAGCCCAGGCCGGTGAGCACCTTCAGCAGTGCGGGCGGCATGCTCAGCTCAGCGAATGTCGCGGCTGCCGGCAGGGCCGGGGTTACGGTGACCGGCAGCGCGAACTCTCTCTGGAGCGCGGCGGGACGCCGCCCGTTGCCGGACCGGCTGGAGGCGCCTGAACGGCCCTGAGCCGGAGAGCTGAATCGGCCGCCCCTGCTTCGGGCGGAGCCGCCCGTACGGGGCGAAGAGTTGCGATCGTGCGCGCGAGTTGCGTGGTTCATGCAGAACCTTCCTCGATGCGGCACGTGTCAGGCGATCCTCGGCGCGATGAGCGGCACCAGAACAGCTAGCACGAGCCGAAGAAAGACGAGTCGAACCGGCGGAAACAGCCTGGGCTCGTACGTCGGAATGGTCGGCTTTCGCCGGGAAGAACGCGGCTGTGATGCCGCGCCGTAGAACTGGAGCGGGCCTATGCCCGCACCGGAGCCATCGGTGGTGCATCCGGTGTGCGGCGGAAGAACAGACACGCTGTGCTTCTCGGGTTGTGAGGTCATCACGGCACGATGGATGCCACAAAAGCAACGCGCCGGGGACCGCGCCCTGCGGCGCGGGCCCCGGCTACGTGGTGCGCAGTGTCAGGCGGGAACGATGTTCTCGGCCTGCGGGCCCTTCTGGCCCTGCGTGACGTCGAAGGCCACCTTCTGGCCCTCGCGCAGCTCACGGTAGCCGCCGTTGGCGACGATGTTGGAGTAGTGCGCAAATACGTCGGCGCCGCCGCCGTCCTGCTCGATGAAGCCGAAGCCCTTTTCCGCGTTGAACCACTTCACGGTGCCAGAAGCCATGTTGATCTCCTTTGATGGGTGCAAAGCCGGAATCCGCATCGAACGAATTCCGCGTCGCCGCGATAGGACCACACACCCGGAGATGACCGGAGAACAAAAAATGCACCTGAGGCTACATACCGTCAGGTGCACACAAGTCTTTATGGGTACCACAACTGCAACTGAAGCCACTCTAGCACATGTGCCGTCGTGCTGCGCATGCCCCCGCCAACGCCTGCGAGAGGCTTACGGTTCCGGGCCCCGCAGGTGCCCCGGCCAGCGCGGCCTGCCTGTACGACCGAGCAGACCAGCAGGTCGGCGAGGTACTCGGCGGCAGCGGGCCACTCCCGGTCGAGGATCGGCTGAGCGCATAGCGCCTGCACCTGCGTTACCAGGCGGCACCGGCCAAGACGGACGAACCCTCCAGCCGGAGCAGCCCCGGCGCTGGTTAGCGCGCCACCCAGCGCCCCGCCACGGCGTTCTTGGCGGCGTTCTTGGCGGCGGACCAGATGTGCCGCGCGCCGGCGGCCAGCTGGCGTAGCCCGCCGCCAGCGCCGCGCGGGTGATGACGCAGGAACGAGGCGAACTCGGCGGCCAGCTGTCACACGATCAGGCGAACCGCGCAAGGGCGGCGGTGTAGATCTCGACGGCTTCCTCGATGCGGTGGACCGTGCAGTACTCGTCGGTGACGTGCGCCTGCTCGGGCTCACCCGGGCCGCACACGACCGTGGGCGCCCCGCCACAGGCGGGGGCGAGGATCGAGGCGTCGGTGAAGTAGCTGGCGGCCGGGCGGTCGCCGGGCGCGCCCGCTCCCGCTTCGACCAGGGCCCGGACGAGGGGATCGTCCGGGTCCGTCCAGATCGCGGGCAGGTCCACGAGCACGCCGAGGGTCGCCTCGCCGCCGAGCGCGGCCTGCAACCGCTCGCGGAGTCGCCCGTGGTCCTGATCGGCGACGGTGCGCAGGTCGATGGTCACGGCGGCCAGGTCGGGCACGGAGTTCACGTTGATCCCGCCGCGCACGGTTCCCACGTTCACCGTGGACGGGCCGAGCCAGGGGTGTTCCGGCACCCCGGGGTCGAACTTCTCGATGACGCCGATCAGGCGGGCGAGTTTGTAGATCGCGTTGTCACCCAGGTGCGGCATCGAGCCGTGCGCCGTCGTGCCCCGTGTGGTCGCCTCCAGCCAGAGCGCGCCCTTGTGCCCGAGCAGCACCCGGTTGGCTGTCGGCTCGGCCACGAGCAGGGCACGCGACCTGCTCACCAGCCCCTCGGCCACCATGCCGATCGCACCCTCGCAGCCGGTCTCCTCGCCCACGGTGAGGACCAGCTCCAGGGCGACCTTCGGCCCGGTGCGGCGCACGTGCCGCTCGGCGGCTGTCACCAGCGCGGCGACGCCGGCCTTCATGTCGCTCGAACCGCGCCCGTACAGGCGATCGCCGTCGATCTCCGCGGCGTGCGGCTCGTGCCGCCACGCCTGCCCGCCCAGCGGCACCGTGTCCAGGTGCCCGGTCAGCGTCACCGGCTCGCCCGTCCCCCAGCGGGCGACCAGGCCGGTGCGGCCGGGCGCGTACTCGTGCGTGCGCACCGCGAAACCGGCCTCCGACAGCCGTCTCGCGAGCGGGCCTGCCACCGCGGCCTCGCCCCCGCCCACCGAGTCGATCCTGATCAGCTCGCGCGCCAGCTCAACCGCCTCGTTCACGCGGCCTCCTTTCGTCACTTACTCCGCTCGTCACTTACTCCGCGACGCCGGCCGTCACCGGTCGGCTGGTCTGCCGTACGACGAGCCTGGGAGCGATGGCGATGCGCTGCGCGGGCCTGGGGTCGTCCGCCTTGACCTGGCCGAGCAGACGTACGGCCTCCGCCGCCATCTCCTCGACCGGTTGACGCACGGTGCTGAGCGGCGGGTCGCACATCGTCGCGTGTCCCACGTCGTCGAACCCCACCACGGCCACGTCCTCGGGGACGCGCACCCCGCCGAGCCGCAGCGACCGCACCAGGCCCACGGCGATCTCGTCGTTCGCGCAGACGACCGCGTCCGGCAGCCGGCCGGCGTCGAGCAGCTTTCGCCCGGCTTCGACGCCCCATTCGAGGGTGAACTCACCCAGCAGCGGCGGCAGGACCTCCACGCCGGCCCGCGCCGCGGTACGTTCGAACCCGCTGAGCCGCAAGCGGGCGGAGGAGCTCACCAGCCTGCTGCCCACGAAGGACACCGAGCGGGCCCCGCCCGCGATCACGTGCTCGGCCGCGAGGGTGACCCCGGCCTCGTCGTCCACGCCCACCCAGTCGGCCCCGCCGCCCTCGATGTAGCGGTCGACCTGCACCAGCGGCACCCGGCGGGCCGCGTCCAGCACCGCGGGGACGCTGGCCTCGATGTCGCAGGGGCTGATGATCAGACCGTCCACTCGCCGGGCCAGCAGGGTCTCCAGCCTCCGGGCCTCGACCTGCGGGCTGTACTGGGACGCGCACAGCAGCAGGTCGGTGCCGGAGTTCTGCAGCTCGCGCTCCACGGCCTCGACGATCGTGGTGAAGAACGGGTTGCCGATGCCGGGGACGACCATGCCGATGGTGCCGGTGGTCTGGTCGCGCAGCGCCTTGGCGACCGCGTTCGGCTGGTAACCGAGTTCGGCGACAGCGCGGGCCACCCGCTCGGCGACCTCGGGCGTGACCCTGCGCCGCCCCGAGAGGGCGCGGGAGGCCGAGGCCACGGAGACGCCGGCCGCTCGTGCCACGTCGTGAATCGTCACGCCCATCGTGTAATCGATTTCCCTTGATCTTTGCCAACGATCGACCTTGCCGAGCGTGTCCCCGCCAGGATCACACGCAACGATAGAGGTTATGTGAGGAAAACGCACCCTTGACGTGCCTTTTTTAGGCCCACTAGCATGCCCGAAAACCGGGTAATCGATTACCCGATCGATCTCACTCTTCCCGCCCCCCCGAAAGGCTCATCTCTCATGGCGCGATCCCCGAGGCTCATCCGCCTGACAGCGGCGACGACGCTCCTGGCCACCGGACTGCTGGCGGCGGCCTGTGGCGGTTCAGACGACTCCGGCTCTTCCGGAAGCTCCGGCGGGGACCGGCCGCGGGTCGGGCTCGTCCAGATCAACCAGCAGGCGATCTTCTTCAACGAGATGAACGCCGGCGCCCAGCAGGCGGCGAAGGAGGCGAACGTCGATCTCACGATCTTCAACGCCAACGACGACGCGGCCAAGCAGAACGAGGCCATCGACAACTTCGTTCAGCAGCAGTTCGACGCGGTCATCGTGGTCGCCATCGACGTCGAGGGCATCAAGCCCGCCGTGAAGATCGCCAAGGACGCCGGGCTGAAGGTCGTCGCCGTGGACGCGATCGTCGACGCGCCCGAAGTGGACACCCAGGTGGGCGTGGACAACGCCGCGGCGGCCCAGCAGGCGGGCGACTTCGTCAACAAGTGGGCACAGGCGCAGGGCCTGACCGCACCGAAGATCGGCGTGGTGGGCGCGCTGAACTCCTTCATCCAGAACATCCGCAAGGACGACTTCAACAAGACCGTCGAGGCCGCCGGCGCCAAGATCGTTCAGACCGTCGACGGGCAGAACAAGCAGGAGGCCGCGATGACGGCCGCGGAGAACCTGCTCACCTCCCGCTCCGACATGAACATCGTGTACGCCACGGGCGAGCCGGCCCTGCTCGGCACGGTCGCCGCGGTGAAGTCGCAGAACGCGGCCGACCGGGTCAAGGTCTTCGGCTGGGACCTGACCAAGGAGGCCATCAGCGGCATCGACGACGGGTTCGTCGCCGGGGTGGTCCAGCAGGACCCGAAGACCGAGGGCTACGAGGCCGTCAAGGAGGCCAAGGCCCTGGTCGGCGGTGCCCAGGCGAAGAAGAAGATCGACGTGCCCGTGACGATCGTGACCAAGGACAACGTCGACCCGTACCGCGCCACCTTCAAGTAAGCGGCGAGGGAACTCACATGACGGACCAAGAGCCGGGTCGCGTTGATCGAGTGGTCATGCGCGACATCCGCAAGCGCTACGGAATGGTCGACGCGCTGCGCGGCGTGACGCTGCGCGTCGGCCCTGGAGAGGTGGTGGGGCTCGTCGGCGACAACGCTGCCGGCAAGTCCACCCTCATGAAGGTGCTGGCCGGCGCCGTCGTGCCGGACTCCGGCGAGATCGTCTTCGACGGCCGGCCGGTCGCCTTCGCCAACCCGAAAGACGCCCGCGAGCTGGGCATCGAGATGGTCTACCAGGACCTGGCGCTCTGCGACGACATCGACGTGGCCGGGAACCTGTTCCTCGGCAGGGAGCCGCGCAAGGCCGGCGGGATGATGCTCGACGTACGCAAGATGCACGCGGACGCCCGGCGCCACCTGGACGCTCTGAACATCCGGATCCCGCTGACCGACATCCCCGTCGGCGGGCTGTCCGGCGGCCAGCGGCAGGCGGTCGCCATCGCCCGGGCGGTGACCTTCGGGCCCAAGTTGCTCATCCTCGACGAGCCGACGGCGGCGCTCGCCGTCGCCGAGGTCGAGACCGTCCTCGAGCTGATCAAGACCGTCTCGGCCCAGGGCGTCTCGGTGATCCTCATCACGCACCGCCTGCAGGACCTCTTCCGGGTCTGTGACCGGCTGTGCGTCATGTACGAGGGCACGCTCAGGGCCGACCTGGACGCCCGGAGCACCAGCCTCGAACGGCTCGTGTCCGAGATCGTCGCCCACGACGAGGGAGAGAAGGAGGGGAGCCGACGGTGACCGCCACCGGGACCGGAACCAGCCAGCGGGTCGTCACCACCAGGTCAGCCCGGGCCAACGCCCACATCGGCCGGCACGCGCAGACGATCGCGATCGCGGTCGTGCTGGTGGCCCTACTGATCTTCTTCGCGTTCTCCGCCGACCAGTTCGCCACGACGGGCAACCTGCTCAACCTGTTGCGGCAGATCGCCCCCACGCTGATCGTCGCGACCGCGATGACGTTCGTGATCAGCACCTCCGGCATCGACCTGTCGGTCGGCTCCACGGTCGCGCTGTCCGGGTCGCTGCTCGCGATCGTGCTGCAGCACGGGTGGAGCCCCACCGTCGCCCTGATCGCGATCCTCGCGCTCGGCGCGCTGATCGGGTTCGTGAACGGGTGGTTCTCCTCCTACCAGAACATCCCGCCATTCATCGTCACACTCGCGATGTTGTCCATCATGCGGGGTACGGCGCTGCGCGCCACCGAGGGATACTCGACCCCCATCAACGGAGACCTCTGGATCGTCCAGATCGGCCAGGGCCGCATCGCCGGGGTACCCGTCCCGGCCATCCTCGCCGTGGTCGTCGCGCTCGTCGGCTGGCTCGTCCTCACCCGCACGCCGTTCGGCCGCTACGTCATCGGCCTCGGCTCCAACGGCGAGTCGCTGCGCCGCACCGGCGTGAACACGCGGAAGGTCGGGCTGACGGTCTACGTGCTGACCGGCGTGGCGGCGGCGGTCGCGGGCGTGCTCATCGCCACCCGCCTCAGCTCCGGCTCGTCCAACGCCGGGTCCGGCTTCGAGCTGGAGGTCATCACGGCCGTCGTGCTCGGCGGCACCAGCCTCTTCGGCGGCCGGGCGAGCATGCTCGGCACGATCCTCGGCGCGCTCACGCTCGGCGTGATCGCCAACGGCCTGGTGCTGCTGCACGTCTCGCCGTTCTACGTGCAGATCGTCCAGGGCGGCATCCTGCTCCTGGCCATCTTCGCCAACAGCAAGGTGTGGGCGAAGTTCGGAGCGATCCGAAAATGACGTCCTCAGCCCGGACTCCGGCCGTGACGACCGTGCTCGGCCCGGTGTCCCCCGACGACCTCGGGATCACGCTCTGCCACGAGCACCTGCGCAACGACGGCGCTCGCGCCTGGCACCCCGCGCCCGAGGGCGACGCCGAGGGCGAGCTGATCGCCGGCGAGCCCGTGCGGGCGGAGTTCCTCGGCAGGCTTCGCCACGACCCGTACCTCTCCCGCGACAACGTGTCGCTGGACGACACCGGGACCGCGATCGAGGAGGTGCGCAGGTTCGCCGGGCGCGGTGGGCGCACGCTGCTCGAGGTGACCCCCGAGGGGATCGGGCGGGCGCCCGCCGAGCTGGTCGCGATCGCCCGCGCCACCGGGCTGAACATCGTCATGGGCTGCGGTTTCTACCTGGAGAAGACCCATCCGGCCCGGGTCCGCCAGATGACCGCGGCGGACGTCGCCGAGGAGATCGAGCGCGACCTGACCGAAGGCGTCGGCGGGGGCGTCGGCGGGCGCATGGACGGCGTCCGCGCCGGTGTGATCGGCGAGATCGGCGTCTCACCGGACTTCACCGCCGAGGAGGAGAAGGTGCTGCGCGGCGCTGCCCGGGCGCAGGCCCGAACCGGCGTGCCGCTCTCGGTCCACCTCCCCGGCTGGGTACGGCACGGCCACCGCGTGCTCGACGTCATCGCCGAGGAGGGCGGCCTGCTCGCCGGCACCGTGCTCTCGCACCTCAACCCCAGCGGGGCGGACCGTGACTACCAGGTGTCCCTCGCCCTGCGCGGCGCCTACCTCGGCTACGACATGTGCGGCATGGACTACCTCTATCCGGGCGAGGGCCAGTCCCCGTGCGACGAGGAGAACGCCGCCGCGGTGGCCTGGCTGGTCCGCGCCGGGCTCGGGCACCGGGTCCTGCTCTCCCAGGACGTGTTCCTGAAGACCATGCTCGTCCGCTATGGCGGCACCGGCTACGCCCACATCCTCACCCATTTCGTCCCGCGCCTGCACCGGCACGGGCTGACCGCCGACGACACCACCCGGCTGCTCGCGGGCAACCCGCGTGAGCTCTTCCTCGCCGCCGCGCGCGGCCACTGATCACACACAGAGAGAGAAGGAGACGATTTCATGACCCGCGTGCTGGTCGCCGGTGAATCGTGGGTGAGCGTGTCGACCCACTACAAGGGCTTCGACGCGTTCACCTCGACCACCTACCACACCGGAATCGATCCGCTGCGGGACGTCCTGGTCGCCGACGGCATCGAGGTCGACCACCTGCCCGCGCACGACGTGCCCGCGTTGTTCCCCGGCACGCCCGAGGCGCTGGCCGCCTACGACGTGGTCGTGCTCTCCGACATCGGGGCCAACAGCATCCTGCTGCACCCGGCCACCTGGCTGTCCAGCGAGAAGACCGTCAACCGGATCGACCTGCTGGCCGACTGGGTGGAGCAGGGCGGCGGCCTCGCCATGGCCGGCGGCTACCTGAGCTTCCAGGGCTTCGAGGCCAAGGCGGCCTTCGCCGGCACGGCGGTCGAACGGGTGCTCCCCGCCCGGATCTCCCGCTACGACGACCGCGTCGAGACCCCGCAGGGCGTGCCCGGCCTGCTCGCCGACGAGGCCCATCCCATCGTGGCCGGACTCCCCGCCCAGTGGCCCGACCTGCTCGGTTACAACCGGTTCGCGCTGCCCGGGGACGCGACGCTGCTCGCGACCGTCGGCGGCGACCCCTTGCTCGCCGTACGGCAGGCCGGGGCCGGGCGCACGCTCGCCTGGGCCTCCGACATCGCGCCGCACTGGTGCCCGGACGAGTTCGTCTCCTGGGACGGCTACCGCACTTTGTTCACGCGGGCGGTCCGCTGGCTCGCGAAGGAGATCTGACATGCCGATCCCGGTGATCCTCGACTGCGACCCCGGGCACGACGACGCCATGGCCATCCTGCTCGCTGTGGCCCACCCGGCGATCGACCTGCGCGCGGTCGCCACGGTCGCGGGGAACCAGACGGTGGAGAAGACCGCGCTCAACGCCCGGCGGATGCTGAGCCTGGCCGGCGTCACCGGCGTTCCGGTCGCCGCCGGCTGCGACCGCCCCCTCGCGGCGCCACTGGAGATCGGCGACTACGTGCACGGGGAGAGCGGGCTGGACGGCCCGGCGTTCGGGGAGCCGAGCGTCCCGCTCGACCCCCGCCACGGCGTGGACCTCATCCACGACACGCTGGCGGCCGCCGCGGAGCCGGTGACCGTGGTGGCCATCGGCCCGCTGACGAACATCGCCACGCTGCTCCGCCGTCACCCCGAGGACCGCGAGCGGATCAGGGAAGTCGTGATCATGGGTGGCTCCACGGATCGCGGCAACCACACGCCGTACGCGGAGTTCAACGTGTACGCCGATCCGGAGGCGGCGGCGGAGGTGCTCGGCAGCGGCGTGCCGACGACGTGGGTCGGGCTCAACGTCAGCCACCAGGCGCTGGTGACCGCCGACGTGCTCGCCAGGATCGAGGCGCTCGGCACCCCGCTCGCCCGCGTCTGCGTGGAACTGCTCACGTTCTTCGGGTCCACCTACCACGAGACGTGGGGATTCCCGGCGCCGCCGCTGCACGACCCGATCACGGTGGCGTACCTGATCGACCCCACGGTCATGACGTACGAGCGGGTGGGCCTGCGGGTCGAGCTGGACGGCCCGCACACCCGGGGAGCGACCGTGGCCGACCTCCACCGGCGGATGGACTGGGAGCCCAACGCGAACGTCGGGATCGGGCTGGACCGCGACCGGTTCTGGGATCTCATGATCGGCGCGATCGAGGCGCTCGGCCGGGCCTCCTGAGGGCCGGCGCCCGAACGCTGCGACTCAGCATTGAGAGCTCTAAAACAGGAGAAACGTCATGGAACCGCACGGTGTCGTCGTCGTCGGGAGCATCTCCGCGGATGTCACCGCCTTCACTCGCCGCCTCCCGCGCCGGGGAGAGACCGTCCTCGGCGACGACGTCGCCGTCGTCCTCGGCGGGAAAGGCGCGAACCAGGCGGTCGCCGCCGCCCGTGCGGGAGCGCCCACCTGGCTGGTCGGCTGCGTCGGCACGGACCCGTTCGGCGGGATCGTCTCGTCGGCGCTGCGCTCCCACGGCGTGGCGTTGTCGGAGGTCCGCTCCGTCGGCAACCGTACGGGCGTCGCGCACATCAGGGTGGACGCGTCGGGTGAGAACGACATCGTCATGACCCCTCTCGCCAACGCGGACCTCAACGCCGAGATGGTGGACGAGAGCATCCGGGCCGTGCGCGGCAAGGCGAGCGTGCTTCTCCTCCAGCTCGAAATCCCCGCGGAGGTCGCCTGTCACGCGGCCGAGACGGGTGCGCGGGCCGGCCTGACCGTGGTGCTCGATCCCGCGCCCGCGCAGCCGCTGCCCGACCGCGTCTGGCCGCACGTCGCCATCGTCACCCCCAACGAGAGCGAGGCCGGGGCACTGACCGGCGTGGAAGTCGTCGACGTCGAATCGGCCGAGCGGGCCGCCGCCTGGTTCCTCGAACGCGGCGTGCGGCACGCGCTCATCACACTCGGATCAGCGGGCGCCGTGTCGGTCACCCGGGAACGCACCCGGCACTTCCCCGCCTACCCGGTCACTCCCGTGGACACCACCGCCGCGGGCGACGCCTTCACCGGCTTCCTGGGCGCGGCCCTCGCGGCGGGCCTCGACACCGCCACTGCCGTCCGCCGGGGAATGGCCGCAGGAGCCCTGGCGACCACGCTGCCCGGCGCCAGCCCCTCACTGCCCGGCCGGAAGGCGGTGGACGAGCTGCTCGCCGTGGCCGAGGGAGCCGCTCGATGAGGCACGCCGGCGGAACCACGCGGGTCGACGACGTGATCGAAGATCTCGGCCATGAGCCGAACGGATACTTCTGGGAGGGCGTCGCGCAGGTGCTCGTCGGCACCGAGGCTCCCGCCCTGGAGGGCCGATTCTCGTACGACCCCGAAGGCGGCATGTTCTGCGCGTACGGAAAGGACCGCCGCGCGCTGGAGGAACTCGGCATCCTGATGGCGACCATCGCGACGGACGGCGACCGCGTGCGGCGGCTCGTGGCGCTCGCCGAGGCGAACGGTTTCGAGCTCGACGACTGACTCGCCTGCCCGTTCCGGATCCGCCCCGTCCGGCATCACCCGGATGGAGGATGGTGGGCGACGCGACGGGTGATGTCGCGTGGGCCGCCGCGACGGGAGCCTTGAGGCATGGAAGCCATCGAGGTGACAGACCTGCGCAAGAGCTACGGGGACACCAACGCCGTGGAGGGTGCGACGTTCACTGTCCACGCTGGGCAGACCTTCGGCATCGTCGGCCACAACGGCGCCGGCAAGACCACGACAGTGGAGTGCCTGCTCGGGCTGAAGCGGCCCGACGGGGGCACGGTCCGGGTGCTGGGTCAAGACCCGGCCCGCGAGCGGCGGGCCCTGGCCCAGCGGGTCGGGGCGCAACTGCAGGAGAGCGCGCTGCCGGATCGGATCAAGGTGACCGAGGCGCTTCGGCTGTTCGCCTCCTTCTATCACCGTCCGGCCGACTGGCGGCAGGTGATGGAGCGCTGGAGCCTGGTCCCGCTGGCCCGCAGGGCCTACGGCGACCTGTCCGGCGGGCAGAAGCAGCGGCTCATGCTCGCCCTGGCCCTGGTCGGGAACCCCGAGGTGGTCGTGCTGGACGAGCTGACCACGGGTTTGGACCCGGTGGCTCGCCGGGAGACCTGGCGGCTGGTCGGCGACCTCAAGCGCTCCGGCACCACCGTGGTGCTGGTCAGCCACTACTTCGACGAGACCGAGGCCTTGTGTGACAAGGTGGCCGTCTTCGCCCGCGGCCGGGTCAAGGCCATGGGCACGCCGGACGAGATCATCACCCGAACCGGTACCGCTTCCCTGGAAGGGGCGTACTTCGCCCTGGAAGGAGCCACCCGATGAAGGCGTTCACGGCCTTGACGGCCACCGAGCTGAGGCTGCTGTCGCGCGACCCCGCCTCACTGTTCTTCATGATGGCCTTCCCTCTCATGCTGCTGGTGCTCAAGCGCGGCGAGAGCGCCTCGGTCCCCGGCTACATCGCGATGATCGCGGCCATCGGTGGCATGGGAGCGCTGCCCGGCATCGTGACCGCCTACCGCGAGCGCAAGGTGCTCAAGCGGCTGGCGACCACGCCGGTCTCCCCCCTGCTGCTGCTGGGCGCCCAGCTCGTGGCGCAGGTCACCGCCGCCTTGGCCGGCTCGACGCTTCTCGTGGCCGCCGCGATCGTGGTCTTCGGCGCAAAAGCGCCGGCGAATGTGCCGGCGCTGGCCGTCGCGTTCGTGCTGTGTTCAGTGATGGTCTGCGCGCTCGGCTTCGTGATCGCCGCGATCATGCGCAACACCAGGGGCGCCGGACTGATCGGCATGCTGGCCATGTTCCCGATGATCTTTCTGGCTGGTGCGGCCGTCCCCCGCAAGGCGCTGCCCGACTCGCTGCGCCAGATCGGCGACTTCCTGCCTTTGACCCCGGGTGTGGACGCGCTGACCAGTGCGTGGGCCGGGACCGCCGCGTTCTTCCCGATGCTGATCCTGTCGGGGATGATCGTCGCGGGCACGGCCCTGGCCACGGCGTTGTTTCGATGGGAGTGACGAGGTGAACGTCTGGGAGGCGCGCTGGTTGCACGCCTTCCACTTGCTCTTCTACGCCTGCCTGGCGCTGGGGCTGATCTTGTCGATCGGCGAGCGCGCCGGCCCGGCCCCGGTGTCTTTGGCGGTGGCGGCGCTGATGGCCGGCTGGCACGGGTTCTTCGTCGTCCGCCGGCCGCACCTGCTCGGCCGGCTCCACCCCATGGCGCTCCACTTGGCCGTGCTGTGCGCTCTCTACGTCGCGCTGGTGCTCACCGACCGCTCCTTCGATGTGGTCATCTTCGGACTGATGCCCCAGGCGTACGTGATGCTGCTCACTCCCTGGTCCTACGCCGGCGCGGTAGCGACGATCTTGTGCACCTTCGCTGCAAGGGGCTACCTGGACGACCCCGGCGCGCTGTGGCGGCTTGCCGGCAGCTGCGGCCTGGTGGTGGCGATCGGCCTGTTCGTGACCTACATCATGCGGCAAAGCGTGCACAACAAGACGGTCGGGGTGCTGGAGGAACGGGCGAGGCTGGCCAGGGAGATCCACGACACCCTCGCCCAAGGGCTGAGCGGGATCATCACCCAACTGGAGGCCGCCGAGCAGGCCATGCCCGGACAGGGCGCTCCTGACCTGCCCTCCGTGCGCAGGAGAATCGCGCTGGCCAAGGAACTGGCCCGCGACAACCTCCGGGAAGCCCGGCGCTCGGTGGACGCGCTGCGGCCTGGCCCCTTGCAGGAGGCGCGTCTCGAGGAGGCGCTGGCGCAGGTCGCCCAGCGGTGGGCGCACGCCTGCGAGGTGAGCGCGACCGTGACGGTGGACGGCACCCCTCGGCCGCTGGCCGGGGAGGTGAGCGCCACGCTGCTGCGTGCGGCGCAGGAAGGGCTGTCCAACGTGGCCAAGCACGCCCAGGCGGGCCGGGTGGCCATCACGCTGACCTACGTGGACGATGAGGTGACACTGGACGTGTTCGACGACGGCACAGGCTTCGATCCGAGGGCGCGCGGTTCCGGTTACGGGCTGGCGGCCATGGGGGAACGTGCACGCGGCGTGGGCGGCACGCTGACGGTGGAGTCGGCGCCGGGAGAGGGGACCGCACTGTGCCTGCGCATTCCCTCAGGTTGATGATCGTCGATGACCATCCGGTGGTCCGCGACGGGCTGCGCGGCATGTTCGATCATGTCGGCGACATCGAGGTGGTCGCCGAGGCAGCCGACGGGTTCCAGGCTCTGGCCATGGCCCGGCGGGCGCGACCGCACGTCGCGCTCATGGACCTGCGCATGCCCGGCCTGGACGGCATCGGCACGATCGAGCGGCTGCGCACGGACCACCCGCAGATCAAGGTGATCGTGCTGACCACCTATGACACCGACGCCGATGTGACCCGGGCCATGGCGGCCGGGGTGGCGGGCTACCTGCTGAAGGACGCGCCCCGCGAGGAATTGCACCGGGCGGTCCGTACGGCCGCGGCGGGCGGCGCCGTCCTGGCGCCGTCGGTTGCCTCCGCGCTCATCAGCAGGCCCGCGGCCCAGCTGCCGAGCCCGCGCGAACTGGAGGTGTTACGGCTGGTGGCGCGAGGTGCGGCCAACAAGGAGATCGCCCGGACCCTGCTGATCAGCGAGACCACCGTCAAAACCCATCTCAAGCACGTCTTCGCCAAGCTCGGCGTCGAAACCAGGGCTGCGGCCGTCGTCGTGGCGATGGAACGCGGCCTCCTGTAAGCGCAAGCGGCCGTCAGAGATGAGGAACCGGCTGAACCGCCCCCGGGTTTGATGGAGACTTCAGCGCTCGAACGTGCTGGGCCGTCCAGGCGCCGGTCGGGTGGGCGGTCGCGCCGAGGATGCGCACGCGCCGGGTGGCAACAGGTCAACGCCGGCGTTCGGCCGCTCTCTCTGCCAAGGTCAGGTAGACAGGTGTGACTACAGCTCGCCTGGGTGCAGGCTGTGCCGTGCCAGGGCGCCGGACTCCATCGCGACCCAGATTGCTCCGTCCGGGCCGACGGTGAGCCCATGGGGTTCTGCGCCCTCCAGCGGGAACTCCGTGATCTTTCCGTCGGTTGTGATGCGGGCCAGCTGTCCCGTGCCCCACTCGGTGAGCCAGAGCGCGTGATCCGGCCCCGCCACGATGGCGTGTGGCCGGGCAGCGCGGTCGGGCAGCGGGAATTCGGTGATCGCGCCCGAGGTGCTGATCCGGCCGACCTGTCCTGCGCCGATCTCCACGAACCACAGTGCGTCGTCCGGTCCCGCGCAGATGCCGACCGGTGCCGCGCCCGGTGTGGGCAGCGGGTACGTTGACACTTCGCCGCCAGTGGTGATGCGGCCGATCGCATTGCCCTGGTTGAGGGTGAACCACAGTCCGCCATCCGGCCCCGCCGCGATCGCCGAAGGCATCGCGCCCGCGCTGGGCAGCGGGTACGTGGACAGCTGCCCGTCCGGGGTGATCCGTCCGATCCGGTCGTCCTGTAGTTGGGTGAACCACATGGCTCCGTCGCTGCCTGTGGCGATGCCGTACGGCGAGGCCGCCTGGAACGCGGTGAGGGCGCCGTCCGTGGTGATGCGCCCGATCCGGCCGCCGGTGAACTCGGTGAACCACAGGGTGCCGTCCGGCCCCGGGGTGATGACCGTGGGCTGGCCGTCGGCCGGGTCGAGGGAGAAGAATGTGGGCTCGTCACCTGGCACGACCTGTCCGATCCGGCCTTGGTGCACGAGAGTGAACCAGAGCGCGCCGTCGGGGCCGCAGGTGATGCCGTACGGTGAACCATCGATCAACATAGAAGAGATCTCCTTACCGGTGAAGCGGCTGCGGGTGATCGGCACGAGCGTGCCTGGGGTGATCGCGCAGGGCTTGCTCGAACGGTCCACGCAGCCGTTGGCCCTGCCCCTGCTGATCGTCGGCCTGGTCGAGTTCCGGGGCATGGTCGTCGGCTATGCGGTCGCGCGACGGCCGCCGGCGGAGGCCATGCCGAGCCAGGTGTGCGGGTTGCGTTCCCAGCACCAGCCGAGTTTGGGGGCGTTCTGGCTGATCCACAGGGCCGGGACGCGGCGGTCGCCGGAGCGGGAGCCGCCGAGGGAGAAGCACTTGTTCTTGACCAGGATCTCCGGGAACTGGGTGATCACCGCGATGCCCTCCTCGATGGTGAGCAGCGTGCGCCCCCGGGCGGCGATGGTGTTCATGGCGTCCTGGGGCACGGCCCCGCAGAACTCCTCACCGCGTTCGATGTCCGTCAGGAGGTATACCTGCTGCTCCGGAAGCCCGGTCTCCGGGATGGCGACGAATCGTTCCAGGGAGCCAGGTTCGAAGGAGTGGTCGACGAAGCCCGGTTTGGGCTTTCCGTGCAGGGTGGTGCGCGGCATCGTCTGCTCGATCGGCACGACCTGACGGGTGACCACGAGCACGAACGGAAGCCGGCCGGCGCCGGACTCGCAGGCGAGGCTTCCGGTCGTGGCGGCGAGGTCGCGCAGGGGTTCGGCCAGGGACTGGAACTGCTCGGGCGTCAGGCCCGCCATCGCCGGATAGTCCCGTTCGATCAGGTTGTGGACCTGGCGGTCGAATTCTGCGGCTGCGTCGATGGTTGTCACGAGATCCTTTCAGCAATGCGGTGCCGGGGGGCGATGCGAGTGAGGGCCCCGGTGTCTGGGGTTGTCCCAGAGGCACCGCCGGTCCTGATGTGATCCAGTACGGCCCACCCTTCAGTGGTCATGTGGGTCAACGGCTCTTCTCCAGCCCGTGTTCGGCGGCGATGCGGGCGATGTCGTCCGGGGTGCCGGCCATGATCGTACGTGCGTGCTCGGTCACCAGGTCGGCGGGCCAGTCCCACCAGGCGGCCCGCAGGAGCCGTTCGACGTCGGCGTCGGCGAAGCGGCGGCGGATGGGCCTGGCCGGGTTCCCGCCGACGATCGTGTACGGCGGGACGTCGGCGGTGACCACGGCCCCGGCCGCGATGATCGCACCGTCACCGATGGTCACGCCGGGCATGACGGTCGCCTGGTAGCCGAACCACACGTCGTTGCCGACCACGGTGTCGCCCCGGCTGGGCATGCCGGTGACGAGGTCGAGGGTGCGTTCGGTCCACTCGCCGCCGAACATGGTGAACGGGAAGGTGGACACGCCCATCGTCGGGTGGTCGGCGCCGGCCATCAGGAAGCGGGTGCCGGAGGCGATCGCGCAGTACTTGCCGATGATCAGCCGTTCGGGCCCGTAGGCGTACAGCACGTTGTGCTGCTCGAAGCCGGTCGCGTCGTCGGGGTCGTCGTAGTAGGTGTACTCGCCCACCGTGATCGTCGGCGAGCTGACCAGCGGCTTGAGGAGGACCACCCGCTCATGGGCGGGCAACGGGTGCACGGTCGTCGGGTCGGGCGTCAAGAGGTGTTCCTTTCTGGAGAAAGTCGGACGACAAGGTCAGCCGGTGCGCGGCGGGGCGGCCGTACTGGCCGTACTGGCTGTGCGGCGCTTGAGGAGATCTCTCGGATCTTCCGATACTTCTGGACGTGACGCTCACGGCCGCGCGATGACGGGCTGTGTCGGTCAGGGTCACTGGTCCTGGTGCGTTCGGCTCAGCGCCGCCTGCTGCCATGAAGGTCGGGCCTGGCCAGGGACAAGGTGGCCACGACCGGGGCCCGGCGCAGCAGCGAGAAGCCCGAGAAGCCGACCCAGGCGGAGGTAAGAACGGTGACGACGATGAGAACGGTAGACATCGAATCTCCTGGACAAACTGGGTAATCACGCCCGCGCGCGTCAGCCCCCTTGGCAACAGGTGCGCCACCCAGTCTCGGGCGAGCCGTCGAGATGAACAACGGCGATTACGGCCACGGATCGTTAAGCGATAGGTTCACGGTCGGGAGGCGGAATGGAACTACGCGACATCGAGATCTTTCTGACACTGGCCGAGGAACTGCACTTCGGCCGTACCGCCGAACGCCTGCACGTGACACCCTCACGGGTAAGCCAAGCGATCAAGAAGCAGGAACGCCGGATCGGCGCCGCGCTGTTCGACCGCGACAGCCGCAACGTACGGCTGACACCGATCGGCCGCCGACTCTTCGAGGACCTCCAGCCCATGTACCGGGGCCTGTGCGAAGGCATCGACCGCGCCACCCGCGCCGCCCGGGGAAAGCGGCAGGTCCTGCGCATCGGCATGATCAACGCCAACCATCAGGACCTGCGCCCCCTGCTGGACGCCTTCGAGGCCCGCCACCCCACCTGCGACCTGAACATCCGCCACGTCGGATTCAACGACCCCTTCGGGCCTCTGCGGGCCGGCGCCGTCGACGTGCAGATCGCCTGGCTGCCCGTCCAGGAGGCCGACCTCACCGTCGGCCCGGTCGTCTACATCGAACCGGTGGTCCTGGCCGTCGGCGTCAGCCACCGGCTCGCGGCACGCGCATCGATCTCCTACGAGGATCTGGCCGACGAGGTCGTCATGGGCGGCGCACGACCCGACTACTGGCGCGAGGCACTGGTCCCCCGGCGCACCCCGAACGGACGACCGATCCCCGCCGGTCCCGTCGTCGACAACTCCGCGGAGATGCTCCCCCTGCTCTCCAACGGCGAAGCCGTCTCACCCGTCCACGCCCACGCCGCCCGCTACTTCCCCCGTCCCGACATCGCCTACGTGCCCATCCACGACGCACCACCCGCACGATGGGCGCTGATCTGGCGCACGACCCCGCAGTCCGACCTCATCCAGGACCTCGCCCGCACCGCTCACCGCATCGGCCCGATCACGTCCCCCGAACTCGAAGACCACGCTCCCCACCCCTGAACGGGGGTATCACGCCAGGTTCATCTGTCGGCGTCGGCGTCGGCGTCCCAGCGGGCGGCCAGGTTCCAGCAGCTCTTGCGGTCGAGGTTGGTCAGCAGTCCGCGCACGTACGCACTCGCCGCACGACGTGGTTCGATGCGGCCGATCCGGCTGCGGTGGCCGTCGCCATGTGACCCGAACGCCTCAAGATCGCCAAGTGTCACTGGAGTACCAGGTGTGATCAGGTCGTACCGCGCTTCGCCATTGATCTCAGCCGCTGTCTCCGGAAGTACGGCCTGGTGTGGGCCGGCATCGGACGGTGCGAAGCTCTACCGCGAAAGTGCCACTCCCCCAAAGGGCCCGAGTCCGGGGACAACGACAACACCAGTTCGCTACGACACGTGGCGTTCGAACTCGACGATGCCGCCGAGGTCGGTCCGGGCCGGGGACGCTTTCGAGCACATGGTATGCAGCAGAAGGGATATCCCTGATGGTGATGACGAATTACCCGCCCGAGTTCAAGGCCGACGCGGTGGCGTTGGCGCTGTCCGAGCCGGGCCGGTCGATCACGGCGATCGCGCGGGATCTGGGAGTGGGCCGCGAGACGCTGCGGGTGTGGGTGCGGGCCGCGCAGGCTCGGGCCGAGGGCAGGCGGGGCGCGCCCGGCGGTGCTGCCGGCGGTCAGGACGGGGCGGCCGAGGTCCCGTTCGGCAGGATCAAGATCCGTGTCAGCGCCCTGGTGTTCTGCGGCGACGAGGTGGCGCTGCTGCGCAGGGACCGCCCCGATGGCATCTGCTTGTTCACCACGATCGGTGGGAACGTGTGCGAAGGTGAACCGCTCGACGCCGCCCTCGCCCGGGAGCTGGAGGAGGAGCTCGCCCTCGCTCCGGGGTCGGGAACGGAGCCGGAACTGCTGTGGCTGATGGACGCCCGGGTGTCGCGGCCGGGAAGCACGCCTTCGCCCCGCAAGCTGCACCTGATCTATCGCCTTCACGTCAGCCCGGAGGTTCGCCGCGCTCTCGCCACGCATGAGCTCGATGAGATGGCCGCGGGCGGTCACGAGGTTGGGCACGTGCAGTGGATCGACTACCGGCAGGCAGCTGATCTGCCGTTGTTCCCTCCCGTCGGGGCGGCGCTTGCTCGGCTGGCCGGTCCTGCTGCGAGGCCGGGCGCCGTCGAACTGCCCGCGGTGACGGACAAGGAGTACTCCTGGATCTGAGGTCACCTCTTCCCCATACTTCGACGGTCGATATATGGTCGGGAGCCATGGCCGGCATGACGGAGGCGACGTACTTCATCCTCGTCGCCCTGACAGCGGAACCGCTTCACGGATACGGGATCATCAAACAGGTCCGAACCCAGTCACTCGGCGAGGTCGACCTCGCTGTCGGCACCCTGTACGGCGCGCTCGACCGGCTCTCCGAGACCGGCTGGGTGCGGCTGGACCGCGAGGAGACCGTCAACGGGCGTCCTCGGCGCTACTACCGGATCACCGACGACGGCGTGCGGGCCGTCCGTGCTCACGCGGCCCGGTTGCAGCGCGCCGCCGCACTCGTCCTGCGGCCGGGCGGGGTGACGAGCGCATGAGCCACGTTCTCGAACTGCGGTACCGCCGCCTCCTGCGCGCCTACCCCAAGGAGTACCGCGCCGAGCACGGCGAGGAACTGATCGGCACCCTGATGGAGGCGGCCCGGCCCGGGGCCCGCCGGCCGTCGCTCCGCGAGACGCTGCATCTCCTCGCCGGCGGCTTCACCGCCCGCGTCCGGGCCACCCGCGCGTCCGGCGTGCCGCCGTGGGCCGATGGGCTGCACCTCGGCGCGCTGGTCGTGACGGCCGTCACCTTCGCTCAGCTTCCCGTCCTGCCGTACGTCACCTACAAGATGTGGACCGCGCTCGGGATCATCCTGATGGTGGCGCTCGTACGGGGATGGATGCGTGTCGCGGCTCCTCTGGCGGCGGTCGCCGCGCTGTGGACAAGCTGGCCCGTAGTCCCGGTGCTCGGCCTCGGACCGGTGTACGGGGATCTCGCGCCGGTCGCGCCCTACTGGGTGGTCGCGGGTGCGTCAGTGGTGCTCGCCGTCCGGCGGAGAGGGGCGGGCCGCACGTCCGGGAAGGCTCGATGGTGGGGCGCGACGATGCCTGCCCGGTCGTCGCGGTGGCTGCTCGTCCCGCTGGCCGGCTGGGCGCTGCAGCTCACGGAGATGCCGATGTACGACCCCGTCCGGGTCGTCTCGCGGGCCGGCGTCGAGATGACGGCCCTGCTGCTGGTGCTGGCCGCCACGGTGGCCGCCAGGGACGGCCGATGGGCGCTGGCAGCCGCCGTCTACCTGGTTCCCGGCCTGGTCTACCTGGCCGAGAATCTGCTGGTGACCGGGGTCCGCGGCTTTCTGTACTGGGGCGTGCTCACCGCTCTCGTCGGGGCCTCCTTGGTCGCCGCCCGCCGGATGCACGGCAAGGCGTGATCGGTTCATTCCGAGCTCCCCGAGGATCGGTCGCCGATCCGGACGTACGGAGAATGAATGTCGCAACTCGTTGATCGCGTCCACGAGGTCGTCACCGTGGAGAGAAGCGCTTTCTTGCTGAGAGATCAGGAAGGCACGTTGGACGAGCCGCCCGGCTGGCCTCGGCTGGAGGAGATCTCAGCACGTCTCGCCCCTGACTCCTGGTTCGAAGCGACCCTGAACTGGGCGGTTTTCCTGAGCAGTGCCCCGTGGCACGAAACCCCGGTGACCCTGGAACTGTGGGACGGTCTCCCTCCCGGCATTTCCGGCTCCTGGGAGAGAAGTAAGATCACATCTTTCTACTCCAGCTCGGGTCTCGTCTACCTGAGCGAGCTGTTCGGCAGTGGCCCGCCGCCTGTCCCGATGAATCTGCGCAAGAAGGCCGGCGATTGGGCGATCAGGGCCAGTCGTCGCCCGGGAACCGGCTGGAGCTGGCCGGACGAAGATGCTCCGCCACGAGGAGTCGAGGAGTGGCGTGTGCAGTTCTGGCCTCACCCGCCGGCACTGTCGCGCGACGCTCGAATGGCTTCTCTTCGCGTCGCCGGGATTCGCGGGGCGGGTTGCGGTGGTAAGGGCCAGGAGCATGCCCCACGCGGCGACCAGTATCGCGGCCAACGAGTTCCACCAGTTCGGTGTCAGCCAGGGGAAAGAGCCGGCGATGAATGCGGCTGCGGCGAAGATGCCGGCGGCTCGTCCGATCAGTCCGGCGCGGGTCGACCAGGTGAGCGTGACCGCGGCAACGGCGAAACCCAGGAACGCCAGATGCAGGGCGCCGAACGCCGAGCTGACGGCCAGGGCCAGAACCTCGGCTGACAGGCGGATCTCGAACACCGGGTAGACCAGACGCCCCATCGCGAGCAGGAGGACGACGAGGGCGACGAGGGCGGTCGTCAGAGCGGTCACGCCCACGTTGATCCGGGCCGACCGTTCGGCGTTGCGCGTGCCGAAGAGGCTGCGGGCGCCGGCTCCCCAGCAGATGACCGCGAAGAACAGCAGTTCGTCGCTCCAGGACAGGAGCGAGTGACCGCGTTCCACCCATGCCGTCATGGCAGCGGCGTCGGAAGGCGCGCCAGGGAGCAGGGACAACAGGAGAAGGGCGGCGGCGGTGAGGAGTGCCCCGACGATCATCAGCCGGCGGTGCACCCGTAGGCCGATCGCTTGGCGTGACGTGGTTTCTTGTGTCATCGGACCGCCTCTCGTTGAGCGGTTAGGCCCTCAGCGCCGTGGAAAGCCATGTCTGCGGCAGGGGCGGGCGCTCCAGCTCCGGGATGATGGCCATCCGTCACGTAGGTGGCTGGGGGCGAATCTGTCGGACTGCTCTGGGACGATCGCCTCGATCGTCCATCCTCAGGAGACGCATGACGGCCATGGCCAAGGCGACGGCAGCCACTTATGAGTGGCTCTACCAGGAGTTCACGGACGGCGTGGGCGACACCTGGCTCTGTGTCTGCTTCGTGCGGGACGTGCCTCCTGACGAGGCTCTGCGACGGGTGAACGTGGTCCCGGGCAGCCCTCTGGAAGGGGAGGGGTTCGGTGTCGCGGCATACCGCGCCAGAGGCGGAACCGTCCTGGTCGAGTACGGATGGGGTGCCGTCGTCCACGACAGTGCCGGGCTCCTCTCCGAGGGCTCGGCCGCCGCCGCCGTCCGCGTGACGATCAAGGGGGCCGACTTCGGACTTCACGTGAACGGCGACTTGATCACGGCCTTCAGCCTGTACGGCTATCACTGGCGAGAGGGCGCCGAGCCCGATCGCCTTGAGTCCGACGTCACGGACCTTGGGCTGCACCTCGGCGGCGACGAACCGGGATTCGCCGGCGATCCCACCTCCGCGGCACTGGCCCTCGCGGAGCGAGCCACTGGCGTCCACTTCTCCCCTGCGGCCTACACGCGCACCGCGCTGGTCGGCTCGACCGAGCATCTCCATCCCTACGTGTAGAGAAGGTCGAGCCGCCTGCGCGCGTCCGGAAACGAAAACCCGCCCGCCCTGGGGGCAGGGCGGGCGGGTGATCAGGGTGGCTACTTGAGCCACGGCGTGCGGCGGACGATGGCCAGGTTGCCGAGTCCGAGCGTGGTTCCGGCGCCGGCGAGGGCCAGGCCGATGAGGACGATCGAGTAGATGATGTGGTCGTCCATGAAGGGGTTGGTGGTCAGGGGCAGCTGGGCCGCCCACATCATCAGCAGCATCGCCGTGCCCGCGCCGGCCGCGATCCGGGTGCCGACGCCGAGCATGAGCGCCAGGCCGACGCCGGCCAGACCGGCCATGAACAGCCAGTCCACCCAGACCTGTCCGGCCAGCGCGCCGAAGAAGCCGCCGAGGGCGTTCTCGCCGGTGCCCTTGAGGAAGCCGGTCGTCGGGCTGCCGCCGTTGATCCAGGCCTTGGCCGCCGGGGTGGCGAAGCCCCAGCCGAAGGTCTTGTCCAGGAAGGCCCAGAGGAAGACCCAGCCGAGCGAGATCCGGGCGACGGCCCAGACGTAGTCGACCGCGGTCTTGCGCTCCGCCTTGCCCACGCCGACGTGCATCACAGGCTTGTTGATGGTGGTGGCCATGGCGGGCCTCCCTTTCCGTTTTCTCGGGTGTCCTTGTCGCACCTCCATCACATCGGTTGCGGCCGCCGGCGCTGAGTGCCGTACGGCCTGATGCCGAAGGACCTTGGTCATCGCCAGTGTCCGGTCAGCCCTGCTGCGCCCAGTCGCCCAGCGACCAGTCGCGGACCTCGGGCATGTCCTCGAGGTGCTCGACGACGTACGCCTGGTGCTCGGCGAGTTTGCGCTCGCACCAGGCCATCAGGTCGCTGGCGCCGCGCGGCAGCCGCTTGGCGTTGTTGATGGCGTCCATGACCAGGTGGTAGCGGGAGGCGCGGTTGCGCACGGTCATGTCGAAGGGCGTGGTGGTGGTGCCCTCCTCGATGAAGCCGCGCACCCTGAACCGGTCGGCGTCCGGGCGGCCGTGCACGAGCTGGTGGACGGCGCCGGGGTAGCCGTGGAAGGCGAACACGACGTCGACGGTGTCGGTGAACAGCTCGGTGAACAGGGTGCCGCTCATGCCGTGCGGGTGGTCCTTGGGCCGCATCAGCGTCATCAGGTCCACGACGTTGACCACGCGGGCCCTGAGGCCGGGCAGCCGCTCCTTGAGGATCTGCGCGGCCGCGACCGTCTCCATGGTCACCACGTCGCCGGCGCAGGCCAGCACGATGTCGGGGTCGCCGGTGCCGTCGTCGGTGCCGGCCCAGTCCCAGATGCCGGCGCCGCGGGCGCAGTGCTCGACGGCCTGGTCGATGCTGAGCCACTGCAGTTGCGGCTGCTTGTCGATGACGATGAGGTTGATGTACGACCGCGACCGCAGGCAGTGGTCGGCCACGGACAGCAGGCAGTTGGCGTCCGGCGGGAGGTAGACGCGGGCGACGTCGCCCCGCTGGGTCAGCACGACCTGGATCAGCCCGGGCCCCTGGTGGGAGAAGCCGTTGTGGTCGTTGCGCCAGGCGGTCGAGGTGAGCAGCACGTTGAGGCTGGGCACCTTGGCCCGCCAGGGCAGCCGGCTCGCCTCCTGCAGCCACTTGCCGTGCTGCACCGTCTGGGAGGCGCTGACCATCGCGAACGCCTCGTAGGTGGCGAACATGCCGTGCCGGCCGGTCAGCGTGTAGCCCTCCAGCCAGCCGTGGCAGTTGTGCTCCGACAGCACCTCCATGACCCGGCCGTCGCGGCTGATCGCCACGTCGTCGGCGGTGACGCGCTCGGCGAAGGCGCGGTCGGAGACCTCGAACACGGCGCCGAGCCGGTTGCTGTTGGTCTCGTCCGGGCAGAACAGCCGGAAGCTGTCGGGGTTGTCGCGGTAGACGTCGCGCAGCAGCTCGCCGAGCCGGCGGGTCGACTCGGCGCGCGTCCTCGCCGGTTGCGGCACCTCGACGGCGTAGTCGCGGAAGTCGGGCAGGACCAGATCCCGGGTGAGCAGGCCGCCGTTGGCGTGCGGGCTGGCGCTCATCCGCAGGTCGCCCTCCGGTGCCAGGCCGCGTACCAGCTCGGTGGGCGCGCCGGTGGAGTCGAACAGCTCCTCGGGCCGGTACGAGCGCAGCCAGCTCTCCAGGATCGCCAGGTGCTCCGGGTTGTCGCGCACCCCGGACAGCGGCACCTGGTGCGAGCGCCACGTGCCCGTCATCTGCACGCCGTCGACCTGCTCCGGCCCTGTCCACCCCTTGGGCGAGCGCAGCACGATCAGCGGCCACCGGGGCCGGCTTCCGTCCCACTCGCCGGTGCGGGCCAGGTGCTGGATGGCGCGGATCCTGCCCCATGCCTCGGCCAGCGTCGCCGCGAAGCGGTGGTGCATGCCCGGCAGGTCCGAGCCCTCCACCTCCAGCACCTCGTAGCCGTGGCCCTCCAGCAGCCGGCGTACCTCGGCCGGGTCCTTGCGGGACAGGACCGTCGGGCCGGCGATCTTGGCGCCGTTGAGGTGCAGGATCGGCAGCACGGCGCCGTCGCGCTCGGGGTTGAGGAACGACACGCCCTTCCACGACCCCTCCAGCGGCCCGGTCTCGGCCTCGCCGTCGCCCACCACCGCGACCGCCAGCAGGTCGGGGTTGTCCATGACGGCGCCGAAGGCGTGCACCAGCACGTATCCCAGCTCGCCACCCTCATGGATGGAGCCCGGGGTGGTCACCGAGACGTGGCTGGGGATGCCTCCCGGGCTGGAGAACTGCCGGAACAGCCGCAGCATCCCGGCCTCGTCCTGGCTGACGTGCGGGTAGATCTCGCTGTAGGTGCCCTCCAGGTATCCGGCGGCCACCAGCGCGGGCCCGCCGTGCCCGGGGCCGGCGAGATAGATCGCCTGCTGTCCGGTCTGCCGGATGAGGCGGGAGACGTGCGCGTAGATCAGCGACAGTCCCGGGCTGGTGCCCCAGTGGCCCAGCAGCCGCGGCTTGATGTGCTCCGAGGCCAGCGGCTCGCGCAGCAAGGGATTGCCCTGGAGATAGATCTGCCCGACCGTGAGGTAATTGCCGGCCCGCCACCAGGCGTCCAGCTGTTCGACCTCTTTGTCGTCCGGAGAGGCCAGCCTCCGCAGCATTTCCTCATCGACGGCCTTGCGGACCTGCTCATTCGAAACTGCGGTCATCAGCAACGTTCCCTTCCCGGCATGGTTGCGGTGATGGCTATTCGGCGACTATCAGTCCTATCCCACAGGCAGTGGGAACAACAGCCCCGGGGGCACGCCTGGGCCCATCAGCGCGGTAGTGAGGACTTTCGCCCACAGGCAGCACCGGCGAAAGGTGGTGCGCTGGTCGCATGAGTACTTATCCGGTGCGGGTCGAGGCTCGGCTCGAGGAGCCGCTGAACCGTGGCCTCTGGATCGTGAAATGGTTCCTGGCGATCCCGCATTACATCGTGCTGAGCCTGTTGTGGATCGCCTTCGGCGTTCTCACCGTCGTCGCGTTCTTCGCGATCCTGTTCACCGGGCGTTACCCGCGCGCGCTGTTCGACTTCAACCTGGGCGTATTGCGCTGGACCTGGCGGGTGGCCTACTACACCTATGGCGCTCTGGGCACCGATCGCTATCCGCCCTTCACGCTCGGCGCCGCCCCGGACTACCCGGCCACCCTGGAGATCGACTACCCGGAACGGCTCTCGCGCGGCCTCGTCCTGGTCAAATGGTGGCTGCTGGCCCTCCCCCACTACCTCGTCGTGGGCCTGTTCACCAGCGGCAGCATCATCTCCTGGAACAGCGCCCTGCCCGACGGCGGCGGCGTGTTCTACACCCTCGACTGGGGCGGCCTCATCGGCCTGCTGGTCCTCATCGCGGCGCTCTCCCTGCTGTTCACCGGCCGCTACCCCCACGGCGTCCACGATCTCGTGCTGGGCATGAACCGGTGGGCGATCAGAGTCGCGGCGTACGCCACGCTCATGACCGACGTCTACCCGCCGTTCCGGCTGGAACAGGGTGGTCACGAGCTGCCGCGCCTCGAACCCCCGCCCGCTTCGGCGCACACCCCCGCCCGGCACGGCCCCGCCTCCATCGTGGCCCTCACCGTCGGCGCCGTCCTCGCCTTCGGCGGGCTGGCCGCCGCGGCCACCGGCACCGGTGCCGCCCTGCTCGGGCAGGGTCGCGACGCCGACGGCTTCATCGGCACCGGCCCGCAGCGGATGTCCACCTCCACCTACGCTCTCACCAGCGAGCAGATCGCCATCGCCGGGCAGGACGTGTCCTTCCTGCGCGACGGCGTGGGGCACGTGCGCATCAGCGCGTCCGGCACCCGCACCCCGCTCTTCCTCGGCATCGCCCGCGAGGACGACGTCACCGCCTATCTGGGCGACGTCACCCACGAACAGGTCATCCCGGGCGCCACCGGCGCCGCCTACGACCGTCGTCCGGGAACGGCCGCGCCGGCTCCACCCGCGTCCCAGACCTTCTGGGCGGCCACCGGCAGCAGCAGCTTGACCTGGGACGTCCGGCCCGGCGAGTGGACCGTCGTCGTCATGAACGCCGACGGCACGCCGGCAGTGGCAGCCGACCTGAGGGTGGCCGCCACCCTCCCCTGGCTGCGCGGCCTGACGGCCGGGCTCTTCACCGCCACGGCGATCCTGCTGGTCGCCGGCGCGGCGCTCATCGTGACCGGCGCCCGCCTGGCCGCCGCCCCGGCGTCGGCACCCGTGCCTGTCACTCCGACGCGCTGACCCGTTGACGCGCGGCCCGAGCAACCCGGCCGGATCCTCGGCCGGGAAACGGCCGGAGGCCGCATCGGCGTCGCCGTCGAGGAAACTCGGGAACCGCATGCCTTCGGCTGGGCAACATCTGTTGTCCTAATCTTTCGCCGAAAGGCCACATATGAGCGACATGAGCCGGGCGGGGGGCGATGACGCCTCCCATATCGAACGCTCCTTGCGCGAACCAGAAGCCTTCGCCGTGGTCTTCCGCCGGCATGCGTCCGACATCACCCGGTACGTCACCAGAAGGCTCGGGGTGAACGCCGCTGACGACGTGGTGGCGGAGACGTTCCTGACGGCATTTCAGCAGCGGGGACTCTACGACCGGAGTCGTCCGAACGCTCGCCCATGGCTGTACGGCATCGCCACCAATCTGATCGGCCGCCACCGGCGTACGGAGTTGCACCAGCTGCGCGTCCTGGAACGGACAGGCACCGACCCGGTGACGGCTCCCTTCACGGACCGCAGCGACGATCGTGTCAGCTCCGAGGCCGCCCGCCACCGCCTGGCGGGGGCGCTGGCGACGTTGCCCAAAGGCCACCGTGACGCGCTGCTTCTCGTCGCCTGGGCCGGCCTCACCTATCCGGAGGTCGCGGAAGCGCTGGACGTACGCCTCGGAACCGTGCGTTCGCGCATCAACCGGGCGCGCGGGAAGCTGCGCAAAGAGCTCGGAGGAGTCAATCCCATGACCATCGTCAGCGAGGAACCCGTCCATGAATGAGATGACCGAGCTCGAACACTTTCGCTCCGAAGTGCCACCGCCCACGCCGGACGCCCTGACCGCCCAGGAAGACCGTCTCCTGAGCGCCATGGCCGCCGTTCCCGCCACCGGGCGCAGGCGCCGCAGGAGTTCCGTGTTCGCCGGCCTGCTCGCCGCCGCCGGGTGCGCCGCCGCGGCCGTCCTGGGCCCGACGCTGATCAGTCAGGACGCCCTTCCCACCGCCTACGCCAACTCCGCCATCGCCGTCGAACTGCGCGGGGAGGAGTACGTCGCCACGATCAAGGACCCGTTCGTCGACCATGCCCGCTACACCGAGGCGTTCAAGGCGCTGGGTCTTGACGTCACCCTCGACCTGCGGCCCGCCTCCCCCTCAGCGGTCGGCACGGTCTTCCGGCTCGGCTTCAGCGGCACGACGGAGAAGGACCGCATCGGCGGCAGCCTGGAACCGGAAGGCTGCGTCTACGGTCGTCCCGGCTGCGCCTTGACCATCACCATCAGCAAGGGCTTCAGCGGCAGGGGGACGATCTACATGGGCCGCCCGGCCAAGCCTTCCGAGCCGTACCAGAACAACGCGGACGCCGGCGCGAAGGGCGAGTCCCTTGAGGGCTACGACCCGAACGGGCGCACGGTCGCCGAGGTCCTCGCCGAGACGCGCAGACGCGGCCTGGAAGTGACGTTCCAGATCATCGAGCCCGCCCCTGACGGGAACGGCTTCTCGATGAACCCCCGAGAGCAGTCGGCCGAGGTGGGCGATCGCTGGATCGTCTGGGCCGCTGAACCTCACCGGCAGGGTGCGGTACGCCTGCTGGTCTCGGAGAAGCGCGTGGCGAAGAACCCCGTCCACGGGGGTGCGGGTCCTGAGTGATCACGGCCGAGCGGGTTCAGCCCGCCGTCCGTTCCGCGATCCCCCAGAACCACTCGATCTTGGCCGCGTTCCTGCGTTCCTCGATCCATTCGCTGAAGATGCGGCGTTCGACGAGGCCGCGTACGGTCGCGTCGAGCACGGCCGGCTCCACCGCCAGGACCTTGACCAGCAGGTGCCCGCCCGCCACGGGGAACGGCCCGGCGACCGTCCCCGGAGCGGCCCCGAAGATCCGCTCCGCCGTCTCCCGTTCGAGGTCGCCGCGGCGGAGGGTGGCGAAGACCTCGCCGGGAAGGGCGCTGCCGTCGGCGAAGGCCCGCTCGACCGTGGGGAGGAAGTCGGCGGCGCCGGGCACGGCCGGTTCGGTGACGAACACCGCCCGCGCGACGCGGGCCACGTCGAGCTGCGCGCCGTGCTCGGCGAACCAGCCTTCCACCCGGCCCTCGGCCACCCGCGCGCGGAGCGCGGCGACGGCGGCCTCGACGGCGACCAGCTCCTCCAGCTCCTGGTGGGAGATGCGGTGGTGATCCATCCAGGCCCGGGTCGCCTCCACGGTCAGCAGGCCGCGCGCGCGCCGGAAGGCGTCCATCGCCTCCTGCAGCGCGGCGTCGCTCAGCGGTTCCCGCGTCTCCTCCAGCTCCTCGCGTACGAGGCTGTCGGCGATGAGCCGGTCGGCCAGCGCGGACTCGTCCCAGATGAAGTCGAGGCAGGCGATCGCCCTGGCCACCGGCGTCTCGACGCCGTTGACCCGGAGCAGCAGGTGCTCGCCGGCGCGGTGCACGCCGCGCAACGGCCACGGCAGGGCCCGGTCGGGGCACCAGGACAGCGAGATCGTGGCGCCGTCGCCGTCCTTGATGAGCAGGGCGTGGTGCAGCGAGCCGTCGAACTCCTCGCGCTGGGCGACCAGCCGCGTCCGGGCGCGCGGGTACGCGGCGCGGAACTCCTCCAGGCCGCGCCCGGGCGCGCCCGAGCTGAGCAGTCCGACCGCGTCGGCGAGCATCGGCCCGTACGTCATCGCTCCACTCCGCTCTTCAGCAGGTCGCCGATCGCGGCGCTGATCGGCAGCCCGGTGGCGTCCTCGATCCACAGGAACTGGCCGTTGGGGTTGATCTCCAGGAAGACGTGGCGGCCGTCCGGCGTGAGGATCAGGTCGATCGCGCCGTAGGACAGCCCGAGCCGCTCGACCAGCTCCAGGCAGCGCCGGGAGACGTCGGCGGGCAGGTCGTGCGTCAGCACGGGGGTGGCGCCGGGGTCGTAGTGCCGCCAGTCGTAGCGGGTGTGGTTGCTGACCTGCGAGTGGATCTCCGCCGCGAAGATCTGGCCGCCCACCACGGTCACCCGCACCTCGACCCGCTTGGGGACGTACGCCTGGACGATGACCGGGCACAGGCGCAGCGCGTCGGCGTGGCCGAGGTCCGCCGGGGTCACGGGCGCCGCGAACCGCCCGAACCGCTCGCCGTCCGCTTCGAGCTGGTTGCCGTGCACGGGCTTGGTGATCACCCGGCCTTCGTGCCGGTCGTAGAAGTCGAGGAAGGACTCGGGATCGTTCGTGACGAGCGTCGCGGGCAGGTCGAAGCCGAGCCGCCTGGCCACTTCGAGCTGGTACGGCTTGCGCCCCGCCCGGTCGATGACCGGCCGGGAGGCGGGGACCTTCAGGCAGCCCAGGGCGTCCCACAGGCTCTCGGCCATGACGCGGCACTCCTCCTCGACGTGCTCGCGGGCGACGGTCGACGGATGGGCCACCGGGTTGCCGGGGCGGCGGTACCAGATCGCGGTCAGCTCGTCGAGGACGAGACGGCGTCCGCCGTGGGTGAGGGTCCGGACGGTCGAGCCGTCCCCCGGATGGCCGATCTCCAGGGTCGCGGCGGCGGGGAACAGCGCGGGGTCGAAGACGGTCACGTCCTCCCCGGCGAGGGTCTCCACGACTCGTTCGGCGTGCTCATCTCCGCCGCAGGTGAGGACGAGGATCATCAGCGTGGTTCGCGGTCGGGGGGCGCGACCAGGCCACGCCCCCCGCAGCCGGCTAGTTGCTGTCGCCGGAGGTGTGCGAGTGGCCACCGTGGATCACGATGACCTGGCTCTTGGCGCCGCCGCTCACCTGGAGCAGCTGGCCCTCGTCGAGCTCGGCGCCCAGGGCCGCGATGTTGTCAAGGCTGGTACGCGTCTTCCCCGTGTTCATTTCCCACCTTTGTGTCCGCATGGGGGGCCGAATGCGCCCCATCGCACGGAGCAGGCTAGGGAGGCGGTGCGCCCGGCGTCGTCCGCCGCGTGGATGATCACCTGTCATCCTGGAGGTGGAGCGTCCTCGTCCGGCAGGCGGTCACGAGGCGTCGGGGCCGCAGGTCCACGACACCTCTTCGGTCTGGAGGGCGCCGCCGTACTGGTAGGGGTCCCAGCCGTCGCGCATGAAGAGCTGCGCCACGACGTCCGAGGGGGCGCCCAGCAGGTCGTCGGAGGAGGTCTCGCCCAGGAGGCGTTCGGCGGCCTCCACGTCGGGGACGCGGATCCGGTAGTGGGCCTCCAGGTGCACCACCGGGCTGTGCTCGGTGTCGCCGGAATCCTCCTCTTCCTCTTCCTCGCCGGGGGCCGGTTCGTTCTCCAGGTCGCCGAGCGGGTTGCCCCATCCGGCGAGGTCGGCGCAGAGGGCGGCGTAGGCGAGGGCGGAGGCGCGGAGTTCGTTGACCGCCGCCGTCACCCGCTTGTAGTCCTCGGGAGCTTCGGTGAGGATCAGGGCGTGCCGCTCGACGGCGGCGCCCAGGTCGGCGGCCCCCAGGAGCAGGTCGTTGTGCCCGGTCGCGCCCTTGCCGTCATGGGAGTCGGTCACGATGTTCAGTCCTCGAAGTCGAAGTGCCTGGTGTGCATGATCTCACCTTTGTTGTTGAGGTAGTCCACGTGGTAGTGGCCCCCTTTGTTGCACACCCCCCGGAAATGCGCCCGGGGACCGCCGTCGGCCGCCGCCCGCCTCGCGGCCGCCTCCGCGTCGGTCCTCGACGGTTTCTTGGCGCTGCCCCTGTGTGTACCCGAGTTCGTCTTGTTGGGCGAGTTGGACCTTTTCCACTTGGACATCGGGGCGATGGTGGGGCCCTTGGGGCCGTCCATCCCGGAGGGCCTGCGGGGCAGGCGGGCGGGCAGGCGGGGGCCGCCGGCCAGGGCGAGAGGAGGGCCGCCGCCCCACGGGCCGCGGGCGTTCCTGAGGATGTTCGCCAGCGGCTGGGTGACGCGCCGGGCGAGGCCGGGGGCGAGCACCCGGGCGCCGCCCTCGCCGGCCTGCTTGAGGATCCTGCCCATGGCGTACCGGGTGCCGAGGACCGTGGCCGCGGCGGTGCCGAGGGCGAGCGGCCCGCCCGCCAGCATGGTGGCCGAGAGCTTGACCGCGCACGACGCCGCGTACGAGATGACCCCGACCTTGGTGGCGGTGATGACGCCGGCCGCGCCGTCGAGGATCACCGGCGCGTACCTGGCCGCCGCCGCGGCGTCGGCGAGGTGCCCGCCCCCGCCCGTCGTCTGCCAGTAGCCGGTCAGGGCCGTCGCGGAATCGCCCTGGTAGGCGGCCGGGCTGGTGGTCCCGGCGACGGTGGCGTCCGCGCGGGCGCCGGCCGCCGAGGTGCCGGCGAGGACGGTGCGCCACGCGTCCGCGTCCAGCCGCAGCTCGTCCTCGTCGACGTTGGGAAAGGGGATCCCCGCCAGGGCCAGGACGCCGTCCGCCCAGAGCGGCAGGGTCACACCCATGACGTGTCCGTCAGGTCGCCGATGTCCTGGACGGTCGCCTCGTTGACGTCCGACACCCGCCGGCTCGACAGCGCCAGCGCGTCTCCCGTGGACCCCATCAGGTCGCTCATGTGGGTGTAGGCGGCCAGGGCGATCGCGGTGCACTCGCTGTACGCGGTGACCAGCGGGCGCAGCAGGCCGTCATCGCCCCACGAGGCGGCGTCGCCACGCTGCCGTAATCGCCGCAGCGCCGCCGCGTAGTCCGTCCCGTCACCTCTCAGGTGCGCCGAAGCCGTCTCCAGCGACCCGTGGACCAGCCGAAGTTCCGAATCCATGAAGCGTAGGTTAACGGGCGGATCGCGGGCTGGTATCTTGCCCGGGCGTGCCGTCCCCGGCGTCTGGTGAAGGAGTGTGCGATGTCGTCCTCGGGCCCTTGGAACGACGACCTCGAACACCTCGAACGGGTCCTCCGGCAGACCGAGGAGGTCATGCGTGAGCTCGGCTCCGCCCGCGCCGAGATCGCGCAGGTCACGGGCGTGGGCGAGGCGGGCGGCGGCATGGTGCGCGTCATGGCGGGAGGCGGCGGGCGGCTCAAGGCGATCACGCTCAACCCTCGGGTCATGCGCCTGCCGGCCGGTGAGCTGGCGAGGCAGGTCATGGCGGCGACCCGGGCGGCGCAGGAGGCGGCCGGGCGCAGGTCGTACGAGATCGTCGAGCGGGCGCGGGCCCGCGCGGACAGCCTGCCGGAACCGCTGGACGAGACGTACGTGCGCCGCAGGATCGAGCAGGTCGCCGACGAGATCGACGGGTTCTCGCCGTCGCCGTGAGCGGACACCGGGTGGCGCCTGACCCGCCCGGGTGTGAGGAGACGAAGTGCGTAGATTCGACGCGGACCCCGCCAACTGGCGCGAGGCGGACCTGGAGCGGGACGCGGAGCAGGCCGCGAAGATCCTCGCCTGGATGGACGACGGGCAGCGCGAGCTGGACGAGATCATCGGCGCCGGCGAGGCCGCGGACGGTCAGGTGAAGGCCACCGCGGCCGTGGACGGCACCGTACGGGAGATCGTCATCACGCCGCGCGCCATGCGCCTGGACAGCAGGTCGCTGGCCGAGCAGCTGATGCTGGCCGTCACCCGGGCCCAGGACGACGCCGAACGGCAGAGCCGCAGGCTGATGGCCGACGCGCTGGGCGACCTGCTCCCTGACGGCGGGCTGGACCTTCCCGCCTTCGAGGAGCGGCTCGGCCGGCTGCTCCGTTCCTTCGAACGCCCCTGACCAGGGCGGTCCCCGCTCGGGCGGGGATCACACCCCGGCGAGGACCTTGGTCTTGGCGCGTTCGTACTCGTCGTCGGTGAGGTCGCCGCGGCGTTTGAGGTCGGCGAGCCTGGCCAGCTCGCCGCCGGTCCCCGAGCCGGCTGTCCCCGAGCCGGCGGCGGTCTCGCGCACGTAGGCGCGGAACGCCTCCTCGTTCGCCTGCAGCCGCGCCATCTCGCGCCGGCCCATGCCCTTGCCGCGGACGATCAGGTAGAGGAGGACTCCCACGAAGGGCAGGAGCACCAGCACGACGGTCCAGCCGGTCTTGCCCCATCCGCTGACGTCGTCGTCGCGGAACAGGTCGCCGATGACGCGGAAGAGCAGCATGAACCACAGGACCCACATGAAGAACACGAGCATGGTCCAGAAGAGATTGAGCAGAGGGTAGTCGCCCATCGCGGCGCTCCTTTCGGCACTAGACCGTTTTGCGCCTTTTATAGGTTTATGCCCGCTTTCCCGCCTCCGCTAGTCCCAACATTCGGCCAAGCTTCTCCACCGGGCCAGGGGATGAAGGCCCAGCTCAAGCGGCCCCGGCTTGTACGTTGATGACCGATGGAACCGAGACCCACGGTGCAGGTGCTGCTCGCGCCCGCGAACATCTGGCGTGCCGGGCTCGTCCTGGCGGCCGTCGTCGCCGCCGCGTTCTTCGTCCGCTTCGTGCTCGTCGACGCCGGATCGCTGGTCGCCATGCTGGTGATGGCGTGGTTCCTGTCGCTCGCCATGGAGCCCGCCGTGCGCCGCCTGTCCCGGCGGACGCGCCGCGGCACGGCCACGCTGCTGGTGATGACGCTGTTCATCCTCGGCCTGGCGATCTTCCTCGCGCTGTTCGGCAGCCTGTTCGTCCGGCAGGTCGCGGTGCTGCTGAAGGCGCTGCCCGACGTCGTCGCCGGGGTCGTCGACTGGGTCAACGCCCGCTTCGGCACCCGCTACGACATCTCCGGCATCCTCGCCTCGCTCAACCTGACCCCGCAGCAGGCGGCCACGTACGCGCAGGGCGCGCTCAGCGGCGTGCTCGGCCTGCTGGGGACGGTGACGGGGGCGGTGTTCAACCTGTTCACCCTGCTGCTGCTGACGTTCTACCTGTCGGCCGACGGGCCGGCGCTGCGCCGGTGGATCGCGCAGTTGCTGCCCGGCCGGGTCCAGCAGGTCTTCGTCAACGTCTGGGACGTGTCCACGATCAAGACCGGCGGGTACGTCTCCTCCCGCCTCGTCCTCGCCGCCGTCAACGGCACCGCCTCGGCCCTCGTGTTCCTGCTGATCGGCATGCCGTCGTGGCTGGCGCTCGGGGCGTGGACGGGTCTGGTCGCCCAGCTCGTGCCCACCATCGGCACCTACATCTCCATCGCCCTGCCGGTCGTGGTGGGGCTGGTCTCGCCCCATCCCTGGATCGGCCTGGCGGCGCTCGGCTGGGGCGTGCTCTACCAGCAGGTGGAGAACCTGACGCTGGAGCCGAAGATCAGCTCACGGGCCGTGGACATCCATCCCGGGGTGTCCTTCGCGGCCGTGATCCTGGGGGCGTCGCTGTTCGGCGCGATGGGCGCGCTGCTGGCCGTGCCCGTGGTGGCCATGCTGCACTCGCTGGTCGACACGTTCGTCACCCGTCAGGAGCTGCAGGAGCCGGCCGGCGGGGCCACACAGGCGCCCCCGCCGGCCAGCGGGGGGAAGCCGCCGCCATCCAGGTGACGACGGCCTCCTCCGATGCCGGCTACGTCATGCCGGCTCTGTTGAACGCCTTCATCTCCTTGCCGTACACGGCCAGCGCGTAGATGACGAGGACGTCGAAGGCGATGATGATGAACGACCAGAAGGGATAGGCGGGGAGCCAGGCGAAGTTCACGAACGCCTGGATGGCGGCGAGCGTGATCCCGACCACCCGTCCCCAGGTCTTGCCCGACATGACGGCGATGCCGGCGAGCAGGACGACCACCCCGACGATCAGGTGGAACCATCCCCAGGCCGTGAAGTTGACCGGGACCGCCAGGTTGTTGGCGGTGACCAGGTAGAAGCCCTGGTGAAAGAGCCCCACCAGGCCCATCAACGCCTGGAACGCGCCCAGGATGATCATCCCGATGCCGGCGAACATCACCCAGCCGAGCCAGCCGCTGGGCCGTGGCTCCGCCCTCGTCGCGGGGGCCGTCTCCGTCCGGTCCGCCTGACGCGGCTGGGGCACCGCCTCCGAGATGTGCTCCCGTGAGGTCTGCTGGGTGCGTCCGTAACGCGGTTCTTCCATGATCGGCTCCCTCCGCACGGCGGAGTTTCCGTTGAGCGGCCCGAGCCGCTGAGGCGCGTGCCCGCCACCGCTCCTTACTCCGGCTCTCCTACCCGACCTCTTCCACACTCTTCGCAAATAGCCACAAAAATGGGCAAATTCCCGTGGACTCTTTTTGCCTCCCCGTGGCGCTCGACGCGCCCGACGCTCAGGGGCCCGCCGGCGGGGGCAGGCGGCGGATCGCGATCATGGCGGCGTCGTCGCCGAGCCGCCCGCCGGTGTAGGCCAGGAGGTCGGCGCACACCCGCTTCAGCAGCCCTTCCGGGACCTCCCGCGTCCAGGCGAGGAGCCGGTCGGCCAGCGGGTAGAAGACGCCGGCGGCGTCGCGCGCCTCGGTGACGCCGTCGGTGTAGAGCAGCAGCAGGTCGCCCTCGTCGAAGCGGAACGAGCAGACGCTGTATCCCCCGCCGCCGAGGGCTCCCAGGCCCAGCGGCGGCGCCGGGTGCTCGCACTCCAGCGGCGTGACCTGGCCGGCGCGCACCAGCAACGGCGGCGGGTGGCGCTCTCGGTGCGTACGGCCCCGTACAGGTCGCCGCCGATCCTGGCCTCGGCCGCGGCGGCCACATAGACGGAGGCCAGCCGGAGCGGGCCGAGCGACTCGGGCAGCGGGCGCAGCAGCGCGCGCTGCGCCGCCTCGGCCACGGAGCGCACCTGCACGAGGACCCGCCGCTCGCGGTCACGTAGGAGGCAGAACAGCACCACGAACACCGAGACCATGACCACGGCGATGACCTCGGCCCGCATGTTCGCGGTGCCCATCAGCCCGTGGCGGAAGCCGATGACGAGCTCTGCCGCCACCGCGAGCAGCCCGATCACTCCCGTGAACCACGCTCCGGCGAAGGACGCCGTGATCGCGGGGGCCGCCACCAGCAGGGCGCCGAAGCGGATGCTGCGCGGGGACAGCAGGTCGGCAGCCGTGATGATCACGATCATGGCCAGCGGAATCACCGCCAGCGCGTGATTGCGCAGTGATGGACGCCCCCACGGATGCGGGTTTCCCCGATATCCCACACTTTCTGTCTACCTGTCCGGATAAGGGAGTCGAAAGACGCATGGGCAGCTCTTGGGGAAGGCTTTCATCCAACCTCGGTGTGGGAGTCTGGACGGGTGACAGCGGCGTGGCCCCGGACGGAAGTCGTCGAAACGGTCAAGAGGCTCCTGCTACGTCCGGGCGTCGTGACGGAGGGGTTCACCGGCGTCGGCGTCGTGGCGGAGGCCGGCCGCCTGCTGGTGGTCTTCCGCTGGCGGCGGGATCCCAACACGTACGCCATCGAACTGGACTTCCCGACCGCGCCGGAGAGCCCGTGGACGGGCCTGACCGTGGACTCCGCCGAGGAGTGGGCCGCGGACGTCGCGTCCCTCCTCATGGAAGAGCTCCTGACCGGGCTGGTCGTGCGCGGCCGCAGGACGGTCAGGGAGGGTCACGTCCTGCTGGACCGCCGCGCGCCCGAGGCCGTCTGGCCCGCCGGATACCACGTCGGCGAGGTCCATCTCGGCGACGACCCGCTCGACGCCGGCTTCTGGCTGGCCGATGCGGGGATGGACGTCAGCGTCCCCCGGCGGCTCATCGCCGGGGCGCGGCTCGTCTGCTGGCTGCAGGCGTACGTCGACAACGACCGCGGGGAGCCCTACGTCGGTCACGCGGCCGCGTCCTGGGAGGACGACGGCCGCACCACCGCCCGTCTCGACGTGGCGTACGTCCGGCCCGGCGTCCCGCCGGAGCTGCGCACGGCGCTGGCGCGGCTCGCGGTCCACGAGGCGGCCGCGGCCGGGGCCGTGAGCGTGGTCACCACGCTCGACGACCCCGGGCTGCGCGGGCTGGGGTTCCGGCCGGCGGACGGCGGCGGCCTCGTCCTCGGCACCAGGAGCGTCGCCTGACCGTCAGGCGATCACCACTTCTCCCACTCGCTGGTCTTGAAGCACCTGTTCGCCCAGTACGCGAGTTTCGCCGGGCCGGTCCACCCCACGTAGGGCGCGTGGCCCTGGAGGCACCGCATCTTCTTGATCGTCGTCGGCTCCCACCTGCCGTGGGAGCAGGCCGGGATGAACTTCTTGACGATCCGCTTGCCGCACAGCCACCGGACGCTGGGGCGAGGCGCGGCCATGACCGTCGCGGAGACGGGCGCCGCCGCCGTCATGGAGGTCGTCGTGGTGGCGGCCACGGCCGCGTTCGGCGACATGCCGGCCAGGGCCAGCGAGGCCGCGCCCGCGGCGACCACGGTCCCGAGCTTCACTGCCATCTTCATCCTGCTGTCCTCTCTCTCGTCGTCGCGCCTGTCGGCGTGAGAGAAAGGTAGGGCGGCCGCTGTTGACCTGCTGTTGAGCGCGTGTTGAGCGGCCGGTTCTCGCCTCAGCCGTCCTCGCGGAGCACGGGATGCGCGGCCAGGTAGTCCTGGAGCTCACGGTGACGGAACTGGTAGGCGATCCCGGAGATCCGCAGCAGCCCCGCGTCATAACACCGGTCCAGGAAACGTCCCAGCCGCCACGGCAGCCGGCCACGCGTCGACACGAGCAGCCCCAGGTAACGGCGCGACAGCAGGGGCGACCAGGACGCCACGAGGGACATCCCGAACGTCGCGCCCGCGGCGACCGCCGTCACGGCCGGGAGCCCGTCCAGCAGCTCCGCGAACCAGATGCCCAGCACGAACCCGAACCCCGGCCCGAACGTGAGGGCCGCCACCAGCGTCAGGACGGCGTCGTTCCTGACGATCACTCGCGCGCCGACGCCCCCGCGGAGGCCGGCGGGATCGCCCTCCCGGCTTCTCCCGCTCGCCATCCCGACGCCGAGCAGGAGGCCGAAAACGGGCGGCACCCACAGCGGCAGGTCGGTGCCGAACTTCAGGACGACCCCCACCCCCGCCAGCGAGCCGCCCACGGCCGCGAGCGCGCCCTCCACCACGCCGCTCCTGCGGTCACGTACGGCGCGGACCCCGCGCAGACCGGCCTCGTCCACCGGAGGCCACACCTCCCGCCAGGCCCGGAAAGGCTCCGCCAGCAGGCTCAGCGCCACGGCGCCCGGCAGGAAGAGCAGCATGAGCGCCGCCACCGTCCGGCCGGACACCTTGCCGTCCACGACGTCGAGCTGCGAGAACACCAGGACGAAGGCGGCGGCGACGACGGCGATCCCCGGAAGGCAGGTGGCCAGGGCCACCAGCGCGCCGACGGCCCGCGGGCGGTTCCCCGCCAGCGGCCACAGCTCGTGCAGGACGAGATCGGTGCTGGACAGCACCCGGCCGTGGAACGGCGGCCCGCTCTCGTTCCCGCGCAGATGACCGGCGAGCACCGCCAGCCAGGCGTGGGTCTGCGCGGCCGTCGGCCCCTTCCTGGCCGGATCCGCGGCGGCCAGGCGGGCGGGGATGAACAGGCCGAGGAGATGCTCGCGCACGGACGGCTCGTCGGCGAACTCCGTCAGGGCCTGCGGGGAGCGCACGTAGCGCCCGGTGAGCGGGTCGCGTTCCTCGTAGACGGTGACCGCCAGCGTCAGCCGCCACGGGGTGTCGAGCGCCCCCGCCAGGACGTCGCCGTCGCGGGTCAGCGCGTCCAGCACCGGCCGCCAGCGGTCCGGGTCCTCCTGGTCCGTGACCGCCTGGATGAACCGCCACGCCTGGTCGCTGGTCACCTCCTCCACGGTGACGCGGGCGACGCCCCGGGGGGCGGCCCGGTCGGCGACCAGGGCGTCGTACTGGTCCGTACGGCAGGTCACCACCAGGCTGCAGCGCTCCAGCCCGTGCTCGTAGTCCTCCAGCGCGCGCAGCGCGCGGGCCGCCCGCGACCCGTAGCCCGGCCGGTCCGTCTCGTCCATCTCGTCCAGCCCGTCGATGACGGGCAGGATCCTCTCCGCCTCCACGAGCGTGCGCGCGGTCACCGGCTTCAGGCGGAACGCCGTCGTAAGGTGCTGGGCGAGCATCTCCCTCACCGGCAGGTCAGGATCCAGGCTCGCCGCCGAGATCCGCACCGGTACGGGGTCGCCGGGCCGCCTGCCGCCGAGCAGCTCCAGGATCAGCTCGATCGCGAGGACGGTCTTGCCCGAGCCCGCCGCGCCGGAGATCACGAGTCGTCGCGGCGCCGGCAGGCCGCGGAAGTAGGCGGCCACGTGCCCCAGGTCGCCGCCCGGCGGAGCGGAGACCGGGCCGCCCGTCGGCTGGAAGGAGAAGTCGACGTCGATGACGGCGCCCTTGCCCTTGCGGCCCAGCAACTGCGCCCGCTGCGCCTTCTCCTCGGCCAGCACCCGCCCGGCCAGCAGGATCGCCGCCGCCTCAGGGTCGGTGTCGGCCAGCCGCCGCGCCTGCCACCACGCGAGCACCGCGACCGTGGTGCCGACGAGCGCGAACGCCGCGCCGGCCGGGTCCACGTCGCCCGGATACATCGACCACAGCCGCAGCACCGCCGCGACCAGCAGGGCCGTCCCCACCGCCACGCCCGCCCGCGACCACCGGGTCCGCGTCCGCCGGTTCACGCCCGGCAGCCGGCCGGAAGCGCGCATCCGGCCAGGAAGTCGCCGACGAGCCGGTCGTAGCGGGCGCGGTCGACGTTCCACGCCTCCGTGTGCGCGCCGACGGGGAACGGCTCGAACTGGATCTTCCACCCCAGCCGCCGGCCCGTCTCGACGAGGCCGTACGCCTCCTGGATCGGGTGGTCGGTGTCGGGGACGGTGTGGATCAGCAGCAGCGGCGGCCTGGTCGCCGGCGGGTGGCGGATCAGGCTGAGCCGGTCGGTGTCGACCCCGGTGCGCCACTCGGTGACCAGGGTCGACAGGCCCGCGACGAAGCCGGGCAGGCCGTTGTTCCTGGCGCCCTGTTCCGCGGTCATCCGTACGTCGATCATGGGTGCGTCCATGATGACCCGGTCCACCAGTCCGGCGAGCGGCGATCGGGCCAGGAACTGCCCGGCGATCTGGCCGCCCATCGAGGTGCCGTACAGGACGAACCGCCGCGCCCCCATCGTCTGGGCGTGACGCAGGGCGGCCTCCAGATCGCGCCACTCCGAGTCGCCCAGGTGCAGCAGCCCGTCAGGAGAGGGCGGCGCCCCCTCGTCGTTGCGGTAGCTGACGGCCATGAAGGGCAGCCCCAGCCGGTGCACCACGGGAAGGATCTTCAGCTGCGCCTTGCGCCGCCCGTTCTGCCCGTGGACGGCCACCACCCACGTGTCGCCCTTGCCGGGCACCCGCCAGGCCGGCGCCGGCCCGAGCTCGGTCGGCACCATGGTCTCGGTGAAGCCGATCCCCCAGGCGACCTCGGGGTCCCCGGGCGGCACGTTGCCGAAGAAGCCGGGGGTGCCGAGCGACGGCACCGCACCGCGCAGCACCCGGCGCGTCACCCGGCCGGGAGCGCGGGCGACGACGTCGCCCAGCATCGAGTACGCGCCGGTCCACTCCAGCCAGTACGTGCCGGGCCTGCCGGTCTCCGGGGTCTGCTCCAGCGTCACCAGATCACCCTCCACGGCGAGCACCCTGGTGTTGCTCGTGCCGTAGTGGACGACCTTGATCCCCTGGTCGCTGCCGTACCAGGCCCCTGCTCCCGCCGCCGCGACGAGCGCGACGATCACCACCACCCCCGCGAACAACGCCTTCCGCCGCCACCGGGGCCGCCCCGCACCACCGGCAGCCATCGAACCTCCTTCTCCGATCATGCCTCACTAGCCCTTGGGCACGCCGAGGAAGAAGGTCAGGTCGAAGTGCTCGACCACCACCTCGCAACTGCCGCAGGGGTCGATGGGCTTTCCGTGGGTGGGGTGCCGCCCTGCTCCGCACCAGGAAGACCTTGGGTACGGGCGTGACGGCCTACCCGGCCGCGCACATGGTGCGCCTCCGAACGTTGATGATGAGTGGAAAGAACCTTGAATCGCCTAGTCAAGGCCGATATACAAGATCGGGCGCGACGCCCAGGATTGGAGCCGCATGGCCGTCGAGTTCCGGCTGTTAGGCAGCATCGAGGCTCACGTGGACGGCCGTCCGGTCGACGTCGGGCCGGCCCGCCAGCGCAGCCTGCTGGCCGCCCTGCTGGTCGAGCCCGACCAGCCCGTCTCGGCGGACCAGCTGGTGGAGCGCGTGTGGGGGGACCGCGCCCCGCACCAGGCCAAAGGGACGCTGCGCACCTATCTCAGCCGGCTGCGCGCCGCCCTCGCCGGCGAGGCGGAGATCGCCCGCCGCGCCGGCGGGTACGTGCTGACCCTCGACCCGGAGAACGTCGACCTGCACCGCTTCCACCGCTTGGTCGCGAGGGCCCGCTCCGCCCCGGAGGGCCCGGCGGCCATCGACCTGCTCGACCGGGCCCTCGCGCTGTGGCGGGGGGAGCCCTTCGCCGAGCTGGACACCCCCTGGATCCGCGCCGTCCGCGCGGAGGTGGAGAACGAGCGGATCGGGGCCGAGCTGGACCGTACGGATCTGCTGCTCCGCCACGGCAGGCACCACGAGCTGCTGGCCACGCTGGCCACACAGACCGCCGACCGGCCGCTGGACGAACGCCTGGCCGGGCAGCTCATGCTCGCTCTCTACCGCAACGGCCGCCAGGCCGACGCCCTCGACCGCTACCAGAGCCTGCGTACCCGCCTGGCCGAGGAGCTCGGCGCGGACCCCAGCCCGCCGCTGCGGCGGCTGCACCAGCAGATCCTGACCGCCGATCCGGCGCTGGCCGCCCCGGCGGCCGAGCCCCGGGCCGCGCCGGCGCCGGTGCCCCGGCAGCTCCCCGCGCCGCCGAAGCTGTTCACCGGCCGGGCCGAGGAGCTGCGCGCGCTCACGGCCGCGCAGCACGACCCCGGCGAGCCCGGGGACACCATGGGGATCTGCGCGATCGTGGGGACGGGCGGGATCGGCAAGACCTGGCTCGCCCTGCACTGGGCGCACCAGCAGGCCGGCCGGTTCCCCGACGGGCAGTTGTACGTCAACCTCCGCGGCTTCGCCCCCGGCACCCAGCCGGTGTCCCCCGCAGTGGCGGTCCGCGGCTTCCTCGACGCGCTCGGCGTCGCCCCCGCCGCGATCCCCGCCGATCCGGACGCGCAGGCCGCGCTGTACCGCAGCCTCGTCGCGGGGAAGCGGCTGCTCGTCGTCCTGGACAACGCGGCCGCCAGCAGCCAGGTGATCTCGCTGCTGCCCGGCGACCCGACGTGCACCGTGCTGGTCACCAGCCGCAACAAGCTCACCACCCTCGTGGCCGGCCACGGCGCCCGCCTGGTCCTGCTGGACGTGCTCGGCGGGGACGAGGCGCGCGACCTGCTCGCCCGCCACCTCGGCGCCGACCGGCTCGCCACCGAGCCGGAAGCGGTGGAGGGCCTGCTGCGGGTCTGCGGCAACCTGCCGCTGGCGCTGGGCATCGTCGCCGCCCGGGTCGCCGCCCATCCCGGCCTGCCGCTGTCGGTGCTCGCCGAGGAGCTCGCCGATCATTCCGCGTGGCTGGACGCGCTGGACACCGGAGAGGCGGACCTGAGCGTGCGGGCGGTGTTCTCCTGGTCGTACGACGCCCTCGACACCGGCGCGGCCGCCCTGCTCGGCCTGCTCGGCCTGGCTCCGGGGCCGGACATCAGCCTCGCGGCCGCCGCGTCCCTGGCCGCGCTGCCCCTCGGCCGGGCCGGCGCGATCCTGCGCAGACTGGACGCCGCGCACCTCATCCAGCAGCATGTGCCCGGCCGCTACCGGATGCACGACCTGATCCGCGCGTTCGCCGCCGAGCGGGCCCGCGACGACGTGGCCGAGGACGCCCGCGCCGCCGCCCTGCGCCGGCTGGTCGACTTCTACCTCCACACCGCGAAGGCCGGCGACCGGCTGCTGCAGCAGCACCGGGAACGCATCGACTTCGACGAACCGGCCGCGGGGTGCCGTCCCGAGCCGTTGCCCGACCTGGCCGCGGCCCTGTCGTGGTTCGAGGCGGAGCACGCGTGCCTGCTCGCCGCCCACCGGCTCGCCGCCGACCAGGGGTGGCACTCCTCGGTGTGGCGGCTGGCCTGGGCGCTGCGCACCTTCCACCGGCGGGGCGGACGCTGGCACGAGGACCTCGCCCTCTGGCAGGTGGGCCTCGCCGCCGCCGAACGGCTCGGCGAGGTCGCCGCCCGGCTCCAGGCCCACCGGTACCTCGGCATCAACCTGTCCGAGCTGGGCCGGAACGACGAGGCCCGCCACCACCTGGAGCTCGCCCTGACGCTCGCCGAGCGGAGCGCGGACGCCATGGCGGAGGCCCACGTCCTCATCGGCCTCGGGTGGGCGGAGAAGGCGCGGGGCGACGACCGGCGAGCGGTGGACCATCTCACCCGCGCCGCCGGGCTGTACCGCGCCCTCGGCAACCCCGTGTGGGAGGCGGACGCGCTCGCCACCATCGGCTGGTTCCACGCCCAGTCCGGCAGGCACGACGAGGCGGTGACGCAGTGCGAGACGGCGCTCGGCATCTACCGCAAGCACGACGACCCCGAGGGCGAGGCCGACATGCTGAACAGCCTCGGCTACGTCGCCCACGCCGGCGGCAGGCACGCCGACGCGCTCACGCACTACGAGCAGGCCCGCGTCCTGTTCCAGAGCCTCGGCCACTCCTACAGCGAAGCGGACACCCTGGACAGGATCGGCCAGGCCCAGGCGGCGCTCGGCCGTCCTGACCAGGCCCGCCGGACCTGGCGTCAGGCCCTCGGCCTCTACCTGGCCCAGCAGCGCGGCGCGGACGCCGAGCGCGTCCAGGGCCGGCTCGCCGCGCTCACCGAGTGACCCAGATCACACTCGGTTCCTGTCAGCAATCGAGGCGCTGCCCCGCTCAACTCACGAAGGGCAAGCGAACCGACAGGAGCTGCTGATGAAGCACCGGATCGTCGTTCTCGGCGCCGGCTATGCCGGGGCCTACGTGGCCGGCAACCTGGCCCGGCGGCTGTCCCCGGCGGACGCCGGGATCACCGTGGTCAACGCCGAGCCCGACTTCGTCGAGCGGCTGCGGCTGCACCAGCTCGCGGCCGGCCGCCGGGTCGAGGCCCGCACGCTCGCCGGCGTCTTCGCCGGCACGGGCGTACACCTGCGCCTGGCCCGGGTCACCGCCGTCGATCCCGGGAGCCGGGCCGTCGCCCTCTCCGACGGCGGCGAGCTCGGCTACGACACGCTTGTGTACGCGCTCGGCAGCCGCGTCGCCGACGGCGGCGTCCCCGGCGCGGCCGAGCACGCCTTCCACGTCACCAGCCGGCCCGCCGCCCTGCGCCTGCGCGAACGCCTCGACCGCCTGGAAGGGCCGGGCCGGCCGGACGCGGCGCGCGTGCTGGTCGTCGGCGACGGGCTGACCGGCATCGAGACCGCCACGGAGCTCGCCGAGTCCCGGCCCGGCCTGTCGGTGACGCTGGTCGCCCGCGGCGAGCTGGGCGCCGCGCTCTCCCCCGGGGCCCGCGGCCACCTGCGCCGGGCCTGCGACCGGCTGGGCGTCACCGTCCTGGAGCACACCACCGTCGAGGCCGTCGAGGCGGCACGGGTGCTGTGCGCCGGCGGCACCGCCCTGGCGTCCGACGCCACGGTGTGGGCGGCCGGGTTCGCGGTCGATCCTCTCGCCGCCGCCGGCGGGCTGGAGGTCGCGGCGAACGGTCAGATCCTCGTCGACCGCACCATGCGCGCTCTCTCGCACCCCGACGTCTACGCCGTCGGCGACAGCGCCCACGCCATCGGCGACAACGGCCTGCCGCTGCCGATGTCCTGCGCCTCGGCCGGCTTCACCGGCCTCCAGGCCACGAGCGCGATCATGGCGCGGCTGACCGGACGCGAGGTCCCCGTCAACAAGCTCGTCTACGTGGGCAACCACATCAGTCTCGGACGGCGGGACGCGATCCTGCAGCCCGTGGACGGCGAGGCGCGGGCGAAGCGGGCGTACGTGGGCGGGAGGAAGGCCGCGCGGGTCAAGGCGGGCATCCTCACGATGTCGCTGTGGAGCATCGCGCACCCGACCTTCGGCCTGCCCAGGCGCAGGCGCCGCCTGGCCGCCGCCAAGGACGTCCCCTCCGGGAGGGTGGCCGCTTAGGGTGTTCACCGTGGACGGCACCGCCGCTGATCGCTTCGACACCGGCCGGTTCGAGGCCGGCCGGCACCGGCTGGCCGCGCTGGCCTACCGGCTGCTGGGCTCCGCCGCCGACGCCGAGGACGTCGTGCAGGACGCGTTCCTGCACTGGCAGGCCGCCGACCGGCGGCGGATCGAGGTGCCTGAGGCGTGGCTGACCAAGGTCGTCACCAACCTGTGCCTCGACCGGCTCCGGTCGGCGCGGGCCCGCCGCGAGCGGGCCGTCGGCGCCTGGCTGCCCGAGCCGCTCCTCGACGGCGATCCGATGCTGGGCCCGGCGGACACGTTCGAGCAGCGCGAGTCGGTCTCCCTGGCGGTGCTGACCCTCATGGAGCGCCTGTCGCCCCTTGAGCGGGCCGTCTACCTGCTGCGCGAGGCGTTCTCGTACAGCCACGCCGAGATCGCCGGCATCCTCGGCGTCACCGAGGCCGCGAGCCAGCAGCACCTCCACCGGGCCCGGCGGCGGCTCGCCGCCGCGCGCCGCCGGGGCGGCGCGATCGACCCGGCCTCCGCCCGCGGGATCGTCGAGGAGTTCCTCGCCGCCGCGCTCTCGGGCCGCACCGAACGGCTGGTGGCGCTGCTCACCGACGACGCGACCGCGGTCTCCGACGGCGCGGGCCTGGCCGAGAAGCTGCTGATGTACGACACGCCTGAGCGCATCGCCACGCTCGTCCGGGCGGGCTTCAAGCCCACGCCCGCGAAGCGGCGGCTCGCCGGCGGCACGGCCGCCCTCCACTACGCGGGCGTCAACGGCGCTCCCGCCGTCCTGTTCGTGCTCGGCGACCGGGTCTCCGGCGTGGTGGCGTTCGACGTCGAGGACGGCGGGATCGCCGCCCTGCGCGGCATCGCCGCCCCCGCCAGGCTCGGCCGCCTGGCCGCCGCCTGGCGGCGGCACGAACCCGGCCCGCCGCTCCTCGCCGAGTGGTGAGTGCCCGTCCGTGAGTCAGGGCGCGTAGCGGTAGCCCATGCCCGGCTCGGTGATCAGGTGCTGGGGGTGGGCGGGGTCGGGTTCGAGCTTCCTGCGGAGCTGGGCCATGTACTGGCGGAGGTAGTGGGTCTCCTTGACGTGCTTGCTGCCCCACACCTCGGCGAGCAGGTAGCGCTGGGGGATCAGCTTGCCGGGGTTGCGCAGCAGGATCTCCAGGATGTGCCACTCGGTGGGGGTGAGCCTGATCCCGCCGGAGACGGTCTTGCCGACCAGGTCCACGGTGTGGTCGCCGACCCGGATGGGCGCCGGCTCGGCCTCCTGGACACTGGTACGCCGGGACACGGCCCGGATGCGGGCCAGCAGCTCCTCGATCCCGAAGGGTTTCGTCACGTAGTCGTCGGCGCCGGCGTCCAGGGCGTCCACCTTGTCCTGGTTCCCGGCGCGGCCGGACAGGACGACGATGGGGACGCGGGTCCAGCCGCGCAGGCCGTGGATGACGTCCACGCCGTCGATGTCGGGCAGTCCGAGGTCGAGGACGATGAGGTCGGGATGCCATTCGGCGGCCTGGCGCAGCGCGGAGGAGCCGTCGGCGGCGACCGCGACCTCGTAGTGCCGGGCGGCCAGGTTGATGCGGAGCGCCCGCAGGATCTGCGGCTCGTCGTCCACGACCAGGATCTTGGTCATGGCGCCGCCGCCCCGGGGTGGACCGGCATGCTGACGATCATCGTGAGACCTCCTCCTGGCGTCTCCTCGGGGATGAGCGTGCCGCCCATGGCCTCGGTGAGCCCGCGCGAGAGCGCGAGGCCGAGGCCGACGCCGGTGCCGTTGTCGCGGTCGCCGAGCCGCTGGAACGGCAGGAACACCCGCTCGTGGTCCTGGGGCGGGATGCCGGGGCCGCGGTCGACGACCCTGATCTCGACCTGGTCGCCGTGCCGGCCGGCGGTGATCAGCACCTTGTGGCCGGGCGGGCTGTAGCGGACGGCGTTGGCGATGAGGTTGGCGAGGACGCGCTCCAGCAGGGCCGGGTCGGCGACGATGTCGGGCAGCTCGACGGGCACGTCGTTCACGACGCGCTCGCACAGCGGGCCGAGGTCGTCCACGGCCCTGGGCACGACCTCCTCCAGGGCGACGGGCAGGAGCGACAGGCCGAGGACGCCGGCCTGCAGCCGGCTCATGTCGAGCAGGTTCTCCACCAGCCGGTCGAGCCGGACCAGGGACTCGTCGGCGGTGGCGAGCAGTTCGTCGCGGTCCTCGTCCGTCCAGTTCACCTCGTGGCCGCGCAGGCTCTCGACGGCCGCCTTGGCGGCCGAGAGGGGGGTGCGCAGGTCGTGGCTGACGGCGGCGAGCAGCGCGGTGCGCATCTTGTCGGCCTCGGCCAGCGGCCTGGCCAGCTCGGCCTCCTCCTCCAGGCGTTCCTGCCGCAGCGCGACGGCCGCCTCGGCGGCGAACGCCTCCAGCACCCGCCGGTCGCCGGCGTTGAGGAGCTGGCCGCGGGCGGCGAGCATCAGCTCGTCGCTGATCACGACGTCGGTGTCGGCGGTGGCGGGCGCCGTGCAGGGCTCGTTCCCCGAGGTGGCGACGATGCGCCAGGCGCGGGGGTCGGCCTGGTCGTCGGGGGTGGGGTTGCCGACGCGTTCGAGCAGGGTGACCGAGTCGAGCCCGAACGTCTCGCGCAGCCGTCCCAGCAGGGAGGGCAGCGCGGCGTCGCCGCGCAGCACGTGCCCGGCCAGCGTGGACAGCACCTCGGCCTCCGCTGCGGCGCGGGCGGCCTGGCGGGTACGCCGGGCGGCCACGTCGACGATCGTGCTGACCCCGGCCGCGACCAGCACGAACACGATCAGCGCCAGCAGGTTCTCCGGGTGGGCGATGGTGATGTGGCCGACGGGCGGGGTGAAGAACCAGTTGAGCAGCAGCGACCCGCCGACGGCGGCGGCGATGGCCGGCCACATGCCGCCGATGAGGGCGACGCAGACGACCAGGAGCAGGAACAGCAGGATCTCGCTCGGCAGTTGCAGCACGTCGCGGAAGGGGGCGAGCGTGGCGGTCAGCGCGGGCAGGCCGGCCGTCGCGACGGCCCAGCCGGCCAGCCGCCGTTCGCGGGTCAGGGCGGCGCGGGCGCGCTCAGGCCGCCTGCGGCCCTTCTTGACCTCCTCGTGGGTGACGAGGTGGACGTCGATCGAGCCGGACAGGCTGGCGGTCTCCACGCCGACGCCGCGCGAGAGGATCTGCGCGAAGCGGCCCCGGCGGGAGGCGCCGAGGACGAGCTGGGTCGCGTTGACGCCACGGGCGAAGTCGAGCAGCGCCCGCGGCACGTCGCCGCCGACCACCTGGTGGTAGGTGCCGCCCATGCTCTCCACCAGGGAGCGCTGGCGGACCAGGTGGGCCGGGTCGGCGCCGGCCAGCCCTTCGGCGCCGGCCACGTGGACGGCCAGCAGGTCGGCGCCCTTGGTGCGGGCCGCGATGCGCGCCGCCCTTCGTACCAGCGTGTCGCCCTCGGGGCCGCCGGTCAGGGCGACCACGACCCGTTCCCTGGTCTCCCACGTGTCGGCGATGCCGTGGTCGGCGCGGTAGCGGTCGAGCTGGTCGTCGACCTTGCCGGCGACCCAGAGCAGGGCCAGCTCGCGGAGGGCGGTGAGGTTGCCGACGCGGAAGTAGTTCGACATGGCCGCGCTGACCTTCTCCGGGGCGTACACGTTGCCGTGCGCCATGCGCCTGCGCAGCGCCTCCGGGGACATGTCGACCAGCTCGATCTGCTCGGCCCTGCGGACGACCTCGTCGGGCACGGTCTCGCGCTGCGGGACCCCCGTGATCCCCTGGACGACGTCGTTGAGCGACTCCAGGTGCTGGATGTTGACCGTGGAGATGACGTCGATGCCGGCGTCCAGGATCTCGTCGATGTCCTGCCAGCGCTTGACGTTCGCCGAGCCCGGCACGTTGGTGTGGGCCAGCTCGTCGATCAGCGCCACCTTCGGCCTGCGGGCGATGACCGCGGGCACGTCCAGCTCGGTGAAGGTGGCCCCGCGGTAGGTGACGGTCCTGCGCGGGACGACCTCCATGCCCTCCAGCAGGGCGGCGGTACGGGGCCGGCCGTGCGTCTCGACCAGGCCCACGACCACGTCCCTGCCGCGTTCGAGCGCGCGGCGGCCCTCGCCGAGCATCGCGTACGTCTTGCCCACCCCGGGGGCCGCCCCGAGGTAGACCCGCAGCCGCCCGCGCACGTCAGCTCTCGTCGAGGGCGAGGTTGAGTTCGAGCACGTTGACGGCGGGTTCACCCATGAAGCCCAGTATGCGCCCCGTGGTGTGCTCCTCGATCAGCCCCCTGACCCGGTCCAGGGGCAGGCCGCGCTCCCTGGCCACACGCGGGGCCTGCAGCCGGGCGTAGGCCGGCGAGATGTGCGGGTCCAGGCCGGAGCCGCTGGCCGTGACCGCGTCGGCGGGGACGACGGGGGGCGCGGCGTTCCCGCGGACGGGCACGGTGCGGCCGGGCGCGTAGTCCTCCCCCGGCGTCGCGCACTCCACCCGCACGCCCTGGTAGGCGGCGACGAAGGGGGTGGCGGGGCAGGGCTGGTTGACGCTGACGACGCGGCCGGGGAAGACCTTGAGCACCGCGCCGACCCCGTCGGGCGTGCAGTACGGGCGGGCGCCGCTGACGCCCTCCAGCTCGCCGGCCGCCTTGGACCGGGCGCACACCTGCGTGAGCAGCGACGGCCTGCCCTTCCCCTCCCCGGCGGGCGGGATGTCGACGACGTCCTCGGGGCCGAGGTTGCTCGCCGAGGTGGACGTGGGGTCGTAGCCGTCGCCGGCGGCCGACGGGCGGGACTGGAAGTACTTCCTGACCGGCCGGCCGTCGGCGTCGGTGAAGGACTGGCCGATGAGCGAGCTGCCCACGTCCCTGATGACGGAGCCGTTCGCCTGACGGGGGAACAGCACCTGGGCGAGGCCGGTGGTGACCAGCGGGTAGATCAGGCCGAGCAGGACGGTGAGGACGGCGACGGCGCGGAGCGCGGCGAGGTGCCGGCGCAGCGGGCTCGGAAGGCGTTTCATCTAGACATCCCCGGGAGGAACTGGACCAGCAGGTCGATGATCTTGATGCCGACGAAGGGGGCGACGACGCCGCCGAGGCCGTAGACGTACAGGTTGCGGGACAGCAGCTTGGACGCGCTGGACGGCCGGTAGCGCACGCCGCGCAGGGCGAGCGGGATCAGCGCGACGATGACCAGCGCGTTGAAGACCACCGCGGCCAGGATGGCGGACTGGGGGCTGCTCAGACGCATGATGTTCAGCGCGTCGAGGCCCGGATAGACGGCCGCGAACACGGCCGGGATGATCGCGAAGTACTTCGCGATGTCGTTGGCGATGGAGAACGTGGTCAGCGCGCCCCGCGTGATGAGGAGCTGCTTGCCGATCTCGACGATCTCGATGAGCTTGGTCGGGTTGGAGTCGAGGTCGACCATGTTGCCGGCCTCCTTGGCGGCGGAGGTGCCGGTGTTCATGGCCACGCCGACGTCCGACTGGGCGAGCGCCGGGGCGTCGTTGGTGCCGTCGCCGGTCATCGCGACCAGGCGGCCGCCCTCCTGCTCCCGCTTGATCAGGGCGAGCTTGTCCTCGGGGGTGGCCTCGGCCAGGAAGTCGTCCACGCCGGCCTCGTCGGCGATGGCCTTGGCGGTCAGCGGGTTGTCGCCCGTGATCATGACGGTTCTGATGCCCATCCTGCGCATCTCGTCGAACCGTTCGCGCATGCCCTCCTTGACCACGTCCTTCAGGTGGATGACGCCCAGGACGCGGCCTCGCTCCGCGACCACCAGCGGCGTGCCGCCGGAGGCGGAGATGCCGTCCACCAGGTGGCCGGCCTCGTCGGTGGGGTGGCCGCCGGCGTCGCGCACCCACTTCATCACGGCCGTGGCGGCGCCCTTGCGGACCTCGCGCCCGTCCAGGTTCACCCCGGACATGCGGGTCTGCGCCGTGAACGGCACCCACTCGGCGTGGGCCAGCTCCCCCGCCTGACGCTCGCGCAGGCCGAAGCGGTCCTTGGCGAACACGACGATGGAGCGGCCCTCCGGGGTGTCGTCGGCCAGGCTGGACACCTGCGCGGCCTCGGCCAGCTCGGCCGCGCTGACGCCCCGGACCGGGACGAACTCGGCGGCCTGCCGGTTGCCCAGGGTGATCGTGCCGGTCTTGTCCAGCAGCAGCGTCGAGACGTCGCCCGCGGCCTCCACCGCCCGGCCCGACATGGCGAGGACGTTGCGCTGAACCAGGCGGTCCATGCCGGCGATCCCGATGGCCGACAGCAGCGCACCGATCGTGGTGGGGATGAGGCAGACCAGCAGCGAGACCAGCACCACGCCGGTGACGCCGTTCGCGTCGAGGGCGGGCGAGTCGGGCACGCCGGGATTGACGAGCTTGGAGTAGATGGCGAGGGGCTGCATGGTCACGGTGGCGGCCAGGAAGATGATCGTCAGGGCGGCCAGCAGGATGTTGAGCGCGATCTCGTTCGGCGTCTTCTGCCGGTTCGCGCCCTCCACCAAGGCGATCATCCGGTCCACGAAGCTCTCGCCCGGCTTCTGGGTGATCTTCACGATGATCCGGTCGGACAGCACCTTCGTGCCGCCCGTGACCCCGGAGCGGTCGCCACCGGACTCGCGGATGACGGGCGCGGACTCGCCGGTGATGGCCGACTCGTCCACGCTGGCGATGCCGTCCACGACATCGCCGTCCCCGGGGATCGTCTCCCCCGCCTCGACGATCACGTGGTCGCCCTGCCGCAGCTCGGGCGCGCGGATGACCTCCCAGCGGGTGGGGTCGGCCGGGTCCGCCAGCCGGCGGGCCTGGGTGTCCGTCTTCGCCTTGCGCAGCGTGGCCGCCTGGGCCTTGCCGCGGCCCTCGGCCATCGCCTCGGCCAGGTTGGCGAACAGGACGGTCAGCCACAGCCAGGCCACGAGCGCCCAGGCGAAGAACGACGGGTCGAGCACGGCGAGGACGGTGGTGAAGGCCGCGCCGACCTCCACGACGAACATCACCGGGTTGCGCCACAGCTCGACCGGGTTGAGCTTCCTCAGCGCGCCCGGCAGCGAGCGGACCAGTTGCTCCGGGTCGAACAGGCCGGCGGGCCGGCCGTTCCGCTTCGGCGCCGGTTTCTCCAGCACGGGGGTTGACATGTCAGGACAGTCCTTCTGCGATCGGTCCGAGCGCCAGGGCGGGGAGGAAGGTGAGGGCGACCAGGATGACCGTCACGCCGACGACCATGCCGACGAACTGCGGCCGGTGCGTCGGGAGCGTGCCGGCCCCCTCGGGGACGGGCGACTGCGCGGCCAGCGAGCCGGCCAGGGCCAGCACCAGGATGATCGGCAGGAACCGGCCGAAGGCCATGCACAGGCCGAGCGCCACGTCGTACCAGGGGGTGTTGACGGTGAGGCCGGCGAAGGCGGAGCCGTTGTTGTTGGAGGCGCTGGTGAAGGCGTACAGGACCTCGGACAGGCCGTGCGGGCCGGTGTTCAGCATGCTCGCGCGCCGCTCGGCCGAGCCCATCGCGAACGCAGTGCCGACCAGCACCAGGATCGGGGTGACCAGGAAGTACAGCGAGGCGAGCTTGATCTCGCGGGCGCGGATCTTCTTGCCCAGGTACTCCGGGGTGCGGCCGACCATCAGCCCGGCCACGAACACCGTGATGACGGCGAGGACGAGCATGCCGTACAGGCCCGCGCCGACCCCGCCGGGGGCGACCTCGCCCAGCATCATGTTGACCATCGTCATCATGCCGCCGAACGGGGTGTAGGAGTCGTGGAAGGAGTTCACCGCTCCCGTGCTCGTGAGCGTCGTCGACGCGCCGAACGTGGCCGAGTTCGAGACACCGAAGCGGACCTCCTTGCCCTCCATGGCCGCCCCGGCCGCCTGCGGCACGGTGGCGCCGCCGGACAGCTCGAACACGTTGGTGAGCACGACGCTCGCCAGCGCCAGGACGCCCATGACGGCGAGGATCGCGTAGCCCTGGCGGACCTGGCCGACCAGCCGGCCGAAGGTGCGGGTGAGCGAGAACGGGATGACCAGGATGAGGAAGATCTCCAGCCAGTTCGTCCAGGCGGCGGCGTTCTCGAAGGGGTGGGCGGAGTTGACGTTGTAGAAGCCGCCGCCGTTCGTGCCCAGTTCCTTGATGACCTCCTGGGAGGCGACCGGGCCGCCGGTGATCGACTGGACGCCGCCGGTCAGCGTGGTCACCTCGCGCAGGCCGGACAGGTTCTGGACCAGCCCGCCGGCGACCAGGACCAGCGCGCCTGCGAACGCGATCGGCAGCAGGACGCGGAGCGTGCCGCGGACCAGGTCCACCCAGAAGTTGCCGATGGTGTCGGACCGGCGGCGGGCGAACCCGCGGACCAGGGCGACCGCCACCGCCATGCCGACGGCCGCCGAGACGAAGTTCTGCACCGCCAGGGCGGCCATCTGGGTCAGGTGGCCCATGGTGGACTCGCCGGAGTAGGACTGCCAGTTGGTGTTGGTGACGAAGCTGACCGCGGTGTTCCAGGCGATGTGGCCGGTGACCGGTTCCATGCCCAGGCTCAGCGGCAGCCGGTCCTGGAGGCGCTGGATGCCGTACACGACCAGGATCGAGACCGCCGAGAAGGCCAGCAGGGCGCGCGCGTACACGCCCCAGGTCTGCTCGGCGTCCGGGCGGACGCCGAGCAGCCGGTAGATCACCCGTTCGAGCCGGGTGTCCTTGGTGCTCGAGTAGACGCGGGCCATGTGGTCCCCGAGCGGGACGTGCACCAGGGCCAGCGCGATGATCAGGGAGGCGATGAAGACCATCCCTGCCACGGTCGTGCTCATCAGAAGCGCTCCGGGAACAGCAGGGCGGCGACCATGAAGATCACCAGGGCCACGGCGGTCACGAGACCGGCGGCGTTGACGGCGCTCACAGCCGCTCCACCGCCTTCACGACGACCCCGAGGACCGCGAAGATCGCGACCGTCAGGATCACGAAGATGACGTCAGCCATCCCACTCCTCAGCTCGATGAGGTCCGGAAGGACCCAGCACCAGCAAACGACGAAGAATGGGAGGTTTCGCCGTTCTTGACGCATTTCATACGGCAACAGCCCGAATATTGACGGCCTTCCTACACGCGGCCGATCAGGTCGCCCCCTGCCGTGCCTCGCTCTGGCCTAGGGTCTGAGGGCGAGGAGGTGGGCGGGGTGACGACTCGGGAGACCACGGGCGGCGGACGGCCGGCCCTCGGGCGGGCGGTGCGCGCCCGAGCCCGCGCCGCCCTGGACGGCCTCGAACACCTCGTCGGCGGCATGGGCACCGCCGCGCTCGCGCTCATCGCGCTGGCCGGGCTGGTCGCGGTCGCGCTCGCCTGCCTCGCCGGCGTCGGGCTGCTCCTGGCGCCGGCCGCGCTGCGCGGCCTGCGCGCGGTCGCCGACCGGGAGCGGGCCCGGCTGTCACGCTGGGGCCCGCAGCTCGTCGGCCCCGCCCCGGTGCCCGGCCGCTGGCGCGCGGCCCTCCGGCAGCCCGCCGTCCGCCGGGAGCTGCTGTGGGTGCTCCTCCACGCGACGTCCGGGCTGCTGCTCGGGCTGGTGGGGCTCACCCTGCTCTTCAGCGCGGTGCGTGACCTGCTGTTCCCGCTCTACTGGTGGCTGCTGCCGCAGGCCGACGCGGCCGGCGCGGGCCTCGGATGGGAGACCGGCAACTGGCCGGGCGCCATCGCGGTCGCCCCGCTCAGCCTGGGCTGGCTGGCGCTCGCCGTGCTGCTCGTCCCCGTCATGGCCCGCCTCCAGGCCGCGCCCGGACGGCGGCTGCTGGCCGCCGACCCCGGCACCGACCTGGCCCTGCGGGTCGCGCAGCTCACCGCCACCCGCGCGGCGGCCCTGGACGCCCACGCCGCCGAGCTGCGCAGGATCGAACGCTCCCTGCACGACGGCACCCAGAACCGGCTTGTCGCCGTCACCGTGCTGCTGGGCGCGGCCAGGCGCGCCCTGGCCCGCGACCCCGCCACCGCCGACGAGGTGCTCGCCCGCGCCCAGGACGCCGCCGAGCAGGCGCTGGCCGAGCTGCGCGCGGTCGTCCGCGGCATCCTGCCGCCCGTGCTGGACGAGCGCAGCCTGCCCGACGCGCTGACCGGCCTGGCCGCCGCCTGCGCCGTGCCCTGCGAGATCGACGCGGACCTGCCGGGCCGCTGCCCCGCCTCGGTCGAGGCCACCGCCTACTTCGTGGTGGCCGAGGCGCTGACCAACATCGCCCGCCACAGCGAGGCCCGCCACGCCAGGGTGAGCGTCCGGCGGGCCGGCGACCGGCTGCGCCTGCTCGTCACCGACGACGGGCGCGGCGGGGCCACGGAGTCCGGCGGGTCCGGGCTGAGCGGCATCCGACGGCGTACCGAAGCACATGACGGCGTGTTCGCGCTGTCCAGCCCGCCCGGCGGGCCGACCACACTGGAGGTGAGCCTGCCTTGCGGATCGTGATCGCGGAGGACGATCCCCTGCTGCGCGAGGGCCTGGCGCTGCTGCTGCGCGCCGAGGCGCTGGACGTCGTGGCCACCGCCCCCGACGCGGCCGGCTTCCTCGACGCCGTCGCCGCGCACGAGCCGGACGTCGCCATCGTGGACGTCCGCATGCCGCCCACCCACACCGACGAGGGCATCAGGGCGGCCGTCGAGGCCAGGCGGACCCGGCCCGGCCTGGCCGTGCTCGTCCTGTCGGCGTACGTCGAGCAGGCGTTCGCCACCGACCTGCTCGTCCACGGCAGCGCCCGCCTCGGCTACCTGCTCAAGGAGCGGGTCGGGCGGGTCCAGGAGTTCCTGACCGCGCTGCACCGGGTGGCCGGCGGCGGCACCGCCATCGACCCCGAGGTGGTCGCGCAGCTCCTCACCCGCAGGCGGCCCGACAACCGGCTCGACCGGCTCAGCCCGCGCGAACGCGACGTGCTCGCCCTGATGGCCGAAGGGCTCGGCAACACCGCCATCGCCGAGCGGCTCGTCGTCACCGGCGGAGCGGTGCACAAGCACATCAGGAGCATCTTCGCCAAGCTCGACCTGCAGCCCGCCGACGGGACCGACCGCCGGGTGGCCGCCGTGCTGCGCTACCTGGAGAGCACCTGACCCTCACGTCCGGCAAGGTCACGTCGAGGGTCGTCGGGCCGCCGGCTCAGCGGGCGGGCAGGGCTTCGGGGTCCGCCGCCGTCGCCGGGGCGGGCTCCGCGGGCGCACGGTAGCCCAGGCGGCCACGGGTCGCGATGAGCACCAGCACGGCTCCCGTGGTGCCCGCGAGAAGAGTGACCCGGGACGCCAGCTCGGGCGTGGCCAGCATCGGGAACATCTCCGCGAACGCGACCGACATGAAGTTGTTGACGCTGACGTGCAGCAGCATGATCAGCGGCAGGCTCTGCCCGGTCCGGTTGAAGACCCAGGTGACGACCACGTTGAAGGTGCAGCAGAAGGCCACGAACTCGGCGATCCGCAGCAGGCTGACGTCCGGGTACCCGCCCCACTCGGACAGGAACAGCGGCAGGTGCCACAGGCCCCACAGCGGGCCGAGGATGACGCTGGAGCCCAGCGCGCCGAACCTGCGCTGCATGCGCGCCAGGGCGAAGTCCCGCCAGCCCGGCTCCTCCGCCAGCCCGGTGGTCACCATCTGGAGCAGCAGGCTGGGGAGGTAGGCCACCAGCACGACGGCGGGCGGGAAGACGACCTGCCCGTCGGTCATCGCGAGGCAGGTGACGATGATGGCGGCGGGGACGCCGACCGCCGTCACCAGGTACCAGACCCAGCTCACCCGCCACTTCGTCATCCGCCCGACCCACCGGCGGACGCCCTCCTTGCCGTCCGTGATCCTGGTCACGAGGTACGCGGAGAAGATCGGGCCGAGATAGGCGCCGGGGAGCATGCCGAGCAACTGCGAGGTGCCGAGCACGGCGGGGAACTCGAAGTCCAGGACCCCGGTGCCGTTCGCCGACAGGATGTAAGGGAGCCAGGCGACCCAGCTCATGAGATTGGCGAGGACGAAGAAGCTGATCAGCGGGCGGCGCCGGATGACGCCCCGGAGCCCGGTCTGGCTGTTGGCTGGCATGTCAGTGATTCCCTTGGGGAGCGCTTGATGGACAGCCATCAGCACACCAGCCACGCCCCCTTCCGGTCGTTCCCGCGTACGCCCCAAAAGCAGGTACAGCCAGGGGTACCGTCGTGCGGAGATCGAGGTCAGTTCGCGGTCGGTGGGCGGCGGGTGAGGGTCAGGTACGTGACCGCGGCGGCGAGGACCAGCAGGGCGGTCCAGACGTTGAGGCGCAGGCCGAGGACGAGGGGGGCGGGGTCCACGCGCAGCCATTCGATCCAGGCGCGGCCGGTGGCGTAGGCGGCGGCGTACAGCGCGAAGGTCCGGCCGCGGTCCAGGTGGAAGCGGCGCTCGGCCCAGAGGACGAGCCCGGCCACGCCCAGGTCCCACAGCGACTCGTAGAGGAAGGCCGGATGGTACGTCGCCGTGGACGCGAGGCCGGGCGGCCGGTGGGCGGGGTCGATCTCCAGCGCCCAGGGCAGGTCGGTCGGCCGGCCGTACAGCTCCTGGTTGAACCAGTTGCCCCAGCGGGCGATGGCCTGCCCGAGCGCGATCCCCGGCGCGACGGCGTCGGCGAAGTCGCGCAGCGGGATGCCGCGCCGGCGGCAGGCCAGCCACGCGCCGAGCGCGCCCCCGGCGACGGCGCCCCAGATGCTGATGCCGCCCTCCCAGATCGCGAAGGCGCGCAGAGGCTCGCCGCCGGGGCCGAAGTACTGCCGCCAGTCGGTGGCCACGTGGTAGATGCGCGCGCCGGCCAGGCCGAACGGCACGGCCCAGGTGGCGAGGTCCACGACCGCGTCGCGTTCGCCGCCGCGGGCCGCCCAGCGGCGCCGGGTGACCCAGGCGCCGACGACGATGGCGAGCACCATGAGCAGCGAGTACGCGCGGATCGGCAGCGGGCCGAGATGCCAGACGCCCTGCGACGGGCTGGGGATGGCTGTCACACCGCCGAGTCTCGCGCCGGGGCGGCCGGGCGCGCATCGAGCGGGACGCCGATCCCCGGGTCAGTCGACTGGTTGATGCCGGACCGCCGGGCGGCTGGTTATCGTCGGTGCCGTGGAGTCCTGGGAGCGGACCCGGCGCCGGTGGCAGCACGCCTTCTTCGGGTCGTGGCTGGTGCTGACCTCGGCCGGCCCGCTGACGGAGGTGGGCCAGGTCCTGCCGGTGGCGCTGGTGGCCGGGCTGGCCGCCTGGTACGCGGTGTGGTTCGTGCTGCGTACGCCTCCGGCCGGCGAGGTGCCCCTGCCGTACGTGGCCGGCGGCGCGCTGCTCTGCCTGGGGCTGTTCGCGATCGACCGGTCGTTCCTGGTGGTCTGCCTGTGCGTGCTGGTGCCGTACTGCATGGACGCCGTGCGCATCGGGCTGGTCGCGGTGCTGTCGTGCGCCGGGGGCTGGCTCTGGCACAGCTACCACCACGGCGGGTCGATCAGCTGGACCGAGATCGCCATCACCGTGCTGATCGCGGTCAGCGCGGCCACCTCGGTGGGCTACTTCTCCTCGGTGGCCCGGCAGAGCGCCGAGCGCAAGGAGCTGATCGACCAGTTGCAGGCCGCCCAGGAGGCGCGGGCGGCGGCCGAACGGCAGGCGGGCGTGGCCGCCGAGCGGCAGCGGCTGGCGCGCGACATCCACGACAGCCTGACGCAGGGGTTCGCCAGCGTGGTGATGCTGCTGGAGGCGGCGCAGGAGCGCTCGCCCGACGACCGGCACCTGGCCCAGGCGTTGTGCACGGCCAGGGAGAACCTCGTGGAGAGCCGGCGCGTGGTGCGGGCGCTGCGGCCGGGCGAGCTCGACGACGGCGGCCTGCCCGAGGCGCTGCGCCGGCTGTCGGGCCGGCTGTCCGACGAGACCGGCATCGACGCGCACGCCGTGATCACGGGGCCGCTGCGGCCCCTGGACGCGCAGGTCCAGGCGGAGCTGCTGCGGGTGGCGCAGGAGGCGGTCGCGAACGCCCGCAGGCACGCGGGCGCGGGGCGGGTGACGCTCACGCTGTCGTACATGGAGGACCTGGTCGTGCTGGACGTCCACGACGACGGCGACGGCTTCGATCCCGGGCGGGCCGCCGCCGGCCACGGCCTGCTGATCATGTCCGAGCGGATGGCGCAGCTCGGCGGCACGCTCCTCGTGGAGAGCGCGGCCGGGGAGGGCACGACGGTCGTGGCGAGCCTCCCGGTGGCGGCCCGATGAGCGCGCGGGCCGCGATCAGGGTCCTGATCGCCGACGACCATCCGGTGGTCCGTGACGGCATCAGGGCGATGCTCGGGACCCAGGACGACCTGGAGGTGGTCGGCGAGGCCGTCTCGGGCGCGGACGCGGTACGGCTGGCGCGCGACCTGCGGCCGGACGTCACGCTGATGGACCTGCAGATGCCCGAGCTGGACGGCGCGACGGCGATCAGCGGGATCCGCGCGGACGACCCCGGCGCCAGGGTGATCGTGCTGACCACCTATGACACCGACAGCGACATCTCCCGCGCCATCGACGCCGGGGCGATCGGCTACCTGCTCAAGGACACGCCCCGCGAGCAGCTGTTCGACGCGATCAGGGCGGCGGCCCAGGGGGAGAGCGCCCTGTCGCCGTCGATCGCGACCCGGGTGTTGTCGTGGGCCCGTACCGACGCGCCCGGCACGCTCAGCGGGCGGGAGATCGAGGTCCTCGGCGCGGTCGCCCAGGGGATGAGCAACAAGGCCATCGCCGCGCACCTGTGCATCAGCGAGGCCACGGTCAAGACCCACCTGCTGCACGTCTTCGCCAAGCTCGGCGTCGACGACCGTACCGCCGCCGTGACCGTCGCGGCCACCCGGGGGATCATCCGCCTCGGCGGCTGGACCGACGCCGCCGCCTTGTCAGACGACGTGTACTCCCGCAGGTAGGAGCACGTCGAACAGGCTGACAACAGCGTTCGCCTACCGGACACGCGGGCGAGCCGACAGCTTGGACTCCGTCACGCCGGAACCGCCCCGGCCCCCTGAACCAGGAGTCCCGATGAAGCTGTCCTCATGCGCCGCCGCCCTCGCGGCCGCCGTCCTGCTCACGTCGCTCAGTGGGGTGACCGGGACGGCGGCGGCGCAGCGGCGGGCCGGCGCTGAGGCCCTCCCGAGCGTGAACATGGAAGCCACCGTCAAGGCGGCCCAGATCGACCCGCGGCGGCCCGACAACACGCTGACCCCGGGCGCCAAGGCCGGCGTGCTCCTCGTCGAGCAGGCGCTGCGCGACCTGCGTCTGCTCGACGCGAGGTGGGTGGACGGCTATTTCGGCTCCACGACGGTCGCCGCCTACGCGAACTACCAGAAGTCGCTCGGCCTCACCGGTCTCGACGCCAACGGCCTGCCGGGCAGGACGTCGCTCACCAGGCTCGGCGCCGGCCGGTTCACGGTCACCCACGTCATCACGCCGGGGCCGCGGGTGTCCGAGGGCGGTTCCGTGCTCAACGCCCGTACGCGGAGCATGCTGGCCGAGGCCGAGCGGCTGCTCGGGCGGGACGTCGAGCTGGATCAGGGCTCGTACAACGCCGGCGGCGACCCCACCTCCGCGGGCACCCATGACGGCGGCGGCGTCGTGGACCTCTCGGTGAAGGGGATGAACGCCGCCACCCGTACCGCGGTCGTCCGCGCGCTGCGGCTCGTCGGCTTCGCCGCGTGGCTGCGCAGCCCCGCACAGGGCGACTGGCCCTGGCACGTCCACGCCGTCGCCATCAGCGACACGGACCTGTCCAGCCAGGCCCAGCACCAGGTCGGCGACTACTACCTCGGCTTCGACGGGCTCGCCGGCCGCGGCCGGGACGACGGCCCGCGGACGACGATCCGCACCTGGGAGGAGTACCGGCGCCGCTGACTTCCGTACCCGATCCGCATCCCGACAGCGCAGACAGATCCCGACAGCGCAGACAGAAGGAGAACAGCATGAGCAATCTCACCAGGACCCTCGCCGTGGCGACCACCGCGGTGGCGCTCGGCGGGGCGGTCCTCGCCACCGCCTCCCCCGCAACCGCCGCCGGCCGTGACGGCGTCTGCGACACCGGCGAGTTCTGCTACTACTTCAACAGCAACCACCAGGGATCGGTCTCCGACTTCACCGGATCGATCGCCGACTACAGCACCGAACAGCCCACCTGCTACGACTTCAAGGGCCCCGGCGCCGGCAAGGGCACCTGCATCAAGAACGCCGCCGCCTCCGTCTGGAACCGCAGCGGCAAGACCGTCCGCGTCTACTTCAACACCGGCTACGCCGGCAGCTACCAGGACTTCGCGCCCGGCGCGAAGGCCAACCTGAACGCCACCCTCAAGAACCAGAACGCCTCCCACCAGTTCAGCCCGTCGTCGACGGCGCGCGGCGCGATGTCGTACTCGCTGTACGCGGCCACCGGCCGGATCACCTGCGGCTTCGACGGCTACACCTCCACCTCAGGCCGGCACGAGGGCATCGACATCGCGCGCGGCGTCGGCTCGAACGTGCGCGCCCTGGTGGCGGGCCAGGTCATCAACGTCGTACGCGGCTCCACCGGCAGGGCGAATCTCTCCACCATCGCCATCTACAACGCCTCGCTGAACAAGACGGTCATCTACCTGCACTCCGCCCCGCTGTCCTCCTTGCGCGTGGGCCAGCAGGTCAGCCGCGGCCAGGTCATCGCCACCGAGTCGTGGCACGGGGTGTCGAGCCGTGCGTCCGCGCACACCCACGTCGAGATGCGACCCGGACGGCAGACGCGCGCCGCCAAGAGCGTCGGCGACCCGCACCTCGACAACCCGAACCCCACCTCGTTCTGGAACTCCCAGGGCTACAGCATCCGATAACGCGCCACGGCCGCACTCAGAAGAGGAAACCACGTGTCCGTACGAACGGTCCGCCTGCTCTCGCGGCTCGCCGCGGTGGCGCTCGGCGGGGCGGTCCTCGCCACCGCCTCCCCCGCAACCGCCGCCGGCCGTGACGGCGTCTGCGACACCGGCGAGTTCTGCTACTACTTCAACAGCAACCACCAGGGATCGGTCTCCGACTTCACCGGATCGATCGCCGACTACAGCACCGAACAGCCCACCTGCTACGACTTCAAAGGCCCCGGCGCCGGCAAGGGCACCTGCATCAAGAACGCCGCCGCCTCCGTCTGGAACCGCAGCGGCAAGACCGTCCGCGTCTACTTCAACACCGGCTACGCCGGCAGCTACCAGGACTTCGCCCCCGGCGCGAAGGCCAACCTGAACGCCACCCTCAAGAACCAGAACGCCTCCCACCGGTTCCTGGCCTCCGCGCCGCCGCCGGCCGGGCCCGGGTGCAAGACCGACGGCACGGACACCAGGCCGCCCACGACGATCCTCGTGTACCGCACGTCCCTCGATCGGGTGGAGCGGGTGGATTTCCGGACGTACGTCAAGAACGTCCTGCCCAACGAGTGGGTGTCGAGCTGGCCGGGCGAGTCGCTCAAGGCCGGGGCTCTCGCCGTGAAGAACTTCGGCTGGTACTGGGCGCTGCACTCCACCCGCAGGACGCCTAGCGGCCAGTGCTTCGACGTCTACGACCACACGTCCAGCCAGGTGTACAGGCCCGGCTCGGCGAAGGCCGTGACGAGCGCCGCGATCGACGCGACCTGGGGCACCCGGCTGACCCGGAACGGGAAGATCTTCCGGGCTCAGTACTGCGCCACGACGACGGCGTGCGGCAACTGGGTCGACGGCGACTGGATGTCGCAGAACGGCTCCCGCGACAAGGCCCGAGCGGGCTGGAGCCACTCCAGGATCCTCCAGCACTACTACACGGGGATCGCTCTCGGCTCCTGAGCCCTCCTCCTCGGTTCCCCGTCGTGCCCTGCGGCGCGGCGGGGAACTAGGGTGCGTCCACGATGATCTGGAAGTTGATCGGCCGGCTCCCGGGAAACAGGATCGCCCCCGAGGCGTCCACCATCTTGAACCGCACGTAACACAGGCCCGGCTTCCTGGGGGTGGTGACGACGGTCTCGATGTCGACCGTCTCGCCGGGCGGCGTGTCCTTGATCGGCACGTCGGAGATGGTCTGGCACTGATCGGCCTGCTGCGCGAAGTCGAGGCGGCGCAGCGAGTAGCCCGTCCACGGCACGGTCCCGGCGTTCTTCAGCCGCCACACCTTGGTCATGGTCTTGCCGGCGGCGACGCGCGTGCAGTCGGGGAGCGTGACGTCCTCGATGAACACGGCCGCGTCACCCGGGTGCAGGGGCGGGGCCCAGGGCGGGTTGGTCGAGCGCACCGGGCAGTCGGCCGGGGACAGCGCGGCTGCCGACGGGCCGCCGGTCGGGTCCAGGCCGGCTCCGCCGGTCGTGGAGCCCCGATCGAGCACCACCACGACAAGAACCGCCGCCACCGCCACGACGACCGCCCCCGCCGCCACGAACATCGCGGCCCGCGCCGACCTGACCCGCCCCTCACCGCCCGGCGACCCGGGAAGCGGGAGCGGGCCGGCACCGCCCGGCGACGCGGGATGTGGCGCCGGCACGTCGTCGCTCGCGGATCGGAGGGCTTGCGACGCGAGGGTGAGCTGCGAAGCACGGGGGTCGGCGGCGGCCCCGGCCTCCTCGGCCGGACGCCCCGCCGGCCCCTCGGACGCAGGCTCCGACGGCTCACCGGCGCTCGCCGATCTCACCACCCGGTTGGCCCGCTCCCAGTGCTCGCGGTACGCGGCCGGATCGGCGTCGCACGCCTTGACGAACTCGACGGTGGTCTCCCAGCTCGGAAGCCGGTTACCTTTTGTGGCTTCGTGCAGCGTCGTGTGGGAAATCGCCCCCGATCGGCCGGACATCTCCCGAAAAGGCGGGTTGCCGACCGCGTTGCGCAATTCCCGCAGAGTCGCCGCGAAGTCCTCGATCGCCTCCGCCCGCGCACGCCTGTCGTCCACCGTGCGAAGGTAACAGCACCCGCGGGCCGCCCTCAACCCGAACAGTCATCACCACGAACACGGGCTTTGACACGGAATCCCGGTTCACTTGTCCCAGTAGTTCGCCACTTTCTGTTTGAACGTCTCGGCCCGATCGCCTTTCAGCACCCCGAAACTTCCGCCTTTCAGCGGGCGCGACGGTCAGGCCCACCACCCCGCAGTACGTGAGCCCGGCAGCCACGATCTGCCGGCCGATCGCGTCGAGTTCGCCCTCGCAGTTGTCGTAGACGGGATTGTCGACGCTGAGGTGGGATTGGTGATACTGCAGCATCTCGGTGACGGCCTGAGCCAGCTATTTCCGTATGGCCGGTGAATCGCCGACGAATTCGGTTCGGCCCGCCGGGATGCTTCTGAACGTTTTCAATCGCCCGGTCCGCCCTCTGGTTGCGTGCTCATGAAACCCCTCCCATCGGCACGAAGGCATTCATCGTACGACCCGCCCCGCATTTGTCCACGCCCCCTCCACCAGCCGGTCGATGCGCACCGCCCGGTCCGCCGGCTTCGTGTAACTCCCGCGCCGCTCAGAGCCATCTCTCCTGTGCAGGGCCGTCGTGCGCAGACGAGGAGCGCTCATGCCCGAGTACCGCTTCAACTCCCCTCCCGGCTGGCCCGCACCTCCCCAGGGGTGGAAGCCGCCGCCGAGGGACGCAAGATGGTCCGCGACTTCTCGAAGCTGATGCTGAGGGCGTACAACGCGGAGGCGGACAACTGCGTGCGGAGCTGAGCGATCGGCGGCTCAACAAGGTGAACCTGCGCCGCGAGTTCTTCCTGGCCACGCCGGCCGAGGTGCGGGACCTCCTGCAGAAGATCGCCGGACAGCACCTCCTGGAGTATCGCGAGACGGCCGAAGCGCTCGAATGGCGGCAGTCGGCCGGAACGCCGCGAGCCGGCGCGTCAGGAACCGTATCGACCCAGCAGGCCGGCTAGGAGGGGGCCTGTGTGGCGTCCTGCTGGGCGGCCAGCAGGACCTCCGTGGTGCGGTGGATGTGGTCGGCGAGCTCCTTCTTCGCCCCTTCCACGTCCCGCTCCAGCGCCAGCGCGGCGAGCCGCGCGTGCTCGGCGTCCCGCTGCTGGATCTGCTCGGTGTTGCGGACCGACCAGCAGCGGTAGACCTCGCTGATGTCCCGCAGCCGTTCGGCGACCTCGCGCAGCCGCAGGTTGGGGCAGCCCTCCAGGAGGACCTGGTGGAAGCGGCGGTGGGCGTGCAGCCAGTCGGTGTTGATCTCGCCGTCGTCGCCGATCGTGGAGAGCTGGCTCAGCCGGTGGTGGGCGGCCACCACGGACGACTCCCAGTCGAGGTCGCCGTCCCTGATGGACTGGGCGAGGACCTGCGTCTCGATGGCGGCCCGGGCCTCGGTGAGGTGCACGAGATCCTGCACGCTGACCTCGACCACGCGGTAGCCGATCTGCGGCACCACGGTCACCAGGCCCTGCTCGACGAGGCGGGGCAGCACTTCGCGCAGCACGCCGGTGCTCGCCTCGTAACGGGCTCCGAGGTCCGCGAAGCCCAGGGGCGAGCCGGGGACCAGGTAGCCGTTGAGGATGTCGTTGCGCAGCGCGTGGAGGATGACTTCCCCCCGTGTGGGGCGCGTCTGTTCGCGTCTTCGTGACACACGAGGAGCGTAGCACCAACGATCGTCCCAGAATCGGAGATCGGAGGAAATTTTCGAAATCTCTTGACTTCCTCCTACTGCGTGTCCGAAGTTACGAACATGTCCGGTTTCGGACAACGCACAAATGAGCACGTGAGAAGTGAGACCCGAACTCCTGTTCGACAGGGGGCCGTAGCGGTGTGAGGGCGCGACTTACCGTGAGAAAGGAAGCGGCGTGGTTGCTTTGGGTAAGGGCAGAAGCCGGGCGGCCGTCCTGGGCGTGGTGGCGCTCGCCTGCACCGTCGGGCTGTCGGCGTGCGGCGGCTCCGGGGACTCCGGCGGATCCGCGGGCTCCGGCGGGTCCGGGGAGTCCGGCACGACGGTGATGAAGGTCGGTGTGACGCCGGTCGGCGACTTCGCGCCGCTCTACTACGCCAAGGACAAGGGGATCTTCGCGAAGAACGGGCTGGACGTCACGATCGACCCCAAGGGCGCCTCCGAGGTCCCGCCGCTCATTTCCGGCAGCTACCAGGCCGTGTCGATGGCGTGGGCCACGTTCATCCAGGCCACCGCGCAGGGCGTGCCGCTGCGGGCGATCTTCCCCGGCATCAACGGCGCGGCGGACACCCAGACCGGCATCTACGTGATGCCGTCCAGCGGGATCTCCTCCGTCAAGGACCTGGAGGGCAAGAACGTCGCCATCAACCAGCCGAAGGCCAACTTCGAGCTGAACTCGCGGGTGGCGCTCCAGGAAGCCGGCGTGGACGTGAACAAGGTGCAGTTCCAGGTGCTGCCGCTGGCCACGATGGCGGACGCGCTGGTCGCGGGCAAGGTGGACGCCGCCTACCTGGTGCCGCCGTTCTCCACGCAGGCCGAGGACAAGAAGGCGAAGCTGCTGCTCGACCCGTACGCGGGCCGCCTGGCCGGCTCCCCCATCGCCGGCTACGTGATGAGCGAGGCGTTCGTCAAGCAGAACCCGAAGGCGGTGGCCGCGTTCAAGGCGTCGATGACCGAGGCCGCCGAGCAGCTCAACACCAGCAAGTCCTACCGGGACTTCGTCACCACCTACACCAAGCTCACGCCCGAGCTGGCGCAGAAGGTGCCGGCCTACGAGTTCCCGGCCGCCATCGACGTCGAGAAGCTGCAGTCCGTGGCCGACCTCATGGCGGACGCCGGGTTCGCGACCAAGAAGGTGGACATCTCCCAGCTCCTGGTGGACGACCAGTGAGACCCGCACTCACCTGGCGGCGGCTGCCCGGCCGGCGCCAGCTCCTGTCGGTCCTCGTGACGCTGCTGCTCGTGCAGGCGCTGAGCGTGACCGGGGTGCTGAGCCGGGACAGCTTCCCGCTGCCCTCCGAGGTGCTGGTGCGGTTCGGCGAGCTGGTCGTCGGGGCCGGCTTCTGGGTGAGCGTCGGCGACAGCCTCAGCCAGGCGCTGCTGGGCCTGGCCCTCGGTACGGCGGTCGCGGTGCCGCTGGGCCTCCTGCTCGGCCGGTTCGCGCCGGCCGAGCAGGCCGCGCGGCCGATCATCGAGTTCCTGCGGCCGATCCCCTCGATCGCGCTGCTGCCGCTCGTCATCCTGACCGCCGGCGTCGGCATGAGCGGCGCGGTGATCCTCACCGGCCTGTCCAGCCTGTGGATGGTGCTCGTGCTCGCCATCCGCGGCGCCCGCGCGACCGACCCGGTGGCGGAGCAGACGCTGGTGTCGTTCGGGGTGCCGCCGCTGGCGCGGGTCTGGCGGCTGGTGCTGCCGAGCGCGCTGCCGTTCATCCTGACCGGCATCCGCATCGCCGCCTCGGTCGCGCTGGTCGTGGCCATCACGGTGGAGCTGCTCGGCGGCATGCCGGGCCTCGGCAAGGACGTGCAGGCGTCGCTGCAGAACGGCGACAAGGCCGGCGTCTACGCCTACACGATCGCGGCCGGGCTGCTCGGCCTGCTGGTCAACTTCGTGTTCGTGCCGGTCGAGGACCGGCTGCTGTCGTGGCACTCCTCGCGGAGGGCGGCCAAATGAGGCGACTGCTGTACGCCGTCGTGGTGCCCGCGCTGGTCACCCTGGCCGTCGCCGGGCTGTGGTGGGTGCTCAGCGCCTCCTCCACGTCGTTGTTCTTCCCGCCGCTGCGCGACATCCTGGCCGCGTTCGCGACCAACTGGTTCTCCGCGGACTTCGCGTCGATGGTGCTGCCCAGCCTGTGGCGGGTGGGTCTCGGCATGCTCATCGGGATCGTGGCGGGCGTCGGGGCCGGCGCGGCCATCGGGTCCGTACGCCGCGCGGAGCCGTACGTGAAGCCGCAGCTCGAGTTCATGCGCGCGCTGCCGCCCATCCTGATCCTGCCGCCGATGATCCTGGTGCTCGGCACCGGCGACGGCATGAAGATCGCCGTGATCGCCGCCTCCGCGGTGTGGCCGATCCTGCTGGCCACCGTGGACGGCGTGCGCTCGCTGGAGCCGGTGCGCGACGACATGGGCCGCGTCTTCGGCCTGCCCTGGCGGGCCAGGTTCCGCTGGATGATCCTGCCGACCGCCGTCCCGCACATCTGGAGCGGCGTGCGGGCCGCGCTGCCCATCGCGTTCGTGGTGATGGTGGCCTCCGAGTACTACTCCAGCGTCAACGGCATCGGCTACTTCGTCTCCCAGACCTCCACGAGCTTCCGCCTGGCGGACATGTGGTCGGCGGTCGTCCTGCTCGGCCTGATCGGCGTGGTGCTGAACACGCTGGTCGCCGTGGCGGGCCGCCGGCTCGACAAGAAATTCGGTGAGAACGCACATGACTGAGACGGCAGGGCTGAGCCGGACCTCCCCGACCAGCCCCGGCAAGGACGACCGTGTCGCGATCCTCGAGGTCGACGGCCTGCGCAAGAGCTACGGCAGCGAGCTGGTCCTGGAGGACATCACGCTGCGCATCTTCGAGGGCGAGCTGGTGTCCATCGTCGGCCCCTCGGGCTGCGGCAAGACCACGATGCTGCGCTGCCTGTCCGGGCTGCTGCCGTACGAGGGCGGCACCGTACGGATCGCCGGGGAGGAGGTCACCGGCCCGCCCGACACCCTCGGGCTGGTCTTCCAGGACTACAGCCGCTCGCTGCTGCCGTGGCTGAGCGTGGCCGACAACGTCCGGCTGCCGCTGCGCTACAAGCAGATCTCGAAGCGGGAGGCCGAGGAGCGCACGGCCGAGGCGCTGGAGTCGGTCGGCCTGGCCGCGCACACCCGCAAGAAGCCGTGGCAGCTCTCCGGCGGCATGCAGCAGCGCGTGGCCATCGCCCGCGCGCTGGCCTACCACCCGCGGCTGCTGCTGATGGACGAGCCGTTCGCCTCGGTGGACGCGCAGACCCGGGTCGAGCTGGAGGACCTCACGCTGCGGCTGTGGGCGGAGCGGGACATGACGATCGCGTTCGTCACGCACGACATCGACGAGGCGATCTACCTGGGCGGGCGCATCGTCGTGCTGACGCGGACGCCGACCACCATCCGCGAGGTCATGCCGGTCGACCTGCCGCGGCCCCGCGACCAGATCGCGACGAAGGCGCTGGACGAGTTCGGCCGCCTGCGCGCCTCGGTGTTCGGCGCTCTGGGGCACCACCAGTGAGCCGGCTCACGCTGTCGCTGGCGTGCGGTGACTACGAGATCACCCGCGCCCTCACGGACGGGCAGGTCCGGCCGGACGGCATCGACCTGCACGTGCTCACGGCCGACAAGGAGCGGATCTTCCGGCTGGACCGCCGCGCCGAGTGCGACGTCGCCGAGTTCAACGTGGTGCAGTACCTGCGGGCCAGGGAGCGCGGCGAGCCGCTGACCGCGATCCCGGTGTTCCCGCACCGCCGCTTCCGGCACGGCTCGATCTTCGTGAACACCGCGAGCGGCATCCGCACCGTCGCCGACCTGGAGGGCCGCGCGGTCGGCATCGGCGGGTACGAGCCGGCCGCGGCCGTGTGGATCCGCGGCATCCTCCAGGACGAGCATGGCCTGAACCTGGACAAGGTGGACTGGCAGGACGTCTTCGGCGCCTTCGGCCGCCTCCCCGACGGCCAGGACGCGCCCCTGCTCCCGACGGACAGCGCGGCCCGGCACCGCATCGACGACCTGCTGACCACGGGCGGCGTGAGCGCCACCGTGTCGGCCTACAACCCGCCGTCGTTGCTCGCCGGCGACCCGGCGGTGGCGCGGCTGTTCCCCGACTTCCCCCGGGTCGAGCGGGAGTACTACGCGCGGACCGGGGTGTTCCCCGTCATGCACGTGGTCACGATCAGGCAGGAGGTCGTCGACCGGCATCCGTGGGTCCCCGCCAGCCTGACGGCGGCCTTCACGGCGGCCCGCAGGGCCGCCATGGAACGGCTGCGCAACCCGCGCGCGCTGCCGCTGGCGTTCGTCCAGGACGTGTGGCGCGAGCAGGACGAGCTCATGGGCCGCGACCCGTGGCAGTACGGCCTCACCCGGGCGAACGAGCGCGCCATGGAGCTGATCGTGCGCTACGCCCGCGAGCAGGGCATCACGACCGGCGACCCCTCGGTGGCCTCGCTGTTCACCCCCGTGGACGTCGAGCCCAGCGGCGAGACCACGATCATCTGAAGGGAGCGGACATCACCATGCAAGCGATCGTCATCGGCGCGGGCATCGGCGGGCTCGCCGCGGCCGTGGCGCTGCGGCGGGCCGGAGCCGGCGTCACCGTCCTGGAGCAGTCGCCGCGCATCAGCGAGGTCGGGGCCGGGCTCGGCCTCGGGCCGAACGCGGTGGGCGCGCTCACGGCCCTCGGGCTCGCGCCCCGGCTGGACGCGGACGTCTCGCTCCCGACCTGGACGACCCGTCGTCGCTGGCAGGACGGGCGCGAGCTGTTCAAGGCCCCGCTCGCCGGGACCGTCGAGGAGACGTACGGGCACCCGTTCTGGTTCGCCCACCGGGGCGACCTGCAGCGCGCGCTGCTCGACGCGGCGCGGGACCCGGCGGAGCCGGGCAGGCCCGCCGAGGTGCTGCTGGGCCGGCGCGTCGCCGACGTGGACCCCGCGACGGGCACGGTCACGACCACGGACGGCGAGCGGTTCACGGCCGAGGCGGTCGTGGCCGCGGACGGCATCCGCTCCGTCGTCCGCAGGCGGCTGTTCGGCGCGGAGGAGCCCGTGTACGCCGGGCACAGCGGGTTCCGCACCCAGGTCCCGTCGGAGCGGCTGCTGGGCGACCCCGAGCTGGCGGAGTTCGTCGAGCGCAACGGCTTCGAGTCGTGGCTGGGCCCGGGCGCGCACGTCGTGCACTGCCCCTTCCGGCGCGGCTCGATGATCAACATCACCGCCTGCATCGAGGCCCCGGCCATCGCCTCCGGCGCCACCGCGGCCCCCGTCGGGCTGGACGAGACCCTGGCCCACCTCGACGGCTGGCACGAGCCGCTGCGCCGGCTGATCACCAAGGGCAACGGGGTGACCCGCTACGACATCTACACCCAGCCCGCGTTGGAGACCTGGCACACCGGGCGGGTGTCCCTGCTCGGCGACGCCTGCCATCCGATGCTGCCCTACCTCGGGCAGGGCGCCGCCCAGGCCATCGAGGACGGGCACGCGCTCGGCGCGGCCTTCGCCGCCCATCCGGAGCCGGCGGCGGCGTTCCGCGCCTTCGAGTCGCTGCGGGTCCGGCGGGCCAACCGGGTGCAGGCGCTGTCGGCCGCCAACGCGACGACCTTCCACCTGCCCGACGGCCCCGAGCAGCAAGAGCGCGACAGGGCCGTCGCCGCGGGCGCGACCGACTCCCAGGTCAGCGCGTGGCTGTGGCAGTACCAGGCCCCCGACCGCGCCGTACGGGACCTCGCGGCCGTCCCCGAATGAAGCCGTCACCGACAACAGAGCACGAGGAACAGATGGACATCGCGCAAGCCTTCGACTTCACCGGTTACAAGGTGGTCCTGATCGGCACCGGCATCGGCGTCAACGGCCCCGAGGACGTCGCCTCCTCGTCGGCCGCCGCCTTCACCCGGTGCGGCGCCGAGGTCCTGGTGGCCCAGGCCACGAAGGAGGCCGCCGAGGCCACCGCGGAGGCGATCCGCGACGCCGGCGGCGAGCCCCGCGTCGTGGTCCACGACCCGCGCGACCCGTACGGGCCCCAGCGGCTCGCGGCGGACCTGCCGGAGGGCTGGGACACCGTGGACACCCTGGTCACCCACCACTTCGCCAACGACTTCGGCCGCTTCCCCGACCTGTCGATCGAGCAGTTCGAGGAGACCGTGCGGATCAACCTGACCGGCGTCTACGCCGCCTCCCAGGCGTTCCTGCCGCACCTGAAGCGGTCGTCGCGGGCGTCGATGGTGCACGCCGGCTCGATCGACGGCACCTACGGCAACCCGAACGTCGTCAGCTACTCCGCCTCCAAGGGCGCCGTGCACAGCCTGGTGCACGTCCTGGCCGCCGAGCTGGCCTCCTCGGGCATCCGCGTCAACGGCATCTCGCGGGCCGGCTCGTCGGCCATGCCGCTGAAGACCGACATCGTCGCCGAGCTCGGGCGGGCCACGCCGCTCCGCCCGGTGGCCGAGCCCGGCGAGTACGCCGCCGCCGTGCTCTACCTCGCCTCGCGGGCGGCCTCCTACGTCACCGGCGTCCTGCTGCCGGTGGACGGCGGACGCACCGCGGCGACGCCCGGCTGCTCGCCCGGGTACACCGGATACCGGCACTGACGCCGCACGTCCACGAGCTTCCTTCTGAAGGGTTTGAGTCTGTTGCGCATCGCCAACGTCGACGGACGGGCGTCGATCATCGTCGACGGCTCCGCGTACGTCGACATCGCCGAGCAGTCGTCGGGCCGGTTCGGGCCGGGTCCGCGGTCGGTCCTGGAGGACTGGGCGGCGTTCAGGGACTGGACTGAGAACGCCGACCTGGGCGCGGGCCGGCCGCTCGATCCCGCGCTGCTGCGCGCGCCGGTGGACGAGCCCCGCCAGGTGTTCGCCATCGGCATGAACTACCTGGACCACGCCGGCGAGATCGGCAGCGAGCCGCCGGAGTCGCCGAGCGTCTTCACGAAGTACCTGTCGTGCCTGAGCGGGCCGTACGAGCCGATCAGGCTCATCGACGGCTGCTGCGACTGGGAGGTCGAGGTCGTCGCGGTCGTCGGCCGGCACGCCTACCAGGTGCCCGCCGAGCGGGGGTGGGAGCACGTCGCGGGCCTCACCGTGGGTCAGGACATCTCCGAGCGGTCGCGGCAGACCGCGGGCCCGATGCCGCAGTTCAGCCTGGCGAAGTCGTTCCCCACGTTCGGCCCCATCGGTCCGTGGCTGGTGGCCGCCGACGACCTGCCGGGCCGGGACCGGCTCGCGCTCGGCTGCTCGGTCAACGGCGAGGTCGTGCAGAGCGGCAGCACCGCCGACCTCGTCTTCTCCATCCCTGAGCTGATCTCCCGGCTGTCCCACATCCTGCCGCTCATGCCGGGCGACCTGATCTTCACCGGCACTCCCGCCGGGGTGGGCGCGGGGCGCAGCCCGCAGCGGTTCCTGCAGCCGGGCGACGTGGTGGAGTCCTGGGTGGACGGCATCGGGCGCATGCGCAACGTGTGCGTCGCCGGAGCCGGCGCGGCGGCGGTCCCGGCCACGGCTCCGGTCACGGCTCCGGTCACGGTGGCCGGCAGCGAGCCGGTCAGGTAGCCCGGTGGTGCGCGACTTCGAGCGGGACGACGGCGGCCTGCGGGTGGTGTTCGGGACGGGCACGCTGGCCCGGCTCCGCGACGAGCTCGACCGGCTCGGCGGCCGGCGGGCGCTGGTGCTGTCCACGCCGCGGCGCGGCGAACTCGTCTCCCGTGTCGTGGCCGGGCTGGGCGGGGCCGCCGCGGGGGTGTTCGATGGTGCCGTCATGCACACGCCCGTCGAGGTGACCGAGGCCGCGCTGGCGCGGGCCGCCGAGGCCGGCGCCGACTCGGTGGTGTCGGTGGGCGGCGGGACGACGACCGGGCTCGGGAAGGCGGTCGCGTACCGGCTCGGGGTGCCGCACGTCGTGCTGCCGACGACGTACGCCGGGTCCGAGGTCACGCCCGTGCTCGGGGAGACCGCCGGGGGGCGGAAGACGACCACGACCGACCCCGCGATCCGCCCCGACACCGTGATCTACGACGTGTCGCTGACCACGGGCCTGCCCTGGCCGGTGACGGTCGCCAGCGCCGTCAACTCGATGGCGCACGCCGTGGAGGCGCTCTACGCCCCCGGCCGCACCGGCGCGACCGACCGGATGGCGACCGAGTCGATCGCCGCGCTGGCGACCGGCCTGCGGCAGCTCGCCACAGGCTCCGGGGAGGCGCGGGCGGAGCTGCTGTACGGCGCCTACCTGGCCGGGCTCTGCCTCGGCGCCGTCGGGATGGGGCTGCACCACAAGCTGTGCCACACGCTCGGCGGCTCCTTCGGCCTGCCGCACGCGCCTCTCCACACCGTGGTGCTGCCGTACGCGATGGACTACAACGCGCCGGCCGCGCGGGAGGCGATGCGCGCCGTGGCCGGCGCTCTCGGCGTGGCGGACGCCCCGGCCGGTCTCCAGCGGTTCACCCGCTCCCTGGGCGGGCCCGCCGACCTCGCCGGGCTGGGGTTCGGCGAGGCCGACGTGGACCGGGCGGCCGGGCTCGCGACCGAACGGCCGTACCCCAACCCCCGCCCGGTCACCCGCGACGGCGTCGCGGACCTGCTGCGCCGGGCGCTCACCGGGCAATCGATCGGAGGACCACGATGACCACGACCCCTGACGAAGCGGTCGAGCGGGCGGCGGACGAGCTGACGCGGACGGTGCTGGCGAGCTTCGACGGCGCGCCGGAGCGGCTGCGTACGCTCGCCCGCGGCCTCGTCTCCCACCTGCACGCCTTCGTGCGCGAGAACGACGTCACCGACGAGGAGTGGCGGTACGCGATCGGCTTCCTCACCCGGACCGGGCACATCACCAGCGACGTTCGCCAGGAGTTCATCCTGCTCTCGGACGTCCTCGGCGTGAGCAGCCTGGTCGACGTCCTCGGCAACGCCCGCGCCGCCGGGGCCACGCCGTCGGCCGTGCTCGGCCCCTTCTACGTCGAGGGCCCGCCGGAGCTGCCGCAGGGCGCCGACATCTCGGGCGGCCTCGACGGCGAGCCCGTCCTGGCGGACGTCACGATCACCGACACCGCGGGCGTTCCCGTCGCCGACGCCGTGGTGGACGTGTGGCAGGCGAACAAGGACGGCTACTACGACGTCCAGCTCCCGGACCAGGAGGGGCCGGTGCTGCGGGGGCGGCTGCGCACCGACGCCGGCGGGCGGCTGAGGTTCTGGACGATCCTGCCGGCGCCGTACCCGATCCCGGACGACGGGCCGGTGGGCGAGCTGCTGGCCGCCGCGGGCCGCCACTCGATGCGCGCCCCGCACCTGCACTTCATGATCGCCGCGCCCGGGCGGCGCACGCTGGTCACCCAGCTCTTCGTGGAGGGCGGCGACTATCTCGACTCCGACGCCGTGTTCGGCGTGAAGGAGCCCATCATCGTGCCCTTCTCCGAGCAGGACGACCCCGCGCCCGACGGGCGGCCTGGACCGTGGCGGCGGGTGGAGTTCACCTTCCGGCTGGCCTGATATCCCGGCCTTTCACGAATAATTCTCACGATTTACGTCACTCCCTCCGTTTTCCTGCGTGGCACTTGCCGAAAAGGGCGACAAAGAGCCATTCTGACGTGGGGTCCGGGGGGAGGACGGTCATGGCGGATCCGCTGTCAGGTGCGTTGATCCTGGGGAAACTGATAGACGCGACCATTGGCGTTGTCTCCGGTTACGCAGGGGAAAAAACGAAAAATGCGGCTAATGCCCGCATTCGGCTGGAAAATCAGGAATTCGAGCGCGAAAAACTCGCCATCGGCCAGACGTACGCGCACGAACTGGAGGCGAGACGCGCGGCCTACCAGGCCGACCAGCAGCGCGACGTCCTCGCCGCCGAGCGGCTCAGAGCGCTCGAACAGCACCAGCGCGACCACTACCCGATCGCGGAGGGCCCCGGCCAGTTACGCAAGGCGCTGACGCTGAGCCGGAGGAACAACCCGCAGGTGCTCACGGTCCTGCTCTGCCCGCCCGACAACGAGGACCCCAGCAGCCCGACCTGGTCGGGCCTGCGCCAGCGCGTCTACGACAACCTGATGACCTACCAGAACCGCGGCCTGGTGATCCTGCGCAAGGTCGACCGGCCCTTCCACTGGGTCAACCACGACCTCTACACCATCGACCTCTACGGCATCCCCACGCTCATCGTGCAGTTCAGCGTCGACCACAAGCGCCTCGGCATCCACCTCGGCGGCTGCCACGTCAGCGCCGAGACCGTGCACGAGATGAGCAGGGTGCACGCGATGACCTTCCCCAGCCTGGACGAGTGGAGCAAGGACACCTCCGCCCTGGCCGGCCTCGCCGCCGAGCCGCCCGCCGACGAGCACGACCTGCTCGAACTCAACCACGACCTGGCCACCCGCCTGGTCACCATCTGCGTGGTCGTCGCGGTCGACACCTACTACCTGCAACGCCGCCGCGCCTACGTCGAGCAGTTCGACGAGGCCGTCGCCGCCGCGGGGATCTTCGGCGACGACTGGCCCGCCGACCTCGGCGTGAACTCCGCCCTGGTCGCCGACCCCGCCTTCCACCTGCTGCACCGCGCCCAGCGCAAGGTCAGGAGAGGGCTGAAGGACGAGGCGATCGAGGACGTCAACCGCGCGCTCCGGGTGCTGAGCGGCGTCAAGAGCGAGGCCGAGCGGAGGGCGCTGCGGCTGATGCGGGAGGCCCTCGGCAGCGCCTCCACCGAGGAACACCACAAGGCCAAGCTGCGCGAGGTGTTCGAGAGCTTCCCCGAGCACGACCAGCTCCGCCTGGAAAGCCTGGACCTGCTCAGCGAGAGCCTGCTCACCGACCAGGGACAGCCCGAGGAACCGGCGGCGGAGTCACCGGCGGAGCCGGTCGCGCTCCCGCCGGCGCCCGTGTCCCCCGTGCCGCCCCCCGCGCCGCGGCCCTTGCTCGGCCGCAGCGGCTGGACTCAGCGAGCCAACCGCAATCCCCTGGACGACTGATGAACATCGTGATGCTCGGCCACCCCAACGCCGGCAAGACCACCTACATGTCGTCCATGTACAAGCTCATGGCGGCCGACGGGTTCTACGGGTTCCGGGTGCGGGCCAAGTCCAACGCCGACCACTACCAACTCATGTCGGCCGCCGACCGGATCGGCAGGGGCGAGTACCCCGCGCCCTCCGACCGGCACTCCGACTACGAGCTGACCTTCCGCCACGGGGCGAGCGAGCTGCTCGACTTCCTGTGGCGCGACTACCGGGGAGGCGCGCTGCTGGACCGCAGCACCTCCGAGGACACGCGGCGGCTGCTCGACGACCTGGAGGCCGCCGACGCGATCGTCCTGTTCATCGACTTCGTCGACCTGCAGCGCGGCCGCGCGGCGAGGGAGAAGGTGCGCAGGCTGACGACGTTGCTGTTCCAGGCCCTGTCCGGCCGCGACCGGCTGACCCCCATCGTCGTCGTGCTGACCAAGGCCGACCTGGCCGACCCCGACCGCGACGACGGGATCGAGGTCCTCTATCCGCTCCTGGAGGCCGTGTCGGACAACAGGCTCGTCGTCTGCCTACCCATCGGGGTCGCCTGCGGGCCCCGCCCGCAGAACGTCGAGGTCCCCGTCCTGTTCTGCCTCTGCTTCGGGTTGATGTCCCAGGTCTACTTCCTCGGCGCGCTGATGCAGCAGAGCGCCGCCACCGGCGACAGGTACAGCCGCGGCGACACCTGGTGGAACCGGGTCAGGAGCGGCTGGAACGGCGAGCTGAGCAACCGCGAGCTCGCCTCCCTCGCCTATCAGAAGGCCTACGTCGAGCAGCAGGCCCTGCTCACCCTGCTCGGCCCCGCCCAGGCGCTCGAATCCTTCCTGGCGGAGAACTTCGTCCTGCTCGGTGGAGGTGTCAACTCATGACAGAGGGAATCCCGCAGATCCAGGTCACGATGCTGGGCGGCACGGGCAGCGGCAAGACCACCTACCTGATCGGGATGTACGCCCACCTGTCGGCGGGTCTGCAGCGGTTCTTCCTGACCGCCGACGACCCCGACGTGGACCTGGACCTGTCCACCGCGTGGAGCGCCATGGTGGAGGACGGCATCCTGCCGCCCCCGACGAGCGCCGAGGACCTGCGCGTCTACCCCTTCACCTTCCGGTACGGGATGGACCCCCTGCTCACGCTCGACTGGATCGACTACAGGGGCGGCGCCATCCGCGACCGCAGCGGCACCGGCGACACCGACGCCGTCCGCGCCCGCCTGGCGGAGTCCGACAGCGTCTACGTCACGCTCGACGGCGCGCTGCTCGCCGACTACCTCGCCGGTCACGGCAACGCCGCCGTACGGCTGCGCGACGTGGTCGGCCGCTACTCCAGGACCATCTCCGACATCGCCGACAAACGCCGCGACCAGCAGCTCATCCCGCCCTCGCTCGTCGTGCTGATCACCAAGGGCGACCTGCTCAAGCACGTCCTGACCGGCGACGGACTGACCCGGCGCAGGCAGCTGACCGCGCTGGTCAGGGACGACCTGTTCTCCCAGTACTTCAGACAGGACTGGGACACCGCCGTGTGCGCGGTCACCATCGGCGACATCGGCCGCCCCACCAACCAGCGGGTCGACACCCAGGCGGTGGACCCGGCGGGGCTGCACAAGCCGATGATCTTCTCGCTCTTCTCCTTCTACCGGCACGCGAGCAGGGTCTTCACCTATCAGGCCGACCTGGCCAAGCAGCAGGGCGCCGAGCGGGCCAGCGAGTACCAGTCGATCAACTCCGGCCGGATGCGCCGGCTGCTCGGCCGCAAGAAGCTGGCCGAGCTCAACACCGAGATCAACCAGTACGGAGGGCTGGCCACCTCGATGGCTCAGCTCGCGGGAGAATGCCAGTATCGAGCGGACATCCTCCAGGGCGAACTGCTCGACACGTCGATGCACATCGACGGGCGATGGATGGGAGACTGATGCCGGTCCCATGGATGCCGATCGTCTACGGCAGGACACGCAGGGTCGACCGCTGGTGGCGGGTGCTGCCGTCCTCCATCGATCCCGAGTGGGCGCGCTCCAGCGTGTCGGCCGTGGTCAGGGGCGGCAAAGGGCTGGCCGCCGGGCCGCGTCTCCTCCTGGCCCGCGACCGGCGCCTCGTGATGGTGGGCGGCGCCGTCCAGGCGGCCGAGCTGAGCCGCACCATGCACTCCGACGGCCAGCGCGAGCTCTACTGCTTCGTCGGGTGGGTGGCGTCCGCGGACGCGCCGGTGCCGTCGGCCGAGGCGTTCGAGCGCGGCTTCGTGACGTGGGCGGGCCCCGTGTACGAGCACTGGATGGCCCTGGACTGGGACCTGCACCAGGCGCAGCTGGAGTCGGTGCGCGACGGTCCCCCCTCTGATCCGCCGTGGGGCGCCGAGGACGAGGAGCCGCCCGCGCGGGCCCCGGGCGAGCCGGGCGCGGGCTGCTACGCCTTCCCCGAGGACCAGCGGTCCCTGGCATGGGACCTCGGCAGGTCGGCGGTCGCGCCGATCACGGTCATCATCGGACTGAGGTCGCTGCACGACGTGGACGCGGCCAGAAGGCTGCTCGTCGCCGCCGCCGACGTGCCGCGCCCGATGTCCGTCGAGATCGCCCCGCCCGCGCCCCGCCCGTCACCGGGGCTGTCCAGCCCCTTGCCCCGCCCATCACCGGGCTCGTCCGGCCCCCTGTCCCACCCGTCGCCGGGCTCGTCCGGACCCTTGTCCCGGCCGGGGCCGGGCTCGTCCGGTCCGCTGCCCCGCTCCGCGCCGTCGGCTCGGCCCGCCGCGCGGGGAGGTTCCGGGCCGGCGTCCGACCTCTGGGGGCTGGTGGGCCGGGTGCAGCCGTCCGCCGAGCCGGGGGCGCCGCCGCCCTCAGCTCAGGGCTCGCCGCCATCGCCCGACGAGGGGCGGCAGCCCGGGTTCCTCGACCGGATCCAGCGGCGGGCCCGCACGATGTTCGCCCCGCGCGAGCGCCGCGCGGCGGAGTCCCCCCAGCCCGCACCCGAGCCGCGCGCGGATCCGCAGCCGCCGGTCAGGCCGCCCGGCGGTTCCTGGCCGGCCACCCACCTGCCGCCCATCGAACGCCCGCGCTCTGATCCGCCCGAGCCTCAGGAGCCGGAGGACGGCTGACGCCGCCGCCCGCCCCGACCGCCCGGGTGACCGCCGTTCCGGCCTCAGCCGGTCAGTTCGGCGGCGAGGGCGCGGGCGGCCCGCCAGCAGTCGTGGTACGTCGAGTACAGCGGCACCGGCGCGAAGCGGATCACGTCCGGGTTGCGCACGTCGGCGAGCACCCCGTGCCGGGCGTGCAGCCGCCCGGCCAGCCCGGCCGCGTCGCCGGCGGCGACCCGCACCGAGAGCTGGGCGCCGCGTCGCGCCGGGTCGGACGGGGTGATCAGCTCGATCGGGCCGCCGTCCATCGGGGCGAGCAGCGACTCCAGGTAGCCGGTGAGCCGGCGGCTGCGGGCGCCGAGCTCGGCCATGCCGGCCTTGGCGTGCACGGCGAGCGCGGCCCGCAGCGCGGCCAGGCCGAGGATGGGCGGCGTGGAGACCTGCCAGGCGTCGGCGGCGGGCACGTGGTCGCGATCGGGGCGCATCTCGAAGCGGACCCGTTCGTCGGTGCCCCACCAGCCGGTCAGCCGGGGCAGGGCGGGGTCCGCGCCGCCGGTCAGGTGGCGAGCGTGCACGAAGCAGGCGCCGGGGGCTCCAGGACCGCCGTTGAGGTACTTGTAGGTGCACCAGACGGCGAAGTCGGCGTTCCAGTCGTGCAGGGAGAGGGGGACGTTCCCGGCGGCGTGCGCGAGGTCCCAGCCGGCCACGGCTCCCGCCTCGTGCGCGGCGGCGGTGATGCCGGGGATGTCCAGCAGTTCGCCGGTGAGGTAGTTGATCCCGCCGAGCAGGACCAGGGCGACCCTGCCGCCCTCGGCCGCCAGGTAGGCGGGGATGTCGGCGGCGGGCAGCCGGACGACCGTGCGGGCCGGGTCGAGCCCGTGCCAGGCGGCCTGACCGGCGACCGCGTACGAGTCGGACGGGAAGGCGGTGTCCTCGATGACGATCCGGACGCGCTCTCCCTCCGGGCGGTAGAACGTGGCCATCAGCAGGTGCAGGTTGACCGTGAGGGCGTTCATGACCACGGTCTCCTCGGGACGCGCGCCCACCAGGGCGGCCATGTCGTCGCGGAGCAGCGCCGGGTAGCTCACCCACGGCCGTTCGGCGGCGAACCACGCCTCGACGGCCTGGCCGGACCACTCGGCCAGCTCGGCCTGGACGGCCGCGGCGGCGTCCTTCGGCTGCAGGCCCAGGGAGTTGCCGGCGAAGTAGGCCGTCTCCGGGTAGGGGGCGCCGGCCGGGGCCGGCGGGATCAGGAACTCCGCGCGGCGGCCGGGGTCGGCGGCGTCGGCGGCGAGGGCGTCCTGCTCGGGGTGGGTGTTCACGGGTTCTCCATCACGCCAGGGGGTCGGCACGTCAGACCAGGGTGCGGGCCGACCAGAGCTCGGGGAAGATCTCGCGGCGCAGCGACCGTTCCAGCCAGCTCGCGCCGCTCGACCCGCCCGTGCCCATCTTCGCGCCCATCGCGCGCCGGACCACCACCAGGTGGCGGGTCCGCCACGCCATGAAGTTCTCGGCGAGGTCGGTCAGCGCCTCGCCCAGTTCCCAGAGCTCGTCGCCCGGGCCCTCTTCGGCGTACACGCGGGACCACGCCTTCTCCACCTGGGGGTCGGGCTCGTACGGCCGCGCCGGGTCGCGCGTGAGCACGGCCTCGGGGACGTCGTGCCCGCGGCGGGCCAGGGCGGAGAGGGCGGCGTCGTACAGGCTGGGCGCGCGCAGGGCCGCCAGCAGCGCGCCGTGGGCCTCGGGGTCGCCGCGGTGCACCTGGACGAGGGACGGGTTCTTGTCCCCCAGCAGGAACTCCACCTCGCGGTAGAGCGCCGACTGGAACCCGGAGCCCTCGCCGAGCGCCGGCCTGAAGGCGTTGAACTGGCGCGGCGTGAGCCGGTTCAGCGGCCGCCAGGCGGCGTTCACCACGTCCAGGTACGCCGCCGCGCGCGCGATCACCGCGGTCGCCGGGGGCAGCTCGGGCTCGCCGAGCAGCTCGACGGCCAGGCGCAGCTCGGTGCGCACCAGGCCGAAGTACAGCTCCATGACCTGCGTGGTGACCAGGAACGCGGGCTCCTCCCTGGTGGCGGTCCGCGGGCCGGGCAGCGCGCGCAGGGTGGCGGTGCCGACGTACTCGTCGTAAGGGGTGGCGTGCGCGAAGCGCAGTCTCGGGGCTGCCATCACTCCTCCTCGTTCACCTCAATGTTCGCTTTCGTACGAACGGGGCCGAAAGGGCGGACCAAAGGTGATGAGGCAGGATGGCCTTACGTTCGAAAGGCGATCCCGGGTTTGCCTTTCGCCGCTGCCGAGAGTGACGGATGGATGCCATGGACGCGATGGACTGGGCGATCCTCGGCGAGCTGCAGGCCGACGCCCGGCTCTCCTACAGCGAGCTGTCACGGCGGGTGCACCTGTCCGCCCCTGCCGTGGCCGAGCGCGTACGGCGGCTGGAGGAGACCGGGGTGATCTCGGGCTACCACGCGCACGTGGACCTCGGCCGGGCCGGGCGCACGGTGCGGGCGCTGATCAGGATGGACTGCTACGGCGCCCGCTGTGTGCTGCGCCACGAGGAGGTGCTGGCCCGGCCCGAGATCGTCCAGGTGTACCGGGTGACCGGGGACACCTGCTGCCTGCTCGTGGTGGCGCTGGACTCGATGACCGACTTCGAGCGGCTGATCGACGGGCTGTCGCCGTACGGGCGGCCGTCGAGCACGATGGTGCTGTCCAGCCCCGTGGGCTGGCGGCCGGTCACCCCGCCGGCCTGAGCGCCTCCTCGACGCGGGCGGCCGTCGCGGCCCAGATGGGGGTCGCCGGGTCGATCACCGAGAAGTGGTCGCCGGGGGCCTCCAGGTAGGTGACCGGGTCCGCGGTCGCGGCGCGGGCGTAGCGGCGGTTGAAGTCCACGAGGTCCGGGTCGTCCCCGGTGCCCTGGACCACGAGCTGCGGGCCGCCCAGCGGGAGCCGGGCGAGAGGGCTGGAGGCCGCGTACACGTCGGGGATCTCGGTGCACCGGCCGCCGAGCGCCAGGGCCGTCGCGCCGCCGCTCAGGTCGCGGAGGTCGCACTCCACCAGGTCCACGAGGCCGGCCAGGGAGACGGCGAGCGCCGGGCCGCGTCCGGCCGCCCACAGGTCGGCGGCCAGGCGCAGCGCGAGCTGGCCGCCCGCCGAGTGGCCGATCACCGCGACGCGGGCCGGATCGACGTCCCCGCCGAGGGTCTGGAGGGCGGCGTACGCCTCGGCGACGTCGGACACGGTGGCGGCCCAGCCGTGCCGGTCCGGGCGGCGGTACTCCACGTTCCAGGCGGCGAACCCGCGGCCGGCGAGGTCGGCGGCGAGCGCGTCCATGAGGTCGGCGGCCCAGCGTGTCCGGTAGAAGCCGCCGTGCAGCAGCATCGCGACCGGCGCGGGCCCGGCGTCCGGCAGGAGCAGCTCCGCGTACTGGTCGGGGTGGGGGCCGTAGGCGACGCGGCGGGGGCGGCACGTCACCCGGTGCGCCGCCGCCCTGACGGCCCAGGTGAGGCCGCCGACGCCGCGGCCGTACAGGTGGAGCGCGCCGCCGGCCGGCCGCGGGCCGGTCCTCCCCAGGTCCAGCCAGACCAGCCGGTCGCGGTACGGCCGCGGCGGCTCCATCAGGGCGCGCACCTCGGGATCGGCTCCGGGCAGGGCGACGACGGCGTGCCCCGGATCGGCTCCGGCGGCGTCCAGCGCGGTCGCGAAGGACGCGGCGTCCGGCGGCACGACCAGCCGCCCTTCGGCCCCGAGCGCCGCGAACTCGCGACCGGCCAGCTCCGCCAGCAGGTCACGGTCCGCCGCGAGCCCGGCCGCGACCAGCACGGTGACCCCGGTCGCGGGGCGGGGCGGGGCGTCGGTCATGGTGCCGCCTTCCTCAGCGTCGACGCGGCCTGCGTGACGATCAGGAGACGGTGATCCCGTTCAGCGAACGGCGCCCGCCTGCGTGAGCAGGTTCCGGTACCAAGTGTCGTACGGGCGGTTCGTCGCCGGGTAATTGGCGAGGGGGTCGCTCGCCTGTGACGCCGAGTCGAAGTTCCAGCCGCGGGCCAGCCGCCCGGCCCGCCTGGCCGCGACGAGGAACGACGACTGCGTGGCGGGCGCGGCGTGGTGGAGCGCGTCCTGCTGGAGCTCGGCGCTGTCGCCCTGCTGGAACTCGGTGAAGGCGACCTGCGGGTAGCGGATGCGCTCGCCGGCGCGCCGGTCGGTGTCGACGCGCAGGGTCGTCGCCGGGGTCGGGCCGTCGGCGCCGGTCCAGACGCGCACCCGGGACGTGCCGCTGACCGCGGTGGTCTTGTCGTGGCGGGCGTCGGAGGTCTTCGCGTTGCCGGTCCAGGCGACCGTGCGCGCGGCGGGGTCGAGGACGCCGGACCAGGTCCAGTTCTGGCTGTTGCTCTGGCTGCGGTGGATCTCGTGCAGCCGGGTGCCGGCGGCGTCGGCGAAGCGGACGGTGGGCAGGACGCCGTTGTCGTACTGGCGGCTCGCCGACCAGGTGATCTCGCCGTCGGCGGCGAGGCGGCCGACGCGGTACCACAGCGTGGTGGCGTTCTGGGACTGGTGGACCTCGACCAGGTCGCCGGCGTCGTTGAGCGCCACGGCCGGGGTCACGCCGCTGTCGTAGCGGCCGTGGCGCAGCCAGGTCACGGTGCCGTCGGGGGCGTACGTGCCGCTCCAGTACCAGAGCTCGCCCGACCCCGAGTCGTGCACCTCGACGACCTGGCCGCGGCCGTTCATGGCGACGGCGGGGTTCGTGCCGGCGTCGCGCTTGTAGAGCGTGCGCGTGCGCCCATTGCCGGACAGCACCACGAGGACCCGGCCGCGTAAGCCGTCCACCGTGGGCGTGGCGGCCGGGTAGTCGGACGCGCGCAGCAGCCGGGCTCCGAAGGCGGCGGTGAGCTCCTGGTTGAGCGCGGCGAGGTTGCCCGCGGCGTAGGAGGTGTTGTCGGTCAGGTCGTCCTTGATGTCGAGGGCGACGGTGACGGGCGCGGCGGCGGGATGGGCGGCCGACCAGGCGTCGATCGTGGCGAGCCAGTCGCGCAGGAGGTTCGAGGCCGGGTTGCCCGCGTGGTCCACGAGGTCGCCGGGGGCGTCGTGGCCGATCGCGTAGTCGCGGGCGCTCGCGTAGCCGTTGTCGTGGATGTCGAGCTCGATGAAGCGTACGCCCTCGTCGAGCTGGCGGACGATCGAGCCTCTCGCGCCGTCGAGGTCGCCGGAGTAGCTGTTGTGCGTGGCGCCGAAGATCGCCGAGGTCAGGGGCAGGTCCGCCGCCCCGCTGATGGCCGCGCCCGCGGGGGCGGCGGTCAGCAGGGCGGACACGAGCGTGGCCGCGGCGAGCACGGGGAGTGCGGCTCTCGGCTGGGGCATCGGGCGATCCTCGTGGTCTGGGGGTGCCTCCAGACAACACGATCTTGGGCCTGCGGCCAACCCCTGATTTCCGCGGCCCCACAGGCTCGTGCGCGCCCTTGTGAACGGAGCGGGCGGCACGGTACAAACGACCCGAGAGAGCGCTCTCTCAGCGCGGCAGGCCGCCCGTCGAAAGGACGAACCCCATGACGATCCAGCAACCCGACGGGCGCCGGCGCACCGGCCGGACGATGGCGTTGGGCGTCGTCCTCGCCACCGCCGTCATGACCGCCGGAGCCACCGGCCTGCCCGCGAGCGCGTCACCGCCCGCGGGCGGCGCGCCCGACCTCGGGCCCAACGTCACCGTCTTCGACCCGAGCATGCCGGTCGCCGACATCCAGGCCACCCTCGACGCCGCGCACGCCGCCCAGGTCGACGCCGAGATGGGCACCGCCAGGCACGCCTACCTCTTCAAGCCCGGCACGTACGGCACCGCCGAGCACCCCCTCCAGATCAAGGTCGGCTACTACACCGAGATCGCCGGCCTCGGCGCCTCCCCCACGGACGTCGTCATCAACGGCAAGGTCGAGGTCTACAACCGCTGCCTCGCCGACGGCGGCACCGCCAACTGCCTCGCCCTCGTCAACTTCTGGCGCACCCTCTCCAACCTGTCCGTCAACGTCAACGCCGCCGGCCAGGACGGCTGCCGGTCCTCGGCGGACTTCTGGGCCGTCTCCCAGGCGGTCTCCCTGCGCCGGCTCGACGTCACCGGCGGCACCCTGTCCCTGATGGACTACTGCACCGCCGGCCCCCAGTACGCGAGCGGCGGCTTCATCGCCGACTCCCGGCTGCCGGCCGTCACGAACGGCTCCCAGCAGCAGTGGCTGACCCGCGACAGCGAGATCGCCGGCTGGTCCAACGCGGTCTGGAACCAGGTCTTCTCGGGCGTCGTCGGCGCGCCGGAGGAGTCGGCGTTCCCCGACCCGCCGTACACGACGCTCGACACCACCCCGGTCAGCAGGGAGAAGCCGTTCCTCTACACGGACGCACGCGGCCGCTACCAGGTGCGCGTCCCGTCCGCCCGCAGGAACACCCGCGGCGTCTCGTGGGCGGACGGCCTGACGCCCGGCAGGACGATCCCGATCGGCGACTTCTTCGTGGCCCGGCCGTCGGACCCGGTGCAGGTCATCAACAGCCAGCTCGCCCGCGGCAAGCACCTGCTGCTCACGCCCGGCGTGTACGACATCCCGCGCGGCATCGAGATCAAGCGCCCGGACACCGTCGTGCTCGGCCTCGGGCACGCCACGCTCACCGCGATCAACGGCTCGACCCCCATCGAGGTCGCCGACGTCCCCGGCGTGATCGTGGCCGGCGTGACCATCGACGCGGGCGAGCGGAAGTCGCCCGTCCTGCTGCGGGTCGGCAAGCGGAACGGGCGGGGCCACAGCTCGCCGGGCAACCCGACGACGCTGTCCGACGTGTACTTCCGGGTCGGCGGCCCGCACGTCGGCCGCACGGACGTCGCGCTGGAGGTCAACAGCGACGACGTGCTGATCGACCACACGTGGGTGTGGCGCGCCGACCACGGCGTGGAGGGCCTGACCGACACCCAGCGCTGGAACACCAACCTCGGCCGCACCGGCGCGGTCGTCAACGGCGACCGGGTGACCGCGACCGGGCTGTTCGTCGAGCACTTCCAGCAGTACAACACGGTCTGGAACGGCGAGGCGGGCACCACGATCCTCTACCAGAACGAGCTGCCGTACGACCCGCCGGCGCAGGCCGACTGGATGAACGGCGACGTCGAGGGCTGGGCCGGCTACAAGGTCGGCGACCTGGTCCGGACGCACCGCCTGTACGGAGCCGGCGTCTACGTCTTCAACCAGAACAACCCGGACATCCACACCGAGAACGGCTTCGAGGTGCCGCGCACCCCGGGCGTCCGGCTGCACCACGTCATGACCGTCAACCTCAGCGCCGGCACGATCGACCACGTCGTCAACGGCGTGGGCGAGGCGGCCGACCCGTCCAGGACCGGCGCGCCGGTGTACGTCACGGACTATCCGGCCCCCTGATCCGTGAATCGTGCGGAAAACGCGGACGCCGCCCGGCAGCACAAGCGCCGGGCGGCGTTCCTCGGAGCAAAATATCCTCCCGCCGAGCACGGCATATGCGCTTTTATCGACTATTGAGCCGACGCCAGGAATTCGCGCCTCGCGAAAAAATCCTTCGGCCGGCCGGGGTCGTCATTAGCATTCTGCACGTGGCCGCCCACGACCGCGCCCACGCTCACTGAGCACGGCTCTCGCCCGCTCAGTCCCCCCGTCGAAGGAGTCTCTGTGACTCGGTACGCCATCGACCGCGCCCGGGGCGCGCTCATCGCTCAATGGAGCACCGGCATCGGCGAGACCGCCACCACCGTGGCCGACCTACCTTCCGCACTCCCCCACCACGAACTGCTGCGCCTGTCCGCCGGGCTCACCCAGCTCTCGCACGCCTGCTGGCGCTGCTACACCCATCCCGCCAGCGTCGCCGACCACTACGGGCCCGGCAGCCTCGGCCGGCAGCGGCAGCAGGAGCGCGACGCCTTCGGAACGGTCCACGACTTCGTCGTCGCCGCCGACCGCACCGCCTGGGCGCAGATCGACACCAGGGTCCAGGAGGCCGCCCACGCGGTCGGCCGCGTCCTCGCCTTCCTCGACCGGCCCGGCCTCACGACGCGGATCGCCGGCGAGGTCGCCGCCGAGCTCGCCGCCGTCGAACGCGCCGAGCTGGGCGACCTGTCGGAGCGGGCCGGGCAGGCCGTCGCCCTCAGCCGCGAGGACACCTCCCCGCTGCAGGTCGTCCAGGCCGACCGGCTGCTGCGCCGGCACCCGTTCGGCTGCGACGCGCTGTTCACCCGGCTCGACCCGACCGCGGCGGCCATCGCCGCCGCCCACTGGCTGCACGCCGCGGTCGTCGTCACCTCCCGGCTCACCCGCGCCCACCCGGCGCAGATCGTGGCCGCCGCCGACCAGCCGGTCAAGCCGCTCGCGTTCGAGAGCCTGACCGAGGTCCTCGGCGGGCTCGGGGCCGGCGTGCGCCCGCGACAGGTCGTCATGACCCTGGTCCGCAACGCCCTGCATGTCGGCGAGGGGCACCTGCTCGGCATCATCGAGGCCCGCCACCGCATCAACGCGGCCGAGCGCCTCATCGGCGAGGTCCACGCCGAGCATCCCGAGCTCGCCGTGGGCGCCGACACCGTGCACCTGCCCCTGACCCCGCTCGACCCCGGCCGTCCCGCCCCCGACCTGCTGGAGAACCTGCTGCACGGCATCCAGAGCTGCTGGGGGTTCTACGAGCGGCACGTCCGGGCCACCCAGCCAGGCGGCGGCCTGAGCGTGGAGGGCCCGCGCCGGCAGAAGCTGCGCCGCGCCTTCATCGTCGCGCTCCGGCAGGAGGCCGACAGCCGGCACGACCGGCTGCTCTGACCGTCCGCCGGGTCACTCGCCGGTGAGGCCGTCCACGGACTCGCGGATGAGGTCGGCGTGGCCGTTGTGGCGGGCGTACTCCTCGATCATGTGGCAGAGGATCCAGCGGAGTGACGGGGTGGTGCCATCGGCCCAGCTCCGCCGCGCGAGCCGGTCCGGGCCGCCATCGGCCAGGGCCTTCTCGGTCAGCTCGCGCGAACGGGCCACGGAGCCCTGCCACAGCGCGAGAAGCTGCTCCGGGGAGTCGCCGGCGGCCGAGTTCCAGTCCCAGTCGCGGTCGGCCGCCCAGTCCACGGTGTCCCACGGCGGCTGCGGGTCGTTGCCGTGCAGCGAGCGGGAGAACCAATGGTCCTCCACGTAGGACATGTGCTTGAGCAGCCCGCCGAGGGTCATCGACGAGACGCCGACCGTGGCCCGCAGGCCGGCCGCGTCCAGGCCCGAGCATTTCCAGGCGAGGGTGGCGCGCTGATAGTCGAGGTAGCCGAGGAGGGTCGCGGTCTCGCCGGCGGCGATGGGGGGCTCAGGACGGCCCTGTTCGTCGATCACGGTCATGACTGGCGAGTCTAGAAGGACCTCCAGCGGGCCGTGAGATGGCGCAGCCCGTCGCGGAGCGCCGGCCGCCAGCACGGCGTGTCGTGGCCGCCGGGGAACTCGCGCACCGTCAGCTCGTCCACGTGCGGCCGGGCCGCGCGGGCGAAGCGCTCGACGGCGCCGAGCAGGGTCAGCCTGCGGTCGCCGACGTCGGCCTCCAGAGTGCCGTAGCTCATCCACAGGCGTACCGGCCAGCGGTGGCGGTGCTCGCGGGCCAGGCGGGCCAGCAGGTCGAGCCCCGCCGGACGGGCGGCGCGCCCGCGCGGCTCCCACCAGAGCGAGCCGGACATCACCAGCGCCGCCCCGAACAGATCAGGACGCCGATGGGCCAGGCGGGCGGCGGCCAGCCCGCCGAGCCCGGCCCCCGCCACGATCGCCCGCGCCGGGTCGGCCGCGGCGTGGTGCCGGGCCCGCAGCCAGGACACGATCTCCGACACGAGCCCCGCGACGAGGCCGGGGTCGCCGGACAGCTCGTCCACCCGGCGCCGGCGCGACAGGTTGTGGACGTAGGCGACCAGGAACGCGGGCATCCGGCCGCGCGCGATGGCCTCGTCCAGCTCGCCGGCGAGCCAGGCGAACGCCTCGCCGTCGAAGACCACCACCAGCGGCAGGTCACGGGCCTCGCCCCGGCAGGGCGGGTGGTAGACGGTGACCGGGCGGGCCAGCGGGCCCGCCCCCGGGCGCTCGGTCACCAGGCGGCCGAGGCGCACCGGGCGGTGCCGCCAGTCCTGGCCGGGCGCGCCGGGCAGGGCCAGCGGCGTGACCCAGTCGCTGACGGTCGCGGGGATCGGCGCCTGCTGCCGGCCGAGCAGCCCGAGCACGTTCGGCACGCGGCGCGCCACGGCCGGGTCGGGAAAGGAACGTGACAACAGGGTCTCGATCAGCTCGTCGCGGGCGCCGGCCGACGCGGCCAGCCGGGCCCGGCGGACCAGGCCGAGCCTGGCGACCGGGTCGCGCTCGACGTAGCAGTAGGTGAGCGTGCTGTCGGACGGGAACCGGGCGCCGAAGGCCCACACCTGGCGGCCCCGGCCGTCTGCGCCGAGGCGGCGCATCCGCTGGGGAAGGGCCTGGCGGACGCCCTGGATCCAGAGCGACAGCGGGGCCCGGCCTCCGGCCGTCACGAAGGTCACCTCGGTGTGGCCGTCGGCGGCGGACTCCGTCAGCACCGGTCCGCGCGCCGCCAGGAGCTCGTCCAGGTGGGCGGGCGTGGGGCGGGCGGGCAACGCGGCGAGGACGGAGGTGGTGGCCGGGCCGTAGACGGCGTGCTGCGCGGGGCTGATGGTCGCCTCCCAACGTCGTGTCGACTAAGGCAAGGCTAAGTTAATACACCGCGGGGTGAGCGCGGTGCCGTCAAGGCGCTGTGCCGCTGCGACGGGGGGACGGTCCGGCCCCGGCCGCCGCGAGCGCCTGGTCGACGCGGTCGTACAGGTGGACGGCCCGCCAGGCGCCGGTGATCTCCATGATGCGGATCGGCCGCTCCTGGACGGCGGCGAGATGGACGGCCACGCCGTGCGCACGGGCCAGGGTCGCGGCGGCGAGCAGGACCGCCAGGCCCGAGCTGTCGAGGAACGACACTTCGCCGAGGTCGAAGACCAGATGCTCGTCCAGCCGCCGCCTCGCCCCGTCGACGAAGCTTTCCAGCTCGGCGGAGTTGGTGGCGTCGACCGGGCCGGACACGGTGATCAGGGTGACGCCCGGCAGGTGCCTGCAGGTCAGTTTCACTGGGGCTCCCGGGGTGGAGAGGCGTGCCTGAGGCGGGACAGCGCGTACGGACCGCTGCACACACTAACGCCAGAAGCCCAATGCCGGAAGGAGCCTTCACCCGACGATCCGCGGGCGGCTCACCTACGGCGGCGACCTGCCCGGAGTCCCGCGAACGCCGCCGTTCCCGCCCCGGCGGCCAGCAGGACGGCCACACCGAGCTGCCACGGGACGCCGGCCGGCGCGGCGGGGCCGCCCTGGGCCGGCGGCTGGAGCGCGGGGGCGTTGCCCTTCTTCGCGGCGGCCGTGAAGACGACGTCGGAGCAGGAGTAGTAGGTGTCCGGCGTGTCGGAGTTCTGCCAGATCGTATAGATCAGGTGGCGGCCGGTCCTGCCGGTGGGGAGCCGGCCCTTGAAGGCGTACGAACCGTCGGCGAGCCTCGGGTCGGTGACCGTGAGGAACGGCTTGCGTTCCAGCGACGACCAGCGCAGCGGCTCGGCCGGGTCGTAGCCGGGCTTGGTGACGTACAGGCGGAAGGTGCCCTTGTGCGGGATCGTGCCCCGGTAACGGAAGGTGAAGGCGGCTCCGGGGCGCAGCTTGGTGGCCGGCCAGTCCGTACGGGCGAGGTCCAGCCCACGGAAGCCCGGCAGGCCGCCGCTGCACAGCTTGCCGTCCGGGACGACCCGGCGGTCCCGGCCCGCGACGCCCGCCACCCTGAGGTTGTCCCACTCGCCGGGCACGGCCGAGCCCGCGACCTTGAGCGCGGCGCGGCAGGCGGCGTACGTGTCCGTCCCGCCGCAGGCGGCGGCCCTGCTGAGCGGGCTCTCCAGCGCACCGTGGGCGTCCGCCGGCCCGGCGATCATGCTGATTGACAGCAGCAGCCCAGCGGCCGCGCTCGTGATCCGGTGCCGCACCGTCCCGACCTCCCCGCTCGGCGTCCTCACCCGGAGGTACGGGAGGCGGGCGGCGGCGGTTCAGCGGCCCGGCCGCCGCCGGGAATCACCCCCGAGGGGGACCCCGCGTGCGGCGCTGGGCTGATGACCGCCCTCCTCCCGCTCCCTAGGCTGCGCTGCATGGCCGACACTTCCCGTGACCTCTCCACGACGACGTGGCCGGGGCCGATCGACTGGCTGCCGGCCGCCGTGATCGGCCTGCTCGCGCTCGCCGAGGAGCTGCGGGCCTCCGGCGGCGCGGTGCCGGAGCTCTGGGCGGCGGGCGCGGTGCCGGCCGCGGCTCTGGTGCTGGCGCGGCGGCGGTGGCCGGTCGCGGTGATGGCCGTGTTCACGGGGATCGGTCTGGGGGCGTACCTGCTGGCCGGCCGGCCGCCGCTGTCCTGGCAGTGGCACACGGCGCTGCTGCTGCTGTTCACCGTGCTCAGCCTGGCCCCGGCGGGCGGCCCACGGGGCGTCGCCGGGATCGGGATGACCGCGCTGTTCCTGTCGGGGCTGGTGCTCGCCGATCCGGCGGCGGTCGGGGAGCACCTGGTCGCGGGCGCGCTGGCCCTCGTCGCCGGGGTCGCCGGCGTGACGGTCCGCCGCCGGCGCGAGCACGGCGCCTCCGGCGAGCCGCCGCGGGCGACGGAGGCTCCCGAGGCGGCGGCGGTGGCGCGGGAGCGCGCCAGGATCGCCCGCGAACTGTACGACCTCGTCGCGCACGACGTCAGCGTCATGGTGCTCCAGGCCGGCGGCGTACGGCTGCTCCTGCCCCGCGAGCTGCGGCAGGAGCGCGAGGCGCTGGCCCTGATCGAGGAGACCGGGCGCGGCGCGGTGGAGGAGCTGCACCGCACGCTGGACCTGCTGCGCACCGCCCCCGACGGCGGCGGGACGACCCCGCAGCCCACCCTCGACCGGCTGGCCGAGCTGGTCACGCACCTGCGCTCGGCGGGCCTGGACGTGGCGCTGCGGATCGAGGGCACGCCCCGGCCCCTGCCCGCGGGCCTGGACCTGTCCGCGTACCGCATCGCGCAGGACGCGCTCGCGAACGTCCTCAAGCACGCCGGCCCTACGCATGCCCTGGTCCGGATCACGCACGGCGACGCCGAGCTGCGCCTGGAGATCACCGGCGAGGGGCCGCGCGCCGGCCGGCCCGAGCCGGCGCCGCCGCCGGGCGGTGACGGGCTGACCGGGATCAGGGAGCGGGTGGCGCTCTTCCGCGGCGCCATGGACGCGGGACCGCGCGAGGACGGCGGCTACCGGGTCCACGCGGTGCTGCCGCTCCCGCCCTCCGGCGTCCAGGCCGCCGCCGCCAGGCGCCCGTGACCGCCGGGACCTCGTGCGGCCGGGGGTCAGACGTCGCTGCGGCGGCGCTCGCGTTCCCCCGCCTCGGCCTGGCGCTGGGGCGGGACGGTGAGGTCGGCGCCGCGCGGGTGCGGGTAGGGGTCGTGGCCGTGCAGCCCGGCGGTCTGGATCACCCGGCTGATGTCGCTCGGCGTGAGCAGCCCGAGAAGCTGCCCGGACGGGCCGAGCACCACGGCGCGGCCGTCGGCGCAGCCGGTCATCCGGGGCAGCAGGCCGAGCAGCGGCTCGTCGGGGACCGCCTTGGGCACGTCGCCGGGCGGGCAGGCGATGTCGGCGAGCCGGGTGGTCTCCCGCGCCTGCGGCGGCACCTGCCGGAGCCGGTTGAGCGTCACCAGCCCGAGAAAGGTCCCGTCCTCGGCCACCAGCGGGTACGTCGACAGCCGCCGGCTCAGCACCAGCCGGTCGATGAGCCCGGCGACGGTCTCGTCCGGCGAGGCGGTGACGGGCCGCCCCGACATCACGTCGCCGACCCGGACCCCGTGGAGCGTCGCGCCGAGCTGGGCCTGCTGCTCCTCGGCGCTGGCCGCGTTCACCAGGAACAGGCCGATGAGGACGAGCCACAGCCCCTGGAAGCCCAGCCCCGTGACGACCTGGAGGAAGCCGAACGCGATGAGCACGTACCCGAAGACGCGGCCGGCGCGGGCGGCGGCGACGGCGGCGCGTACCCGGTCGCCCCAGCGGGACCAGAGCGCGGCCCGCAGCACCCGCCCGCCGTCCAGCGGCGCGGCCGGGATCAGGTTGAACACGGCGAGCAGCACGTTGACCGCGGCCAGATAGCCGAACATGCCGGCCACCAGCGACACGGCGCCGGTCACCAGCGCCAGCGCCACGAACACCACCGCGCACACGAAGCTGGTCAGCGGCCCCACGACCGCGATCCGCAGGTCCGCGCCCGGCGTGCGGGGCTCGCTGCGCAGCTCGGCCACCCCGCCGAGCAGCCACAGCGTGATCCGGGGCACCTCGATCCCGTTGCGCCGGGCCACGATGGCGTGCGCCAGCTCGTGCGCGAGCAGCGAGGCCAGGAACAGGACGGCGGCGGCCACCCCCGCCAGCACGTACGCCACCGTGGGGTATCCGGGAAAGGCGAGCGGGAACTGCCCGAACGACAGCCCGGCCACCAGGATCACCACGATCACCAGCACGCTGACGTTGAGCCCCACGACGACCCCGCCGATGCGGCCCAACCGGAAGGACGAACGCATCTGCCTGCTCCTCCACTCGGATGAGGGTCGGCTACCCGCCACCCACCGGAGAAACCTCAGGTCAGCGGGCGTTCCATCAGCGTGGTGTCCACCCAGCGGCCGAGCTTGAAGCCGACCTCGGTCAGCCGGCCGACCTCGGTGAAGCCGTGCCTGCGGTGCAGGGCGATCGAGCGGTCGTCGCCCGCGTCGGCGATGACGGCCACCATCCGGCGCAGCCCGGCCGCCGTCGCGCCGTCGATCACGGCGCCCAGCAGGGCGCCGCCGAGGCCGCGGCCGCCGAGGCCGGGAGCCAGGTAGACGCTGTCCTCGACGGTGTAGCGGTAGGCGGGCTTGGGCCGCCAGGGTCCCGCGTAGGCGTAGCCGGCGACCTCGCCGCCGACGTCGGCGACGAGGAAGGGGAAGCCGCGGGCGGTCAGGTCGGCGAGCCTGGCCCGCCAGTCCGCCACCGTGGGCGGGGTCTCCTCGAAGGTGATGACGGTGTTGGCGACGTAGTGGGCGTTGATCGCGGTCACGGCCGGCAGGTCGGCGGGGACGGCCGCGCGGATGACGGCATCCGATGACGTCACGGGCGACCGCCTCTCTCTCCGGGATGAAGATCCTTCGGCATCATAGGGGAAAGCGGGCGATCCACCGGCGCTGCCAGGGGGTCTCGACCGCGCGGGGATGATGGTGCTCGCGGGTCCAGGCGAGCGCGGCGGCCGGGTCGAGGCCGGACAGCACCGCCAGGCAGGCGATCACCGTGCCGGTGCGCCCGACGCCGCCTCCGCAGGCCACCTCGACCGCCTGGCCCGCCCGCGCCCGCTCGCGCAGCTCACCGATGCGGCGCACGGCGAGGTCCCGGTCGCGCGGCAGCAGGAAGTCGGGCCATACGATCCACTCGTGCGGCCAGGTCAGCGTCTCCTCGTGGCGGCGGCGGAGCCGGTCGGAGCCGAGGTAGAGCCCGAAGTCGGGGACCGGCCCGGGCGGGAGCGGGCGGCGCAGGCCGCGGCCCCGTACGTGGAGGCCGTCCGGCAGCCGGATCGCGCCTTCGAGCGCCGCCATCAGATCGCGTTCCTCAGGCGGGCGCGGTGGCCCGCGACGTTGACCCGGTTGCCGCACCGGTCGGGCATGCAGTACGCCCGCCGCCCCGCCCTGCTGACGTCCACGAACACGCCCCGGCAGCCGGGGGCGGCGCACGGGCGGAAGCGGGAGTGGCCGAGCGCGCGCACCGCGCCGAGCAGGCCGATGCCGATCACGGCGGCCAGCTCGGCGGCCGGCGGGGCGCCGGGCGCGGTGGGCACGTGCCACTGCCAGGCGCCGGCGGCGTCGCGCCGCAGGACCGGGGAGCGGCCCGCGCGCCCGGCCAGCACCATGGCTCCGGCGACGGCCTGCTCCTCGGTCTCGGTCTCGATGACGCCGCGGGTCTCGCGGCGCAGCAGGAGCACCTCGCGGAGGTCGGCGTCGTCCGTCGGCGGGGCGTCGAGGACGAGGCCGTGCCTGGCCAGGAGGTCCGTCAGCGCGGCCGGGCAGGGCAAGGCGTCCCCGGCCGCGCCCCGCACCGTAGGCGAGGTGCTGACCAGGTCGTTCGCCACCGCCACTCCGGTGGCGTAGTCGGCTATCCGGATGTCCACGGGCCCCTCTTCTGTAACCGTTGCAGATCGACTATAACCCTTACAGCGGCAGGGCGGGCCGCGCGGCCGTCCGCCGGGGTAAGAATTCGAGCGCCGCATCTTCTAAGACGGGCGGCACGCGGATATCGTGCGGTAAAGGCGAACCACGCCTTGTCCATGTTCCCTGAGAATTCGCGCTCGAATTCCGATCGGTGGGCATCGCATGCTGGATCTCACGTTCGCCGTGCAGAAACTGCCGGGCGTGTGCGTGATCTCCGTCGCAGGGGAGATCGACTCCGCCACGGCTCGCGCGTTCGACCTCTACATCCAGCGCCAGCGGCGCGCGCCGGGCGAACACGTGGTCGTCGATCTCAGTGAGGTCACCTTCCTCGCCAGCGCGGGGCTGCGGGTGCTGCTCAACACCCATGCCTTCGCCCGTCAGCACGGCGGCGTGCTGCATCTGGCCGCGCCGCATCCCAAGATCGCCGGGCTCATGGAGCTGACCCAGGCGAACACCGTTCTGCACGTGCACGAGACGGTGGAGCAGGCCGTGATCGCCGCTCTGCAGCAGGCCAACGCGCCGGAGAAAACTCTCACCCAGGCTTAATCACGAAATAGGCGGAATTTAGGCTCGGGTGCGGCCCTGTCGCCCCCTACTCGGGAGCCGGATCACGTGATCCCTCCCCAGCGCGAGGAGGCTTGTGGCCGGCTTTCCCGACCTGTTACACCGTGCGCTTTTCGTGTCCTTCGCCCTGCTCGGCCGCCGCAGCCAGAAGGCGGTCCTGCGCCGCTACTTCGACTGGTGGCACCGCCGCCCCGACCCCTGGAACCTGACCGGCGACGCCTACGAGCAGCACAAGTACCGCACCACCCTGGCCCTGCTGCCCGCCGCGCGCCCGAGCCGCGTCCTGGAGGCCGGCTGCGCCGAAGGGGTCTTCACCGAACTGCTGGCCGAGGCGTGCCCGGACGCCGGGATCACCGGCATCGACATCTCCGGGAAGGCGCTGGAGCGGGCCCGGCGGCGTGCCGAGCGGTTCGCCGGGCGGGTCCGCTTCGTCCACGCCGACCTGCTCGACGGCTCCCACCGGCTCAGGCCCGGCTTCGACCTGGTGGTCTGCGCGGAGACCCTCTACTACGTGGGCGGCGGCGAGCGGCTGCGCGCCGCCTCGCGCCGGCTGGTCGCGCTGCTGGCCCCCGGCGGCCATCTGGTCCTCGTGCACCCGTGGCCGGAGGCGCGGCGGCTGCACCGCTTCGCCGACGCCGCGCCGGAGCTGGCCAAGGTCGGCGAACACGTCGAGCTGGACTGCGCGCGTCCGTTCTCGGTCGCGCTCTACCGGGCGCCGCGGCCCCGACCGGCCGGAAATCTCAACATTTTCTCGCCCGCTCCCCGGAGGCCCGGCCAGCAGTGATAAGGCCGGCGTCAGGGCGCGGCCACCGGCCCGATCTTTCCCTTAACCAGCTCTTACCGGCCATGGATCAGTCTGGTGTCATCGGGACGCTAGGAGATCACATGGACGCGAACGACCCCCGCGAGCAGGCCGCCGGCGGCTGGACCCAGTTCGGTGACACGCCGCCCTCCGTGGGCGGGTTCCCCAGGAAGGAGCCCGTGGGCCCGGCGCTGCCGCCGCCCCCTCCGCCGCCGCGGCGGCCGGGGTTCGCGCTCAGCCGCAAGGCGGTCGCGGGGCTCGCGCTGGCGGCCATGACCGCGCTCGGGGTGTCGGCGCTCGGCGGCGGGGCCGTGGGGGCGTACCTGGCGGGGGCGGACCGCCCGGCCGCGACCGCGACGGCGAGCGCGCCGAGCCCGGCCTTCCGCACCGTGGCCGACCAGCTCACGGTGGCCGAGGTGGCGGCGAAGGTGCAGCCGTCGGTGGTGATGATCCAGGGCCAGAGCGCCGAGGGCTCAGGCGTGGTGCTGTCGGAGGACGGGCTGATCCTCACCAACAACCACGTCGTGGACGGGCAGGGCGGCGCACTGACCGTCAAGTTCAACGACGGCAGGACGGCCAAGGCCAAGACGGTCGGCACCGACCCGGCGACGGACCTCGCGGTCATCCGGGCCGAGGGCGTGTCGGGCCTGGCCAAGGCCACGCTCGGGGACAGCGACCAGCTCAAGGTGGGCGACGACGTGCTCGCCGTCGGCAGCCCGCTCGGCCTGGACGGCACGGTGACCGCCGGCATCGTCAGCGCGCTCGACCGCACGGTGACCGCCGGTGACGGCGGCGGCGGGCAGCAGTTCCCCTGGGGGCAACAGCAGCAGCAGCAGAGCCGGACGACCACGCTCGGCGGCATGATCCAGACCGACGCCGCGATCAACCCCGGCAACTCCGGCGGCGCCCTGGTCAACGCGGCCGGCGAGCTGATCGGCATCAACAGCGCGGTCTCCTCGCAGGGCGTCAACCTCGGCTTCGCCATCCCGGTGAACACCGCCAAGCAGGTGTCCGAGCAGCTCATCAGCAAGGGCAAGGTGAGCCACGCCTTCCTCGGCGTGAGCGTCACCGACGCCACCGGCGACGTGCCCGGCGCGCTCATCCGCCAGGTGACCGAGGGCAGCCCGGCGGCCAAGGCGGGGCTCAAGCAGGGCGACCTCATCACGAAGATCGGCGACACGCCGGTGGACGGCGGCGACACGGTCGTGGGGCAGGTCCGCGGGTTCACCGTGGGACAGCAGGTGCGGATCACGTACCTGCGCGACGGCAAGGAGAACGTCGTCACCGCGACGATGCAGGAGCAGAAGCAGTAGGGGGCCGGGCCGCCGCGCGGGCGGCCCGCGAGGTGGTCTGCTGCGCGCTGACCGGGATCTTGCCGCAGGGGAAGATCGGAATGCCTCTCCAGGCCGGGATCTCGTGCCCGCCCACCTCCGCGCCGCCCGGCACGAGGCCGCGCCTGTTGCACTCGCGGAAGAAGGCGGCGATCGCCTTGGGATGGGCCAGCAGCACGCGGGTCTTGCGGCGCATGCTGATGAGGTCGTCCAGGTCGTCGGGCGTGGGCGGGCCTGACCAGGTGGACAGGCGCTGGTCGTAGTCGGCGTTGTGGAGCAGGCCGAACTCGCGGTTGTTGAGCAGCTCCCACTCCTGGCGCTCGCGGACCTCGTGGACCGTGAGCCTGAGCTGTTCCTCAAGCTGGTTCATCGGGTGGTTGTAGAGGTCGGCCACGCGGGTGTGGACGCGGAGGACGGTCTGCGACACGCTCAGCTCGTACTCGCGCGGCCGGAGGTCGTAGTCGACGAACGTGCCGCCGATGACGGGCTCGCCGACGTGGCCGGCGGCGATCTCGACGGCCGCCTCGCCGCGCCGGTTGACGGGCCTGCGGAGGCCGGCGAGGTAGCGGTCGAGGTGGGCGCGCAGGCCGGGGGCGCGGGCGAGGACGCGCTGGAAGTCGGCCCACGGCGAGACCAGGATCGTGCCGGCGGTGGCCGCCCTGACCGTGCAGGACCAGCGGGGGTCGTCCTGGCCGAGGGCCTCGTCGCCGAACTGGTCGCCGTCGGTGAGGACGCCGAGGGCCTCGGTGGCGCCGTATTTGCCGACGGCCTGCTTCTCCAGGCGGCCGTGGGCGACGATGCAGGTCTCGGTGACCGGCGTGCCCGCCGCCACGATCACCTCGCCCGGGGCGACCTCGCGCGGCCTGAACGTGGCGGCGATGGCCGTCAGCACGTCGAGGTCGTCGTAGCCGCGCAGCGCCCGCAGCTCGGCCAGCGTCTCGGGGATGACCCGGACGTCGTCGGCCCCCTCCCGCACCACGCTCACCCGCCCGCGCCCCACCCGGTGGGTGAGGCGCCGGTTGACCCGGTAGGTGCCGCCGCGCACGTCGACCCAGGGCAGCATGCGCAGCAGCCACCGGGACGTGATCGCCTGCATCTGGGGGCGGGTCTTGGTGGTCGTGGCCAGGGTGCGCGCGGCCCTGGTGTCCAGGCTCAGCCGCTGTTCGGTGGGGTCCGTGGGCATCATCCCTCGCAATCGCCGGCTCCTCGTCACCGAACGTATTCATCCGAACACGCTGGGCAGAGTCTCCCGGCGGACAGGTGATGGTTACCCCGGCCGCTTTCCTTCGGCGCTGGACGGGCGTCAGGGCGGCCGCGGCGCCGCCCTGCCCCCGCCCTCCTCAGACGATCGTCCCCGCCGGCCCCATGAGCATCTCGACGCCGGCGCCGGCGAAGTTCGCCAGGTCGGCCGCGGTCGCCTGGCCCTCCTCGCTGGCCATCGCCGCGTTGAAGGCGGCCTCGTCGTCGAAGGTCAGGACCGCGACGAGATGGTACGGAGGCCGCTCCCCCGCCGGCCGCAGCGCCGTGTACGACCGCAGCCCCGGCAGCCGCGCGGCGAGCGGGGCGTGCGTGCCGTCGTAGTGCTTGTCGAAGTCCTCGGCGCTCTCGGGGTGGTTGTAGAGCGCGATGAACTGGAATGCCATGGTCCGTCTCCCTGGTCGTGGGTGCTTCGATCAAACCCCGGCAGGGGGCCGCGGCACCAGACGTCAGGCGCCGAGATCGCGGACGATGTTGTCCAGCCGGTGCGCCAGGTTGTCGAGCACCTGGTCGGTCAGCTCCTCGCCGGGCATCCTGGCCAGCAGTTCGTCACGGCGGGCGATCACCAGCCCCCGGTGCGCCTCGTCCACCTCGGCGTCGGGCAGCACCACGCACTCGCCGCGTACGTAGACGAGCGTCGCGTCGTCCCGGTCGGACTCCAGCAGCGCGCGCACGCACTCCCTGTCGATGAGCTGGGTGCTCGCGGCGCCCCGTCGCTCGTTCCTCATGGTCATGTCTCCTTCTCGCTCCGGGCTCAGCCGAACGTGGGCGGCCCGCCGTCCGAGCGCGCCCGGCGCACGCCGGTGTCGCTCACCTTCCCGGTCGCGGACTCGGCCTCGGGGGGCGGCGGCTCGCGCAGCACGGGCGCGAAGAACTCGTCGTCAGGGTCGCCTGCGGGTCTGTTCACGGGGGTTCACCTCGGGTTCTGTTCCAGGGCGTGCAGGAAGGGCGCGACGACCGCGTTCAGCTCGGTCACCAGCGCCTCCAGCGACGCCTGGGCGTCGTCCAGATTGGGCAGGCCCGCGGCGCGGGCGTGGGTGGGCGTGGGCAGCCGGTCGGGCGAGAGCGGGGTCCGCAGTTCCAGCGTGGTCAGCGCGGTCGGCCGCTCGTACGGCGGCGGCGCGTACGCGCCGGCGTCACCGTCCGGGCGGTGCCAGGTCTGCCAGCCGGCGGGCAGCGGCACCGGCGAGGGCACGGCGAGCTCGACCACGGCGAGCGGCCCGCGTGCCTCCTCGGGGTGGTGGCAGGTCGCGTCGAGCACGCGCGGATGGCAGCGCACGTAGGGCTCGTCCGTGACGGGACGCATGGCGGCCTCCCACGCGCCGAGCGCGAAGCGCAGCGGGTCGAGGGTGACGCCGGCCGCGCCCTGCTCCCCGTCGGCCGCCGCGAAGAGCTGCCGCCACCTGCGCAACTGCTCGCCGTAGCGGGTCTGCGCGCCCTCGTGCGCCGCGTCGATCCAGAACGCCTGGGTCCCGGCCATGGCCGCCCCCGCCCCGGTCAGCCCTTGATCGCGATGCGGCGCGAGCGGCCCTGCTCGGTCTTGGGGACGTGCACCGTCAGCACGCCGTCGTGGAGCTCGCAGCCGACCTTGTCGAGGTCGGCGTCGGACGGCAGGATCGTGCGGTAGACGAACGCGCCGGTGCGCCGCTTCAGCCTGTGGCCCCGCTCCTCCTCGGTGATCTCGCCCGAGACGCGGAGCTCGTTGCCGTCCACCTCGACGTTGATCTCGTCCCGCTGCAGCCCGGGGAGCTCCGCGCGCACCAGGTACTCCTCCACCGTCTCCTCGGTCTCGGCGACCGGCCGCCAGGCGGCGGTCTCGGCCTCGACGCCCTGCTCGAACAGCCGGCCCATCTGGTCCCAGAGCTGCTGGAACTCCGTGAAGGGGTCCCACGAGCGGGCCGGCATGCCCGCGCCGCCGCTCCACTGCGCGGGCACTCCGTGGCGCCTGGCGGGAATCGCCATCGCTTTCACCTCCGTATCGGCTGGAACGTGATCGTCCCTGCTCATGTGGCTCATGGCGTCCCTACCCGGCGTTCATCAGCAAACTCGGCGAACCGCCGTTTCCTGACACTCCGGTGAACCGCGCTTGGGCGGGCGCACGCGCGCCGCCACCACCCCTCCCACCTGGTTCGATTACTGTGAGTGATCACGTAGGGAGGGGATCACCATGGCACAGGAACCGAGGATCGACGTCGAGAGCAAGGCCAGGACCGTCGAGAGCGGCCTGGCCCCGGAACAGATCGAGCGCATCGCGAGCACGCTCGGCGACCCGGGGGTCTGGTTCGCCACCCCGCCGGTGCGCGAGGGCGAGGCGGCCGAGCCCGACCTCGTGTGGGAACTGGTCGCGGACAAGCCGCACCGGGGCCACGTGGCGACCGGCCGGGCCCACGTCCACCTGGCCGAGGGGCGGACGGCGCCGGTCCGGCCGCTGATCTTCGCCGACGGCTTCAACTACGGGCCGAGCGACCTGGCGAGCATGTGGCGGCACTTCAACGCGCCGTACGAGCCGGGCGTGCCCGGGCTGCTCGACCAGCTCCTGGAGATGGGGCTCGACGTCGTCCTGCTGGGCTTCGACCAGCGGCAGGCGTACGTGCAGGCGAACGCGGCCGTCGCGGTGACCTGCCTGCTGCGCGTGCTGGAGACGCGGCGGGGCGACACGCCGCTGATCGTGGGCGGCGTCGGCGCCGGCGGCATGATCACCCGGTACGCGCTGGCCCGCATGGAGAGCGAGGGCGTGGACCACCAGACCGACAAGTACGTCTCGTACGACACCCCGCACCTCGGGGCGTGGATCCCGCTGGTGCTGCAGCAGCTCGCCTACCTGCACGAGACGATCCAGCCGCGTCCCGACGGGGCCGGGCAGGCCGAGCTGATCCGCAGCCCGGCGGCGCAGCAGCTCCTGTGGGGATGGCTGCCGGGCACGGGCTACTCGGGCCGGGTCACCGACTCCAGCCCGCTGCGCAAGGAGCTGCTGGAGGACCTGCGCCGGGTCGGCTGGTTCCCGATGCGGCCGTACAAGCTGGGTCTGGCCAACGGCGGCGGCGACGGGCGCGGGCCGGACCTGCGTCCTGGCACGCCGGCGCTGGACCTGGGCGAGGGCCCGCTGCGGCTGGTGGCGCGGATCCAGCCGGACCTGGGCGAGCTGCGCAACGTCGGCGCGATCGGCTTCGGCGAGCCGGTGTGGACGAGCGCGACCTCGCACGTGCCGGCGTTCGACGGGGCGCCGGGCGGCACCCTGGACGCGTTCGGCCGGGTCGCGGACGCGATGGGGCTGCCGGTCGAGGACCGCTTCCGCGGCACCTGCTTCGTGCCGTCGGTGAGCGCGGTCGCGCTCGCGCGGGATCCGCTGACCTGGCCGTCGGAGCTCTACACCGACCTGCGTGAGCTGCCGAAGGACGGGACGTTCCTCGACGCGCACTGCTGCGACCTCGGCAACAGTCCGCACGGCGCGGTGACGAGGACGCTGGCGGAGTGGCTCGTGGAGCAGCTCGCGGGCTGGTGAGGAGGGACGAGGGGCGCCGTACCCCGCGCCCCTCCGGCGCCCCTCCTGCGGCTCAGCGGCTGCCGCGGTGCAGCACCACGAGCTGGTCGCGGGTGGCGTTCTTGTCGCGGAAGGCGAGGGCGGCGGGAGCCTCGGCGCTGAGGTGGCCGGGCAGTCGCTCGTCGGCGCTCCAGCTCGCGCCGTCGAAGGAGGCCCACCAGAGGCTCTGGTCGGCCGCGCCGCGGTGCACGACGTAGAGCCGGTCCTTGTAGACGGTCAGGGCCGGGCCCTCGGCCGAGAAGTGGTCGGGCAGCCGCTCGTCGCGGCTCCAGGAGGAGCCGTCCCAGCGGGTCCACCAGAGCCCGGTGTCCTCGCCCGCGCCGCGGTGCACGCAGTAGAGGTGGCCGCGGAAGACGGCGAGCGCCGGGTTGGACCGGCTGGCGTGGTCGGGGAAGCGGTTGTCCTCGCTCCACCTGCTGCCGTCCCAGATCGTCCACCAGAGGCGGTCGTCGTGCGCGCCGCGGTGCACGCACCACAGCTTGCCGTCGTAGGCGGCGAGGGTCGGGCTGCTCACGGAGAAGTGGTCGGGCAGCTTGGCGTCCGGGCTCCACGTGGAGCCGTCCCAGCGGGTCCACCACAGGGCGGTGTCCTGGCCGGCGCCGCGGTGCACGCAGTAGAGCGCGCCGTCGTACACGGCGAGCGCGGGGGCGTTCGCGCTGAAGTGCTTGGGGAAGCGCTGGTCCTCGCTCCAGCCCTGATCGGCGTCGTAGACGGCCCACCACAGGGCGGCGTCGCCGTCGCTGCCCCGGTGGGCGACGTAGAGCCGGTCCCGGTACTCGGCGAGCGCCGCGCCGGAGGCGGTGAAGTGGTCGACGAAGCGCTGGTCCTCGCTCCAGCCCTCGCCGGGCTCGTGGACCGTCCACCACAGACGGGCGTCGCCGGCCGGCGTCGTGGCCGTGCGGACGGGGACGAGCGAGGCGGGCGCGGTCCACGGCGAGACCAGGCGGGCGCCGTACGGACCGGCGACCGAGCTGATCCAGCGGGCCTTGTTCCTGGCCGACCACTCGACGATCGGCGTGAGCCAGCCGCCGAGCACCGCGCCCGCGGTCTCCCCGATGAGGGGCGCCAGCTCGGCGGCGCGGGAGGCGGCGGCCTCGTTGAGGTTGATCTCGAAGCCCCACCAGCGGGCCACGGGCCACACCTCGGCGCCGGCGGCGCGCAGCTCGCCCTGGAGGCGGCGTACGCGCTCCTGGTCCCGGGCGTCCAGCTCGCCGATGCGGCGCTCGCTCTCGCGCCTGGCCGCCAGCCAGTCGGCCTCGGCGGCGGCGCGGTCGGCGAGGTCGTCGTCCCGCAGCAGCTCGGTCTCGACCGCGAGGCCCGCCGCGGCGGCGGCGAAGGGGTCGTCCTGCGCCTGGAACAGCGACGCCTCGGCGTCGAAGTCGAGTTCTGAGGTGTTGGCCCTGTTCTCGTCCATATCCAGCCCCCTGGGATGTGTGAATGCGTACACGCATGAACCTGACACATAGTAACTGTACGTGTTCGCACCATTACGGAGGGGTTGGGCCGGATGTAGCGGCCGGGTGATGGCGCGGGGCGGTCAGCTCATGGCCAGCGCGTGGCGGAGGGCGCCTTCCGGGTTCTCGCCGCGCCAGGCCACGTGCTGGTCGGGGCGGACCAGGGTCAGGGGTTCGCCGGGGAGCGGCACGAGTTCCAGGGGGACGCCGAGGTCGCGGGCCTCCGCCTCCAGGATCTTGACGCCGGGCGCGTCCGGGTCGCCGAGGACGGCGAAGCCGCGGCCGAGACGGTCGTAGAGGGAGACCCCGGGGGCGAGCCAGCGGTGCGGGAGGCGTTCGCCGGCGCCGTCGGCGACGATCGGCGAGCCCGTGTAGACGTAGCCGAGCACCAGGTCGAGGCTGTGGAACTCGCTGTGCTTGGTGCGGAGCACGGCCTCGGCCACCGCCGGGCGCACCTTCTCGAACTCGGCCTCGTCGCCCATCAGCGCCGGGTCGGCCAGCTCGGGGGCGAGGGTGGCCATGTTCGCGGCGGCGGCCTCGATGGTGTCGGCGGCGATCGGGCGGCGCTCGGCCTCGTACGTGCCCAGCAACGCGGCCGGCGCCCAGCCGTTCAGCACGGCGGCGAGCTTCCAGCCGATGTTGACCGCGTCGCCGATGCCGGTGTTGAAGCCGTGGCCGCCGTAGGGCGGGTTCTGGTGGGCGGCGTCGCCGGCCAGGAACACGCGGGCGCTCGCGTAGCGGTCGGCCAGCAGCATGCGGGCGGTCCACGGGTCGGTCGCCAGGATCTCGACCTCCAGGTCGTCGTCGCCGGCCAGGTTGCGGACGAGCCGCACCGGGTCGGCGTCCTCGGCCCGTACGCCCTGGGCGATGCACCACCAGGTGTCCTTCAGGTCGAGGCGGCCGGTCAGGCCGGGCTGGGCGGGGTTCAGCACCCAGTAGTGGACGGCGGGGCCGTGCGGGACGCGCTCGGCGAGGCCGGGGGCGCGGAAGACGATGTTGAAGTTGGGGCGGGCGTCCTGGCGGCCCTCGTAGCGGGCGCCGATGGCGGCCCTGGTGACGCTGCGCGGTCCGTCGCAGCCGACCACGTACGCGGCCCGGACCTCGCGCTCCTCGCCCTCGCCCGACACGATCCGCACGGTGACGCCGTCGCCGTCCTCCGTCAGCCCGGCCACCTGCCAGCCGGTGAGCAGCGCGTCCCCGGCCGCCTCCCGCAGGATCTCCTCGACCAGCGGCTGGGGCGCCTGCTGCCCCGGCTCTGCGGCGAGGTCGGAGCCGGCCAGGTCGAGGCCGAAGCAGCCGCCGATCCTGGCGATCTCGCGGCCGAGCAGGCTGTTGACGAACACCGCCTGGTCCGACCAGGACACCGCGAGCGGGGCGCGGGCGCGCAACGTCTCGGCGAGGCCCCAGCGGCGCAGCAGCTCCATCGTGCGGGCGGAGGTCGTCTTGGCGCGGGGGCGCAGCCACGACACCGTCTCGCGCGGCTCCACCACCAGGCTCCGCACCCCGTGGTGCGCCAGCTCCACGGCGGTCGCCAGGCCGACGGGCCCGCCTCCGGCGACCAGTACGGGCACCTCGTCCGGCACACCCGCCTTGTTCATCACTGTCGTCCCCAATCGTCCGCGGCAGTTACGGGCATGCTCCTGGCGTCCCGTCTCCGCCGTCAAGGCGCCCGCGAGGGGCCCAGGATCGCGGAAAGGTGATCAAGCGCGGTACGAACCCATAACTGATTGAAGATCACACTAGAGGCGCCTCTCCCGCGTTGTTACGGTTTACGCCACACCAACGACGATCATTCAGGGGTTCCCATGTCCGAGTCCTCGGTGATGCCGCTGCACATGCGGCGCGCGCAGTTCGACCCCGCGCCGGACCTCGCAGCGGCGCGCGAGGAGTCGGGCGTCACCCGGGTCAAGACCGCGTTCGGGGCCGACGCCTGGCTGGTGAGCCGGTACGCCTACGTCCGCGAGGTCCTGGGCGACGCCGAGCGGTTCCCGATCGCCCGGCAGACCATCGCGCGGCTGCCCGGAGCCCCCGAGATGACCCCCGAACAGCTCGCCAAGATCAACGCGGGCAACCTGCTCGGCCAGGACCCGCCCGAGCACACCCGGCTGCGGCGCATGCTGACCCCCGAGTTCACGCTGCGGCGCATGCGGCGCATGGAGCCCAGGGTCAAGGCCATCATCGACGAGCACCTGGACGCCATGGAGGCCGCCGGGCCGCCCGCGGACCTGGTGCCGTCGTTCGCGCTGCCGATCCCGTCGCTCGTGATCTGCGAGCTGCTCGGCGTCCCGTACGAGGACCGCGCCGGGTTCCAGGAGCGCACCAGCCGGATGCTCGACGTCACGGTGCCCGCCGAGGAGCGGGTGGCGCTGCAGTTCCAGGGGCGGGCGTACATGGAGGACCTGGTCGGCCGCATCCAGGCCGACCCCGGCGAGGACCTGCTCGGCATGCTGGTCCGCGAGCACGGCGACGACCTCACCAAGGACGAGCTGATCGGCATCGGCAGCCTGCTGCTGTTCGCCGGGCACGAGACGACCTCCAACATGCTCTCGCTCGGCACGCTGGCGCTGCTCCGCCACCCGGAACAGCTCGACCTGCTGCGCAAGGAGCCCGAGCGGATCGAGGCGGCGGTGGAGGAGCTGCTGCGCTGGCTCAGCATCGTGCACTCGGGCACCACCAAGGTCGCCACCGCCGAGACCCGGCTCGGCGACGCCGTCATCGCGCCCGGCGACCTGGTGATCTGCTCCCTGCCCACGGCCAACCGCGACTCCGGGGCGGTGCCGGACGCCGACCGGTTCGACCTGACGCGCGGCGCTCCCGGCCACCTCGCGTTCGGGCACGGCATCCACCACTGCCTGGGTGCGCCGCTCGCCAGGATGGAGCTGAAGATGGCCTTCCCCGCGCTGTTCCAGCGCTTCCCGGGGCTCCGGGTGGCCGACGGCGCCGAGCCGCAGTTCCGCTCGTTCAGCGTCGTGTACGGGCTGTCCTCGCTGCCGGTCGCCTGGTAGCGCCGTTGGTTACGCTGCACTCATGCGTGTAGTGGTGATCGGCGCGAGCGGGCACATCGGCACTTATCTCGTCCCCCGGCTGGTGGACGCGGGCCACGACGTCGTGGCGGTGAGCAGGGGCAAGCGGGAGCCCTACACCCCGCACGGGGCCTGGCGGCGGGTCACCGCCGTCACCGCCGACCGGGACGCGGAGGACGCGGCGGGCACCTTCGGGCGGCGGATCGCCGACCTGGAGGGCGACGCCGTCATCGACCTCATCTGCTTCCAGGAGGCGAGCGCCCGCCACCTGGCCGAGGCGCTGACCGGGCGGGTCCGGCACTTCCTGCACTGCGGGACCATCTGGACACACGGCCCCAGCGCGCGGGTGCCGACGACCGAGGACCGGCCGAAACGGCCGCTCGGCGAGTACGGCAGGCAGAAGGCCGCGATCGAGGCGTACCTGCTGGACCGGGCGCACCGCGACGGGTTCCCCGCGACGATCGTCCATCCCGGGCACATCACCGGTCCCGGATGGGTGCCGGTCAACCCGGCGGGCAACGTCAACCCGGCCGTCTTCCAGGCCCTGGCCGACGGGGAGGAGCTGGCGCTGCCGAACTTCGGCATGGAGACCGTGCAGCACGTGCACGCCGACGACGTGGCCAGGCTGTTCATGGACGCGCTGGCCACGCCGTCCGCGTCGGTCGGCGAGAGCTTCCACTCGGTGGCGGAGGGCGCGCTCACACTGCGCGGCTACGCCGAGGCGGTGGCCGGGTGGTTCGGGCAGGAGGCGCGGCTGACGTACCTCCCGTGGGAGCGGTGGCGGGCCACGGTGTCCGAGGAGGACGCGGCGGTCACCTACGACCACATCATGTACAGCCCGCACTGCGGCATGGCGAAGGCGGCGCGGCTGCTCGGCCACCGGCCCCGCCACGAGGCGCTGGAGGCGATCGAGGAGGCCGTCGGCTGGCTGGTCCGCGCCGGGACGATCGCCGCCTGAGCGCGTCCGGTCAGCCGGTCAGCGGCCCGAACACCTTCCGCGTGTCGATGACCTTCCCGAACAGCTCCCACCGCTGCCCCTTGAACGTCATGAGCTGCATCGACTCGATCGGGAAGGCGTCACCCTGCCCGGTGCTGAGCGTCACGCCGGGCAGCAGCATGTCGATCGGCACGTTGCGCAGGTCGCGCACCGAGTCCCGCAGCCCTTCCCTGGTGGGGCACTTGGCCGCGTCCATCGCCTTGTGGAAGCTGTTGGCGACGGCCCAGCCGAAGGTCAGGTACGGGATGTTCGGGTCGGCCCCGGGCGCGTACTGCTTGACCTTCTGCTTGTAGAGCGTCATCTCGGCATCGGTCGCCCAGGTCGGGTCGTTCGGGTCCTTGTAGTACGAGCTGGACACGACGCCCTGCACGTTGTCGAAGCCGACCGGCTTCAGCACGGTGATCGACGCGGCGACGTTGTTGAGGATGTGCAGCGGGTTCCAGCCGGTGTTCCTGACGTCGGCGGCCAGCGCCTGTGAGCCGAACTTCGGCGTGGTGATGTTGAGGAAGACGTCGGCCTTCGAGCCGGCCAGGTTGCGCATCTGGGGGTCGATGCTCGGGTCGGTGACCTCGTAGCTCTGCTCGGCGACGATCGTGAGCTGGGTGCCCTCGATGGCCCGCTTGAAGCCGTTGAGGAGGTCCTTGCCGAAGTCGTCGTTCTGGAAGAGCACGGCGATCTTGGCCGACGGCTGCTCCGCCTTCAGGTACTGCGCGTAGACGCGGGCCTCGGAGACGTAGTTCGGCTGCCAGCCGATGGTCCACGGGTGCGCGCCGTCGGTGCCCCACTTGGACGCGCCGGTCGCGACGAAGACCTGCGGCACCTTGCGCTGGTTGGCGTAGTCCCAGGTGGCGGTGGTCGAGGGGGTGCCGAGCGTCTGGAACAGGGCGAAGACCTGGTCCTGCTCCACCAGCCTGCGGGCCTCCTCGACGGCCTTCGGCGGCTGGTAGCCGTCGTCGCGCACGATGAACTCCACCGTGCGCCCGCCGATCCCGCCCTTCTCGGCGTTGACGTAGTCGAAGTACGCCTTGATGCCCTTGGGGATGTCCCCGTAGGCGGAGGCCGGGCCGGACAGCGGGTAGATGCCGCCCAGCTTGATGCTCTTGTCGGTGATGCCGGTCGTCTGCTGGCCCTGGCACTGGCCGGACGCGGCCGTCCCGGAGTCGCCGCCGCTCTCGCGGCCCCCGCAGGCGCCGACGGCGACCAGGAGCAGCGCCGTGCAGCCGATCGCAGATACACGCATCCCTCTTACTCCTTCCGGGGGATCTTCCTGATCAGGCGGCCGGCCAGCCCGGCGAGGCCCGTAGGGGCCACGTACATCACGGCGATGATCAGCAGGCCGAGGATGACGCCGGGCGCGGCCTCGTTGAGGTCCTGCGCGACGCTCGGGACGAACATCACGAACAGCGCGCCGAGCACCGGCCCGGCGGTCGAGCCGAGCCCGCCGACGACCAGGCCGGCGAGCAGGGTGATCGACAGGTTGAGGGTGAACGAGTCCGGCGAGACGAACCCGATCACCCACGTGTAGACGCAGCCGGCCACGCCGGCGAACATCGCGCTCCACGCGAAGGCCAGCGTCTTGTACGCCGACAGCCGCACCCCCATGACCTCGGCCGCGCCCTCGTCGTCGCGCAGCGCGTGCAGCGCCCGCCCCACCCGCGACCGCAGCAGGCTGCCGACCAGCGCGAACGAGGCCACGGCGACCGCGAGGGCGAGGAAGTACAGCCACTGGTCCTCGGCGAGGCCGCTCCAGGCGGGCGGGCTCGGCTTGGGCAGCGTCAGCCCCATCGAGCCGCCGGTGACGTGCTCGAACCGCTTCAGCAGCGGCACCAGGAAGATCGCGATCGCCAGCGTGACGAGCGCCAGGTAGAGCCCGCGCAGCCGGACCGCGGGGACCCCGAACGCCAGCCCCAGCAGGAACGCCACGGCCGCCGCGGCCGGCAGCGTCAGCGGGTACGGCAGGCCGGGCCCGTGCGCCAGGACCGCCGCCGTGTACGCGCCCACGGCGAAGAACGCCCCGTGCCCGAGCGAGATCTGCCCGGCGTGGCCGACGAGCAGGTTCAGCCCGAGCAGCGCGACCGCGTACACCAGGACCATCGTGAGCTGGAAGACGTGGAAGGGGACGAGCTGGAACGGCGCGTAGAGCGCGGCGGCCAGCAGCGCCGCCGTCGCCGCCCGGCGCCGCCCGGCGGGCGTCCACCGGAGGCGGCGGCGCGCGGGGCGCGTGTCCACGCCGGCGTCCTCGACCTGGGTCATGCGCGTTCCACCACCGCTCGGCCGAACAGCCCGCGTGGCCGTACCAGGAGCACGCCGAGGATGATCGCCAGGGGCACGCCGATCTTGAGGTCGGAGCCGATGGCGGGCACGTACGCGCCGGCCAGCGTCTCCGCCACGCCGACGATCACGCCGCCGACGACCGCGCCGGCCGGGCTGTCGAACCCGCCGAGCGTGGCCGCCGCGAAGGCGTAGATGAGGACGCCGCCCATCATGTTGGGCTCCAGGAACAGCAGCGGCGCGACCAGCACGCCGGACACCGCGCCGACGGTGGCGGCGAGTCCCCAGCCGATCGCGAGCGTGCGGCCCACGCGGATGCCGACCAGCCGGGCCGAGTCGGGGTTCGCGGCCACGGCCCGCATGCCGAGCCCGATCCTGGTGTGCTGGAAGAGCAGGTACAGCAGGCCCATGACCAGCGCCACCACGCCGAGCACGCCGAGCGTCGAGAAGCCGACGCTCACCCCGCCGACCTCCAGCGCGCCGCGCGGGAACGGGTTCGGGAAGTCCTTGATGAGGAACGTCCAGATCCAGCCGGCGGCGGCGTTGACGAAGATGAACAGCCCGACGGTGACGATCACCAGGGTCAGCTCGGGCGCGCCCTCGACCGGCCTGATCACGATCCGCTCGATGAGCATCCCGCCCGCGAACGACACCGCCAGCGTGAGCGCGAGCGCCGCCCAGAACGGCAGCCCCGCCGCCACGCACTGCCAGGCGACGTAGGTGGAGAACATGGCCAGCTCGCCCTGGGCGAAGTTGACGATCCCGGTGAACTGGTAGATCAGCACCAGGGCGAGCGCCAGGCCGGCGTAGATGGCGCCCGCCCCGAGCCCTTCCACGACCTGCTGCAGGAACCCGGCCACGGCTACACCCGGTATCCGAGGTAGGACTGCGCGACCTGCTCGTCCGCCCTGATCCGCTCGGCCGTGCCGGACAGCACGATGCGCCCGGTCTCCAGGACGTGCGCCTGCCGGGCGACGCCGAGCGCGAGGTGGGCGTTCTGCTCCACGACGACCACGGTGGTCCGCTCCTCTTGGTTGATGGCCTGGACGATGCGGAACAGCTCCCGGGTGACCAGCGGCGCGAGGCCCAGCGACGGCTCGTCGAGCAGGAGCACCCTGGGCCGCAGCATGAGGGCCCGGCCGAGGGCGAGCATCTGCTGCTCGCCGCCGCTGAGGCTGCCCGCGACCTGACCGAGCCGGTCGCGCAGCGGCGGGAAGTAGGTGCAGACGCGGTCGAGGTCGTCCTCCACCTCGCGGCCGCGGCGCCGGACGAACGCGCCGAGCCGCAGGTTCTCCTCGACCGTCAGCGGCATGAACGTGCCGCGCCCCTCGGGCACGTGCGCGACGCCCAGCCGGGCCACCGCGTCGGGCGGGCGGCCGGTCAGCGCGGTCCCGCCGAGCCTGATCACGCCCCGCGCCCGGACCATGCCGGACAGGGCGCGCAGCAGCGTCGTCTTGCCCGCGCCGTTGGGGCCGAGGATCGCGCAGATCTCGCCCTCGGCCACGCTGAGGTCCACGCCGTGCAGCACGCGGGCCTCGCCGTAGCCGGCGACCAGGCCCTCCACCACCAGGAAGCTCATACGGCCGTCCCCAGGTACGCCTCGATGACGCCGGGATCGCGCTGCACCTCGGCCGGCGTCCCCTCGGCGATCTTGCGGCCGAAGTCCAGGCAGACGATGCGGCGGCAGACGCTCATGACGAAGCCCATGTGGTGCTCGACCACGACCACGGTGAGGTCGTAGGCGTCCTTGAGCGCGCGGAGGGTGCCGGCGAACTCGGCCACCTCGGCCGCGTTCAGCCCGTTGACCGGCTCGTCGAGGAGCAGCAGGCGGGGGCGGGCGACCAGCGCGCGGGCCAGCTCGACCCTCTTGAGCGTGCCGAACGGCAGCCCGCTCGCCGGATGGCCGGCGACCCCGGTCAGGTCGAGCCGTTCCAGGACGGCGTCGGCGTCGGCGCGCAGCTCGCGCTCCTCGCGCCGCACGCCGGGCAGCCGGAGCCCGGCCGTCAGGAACCCGGCGCGGCCCCGGTGGTGGGCGCCGGTCAGCACGTTGTCGCGGACGGACATGCGCGGGAACAGGCCGAGGTTCTGGAAGGTCCGCGCGATGCCGAGCCGCGCGATCGCGTGCGGGGCCACCGCCCGCAGGTCCGTCCCCTCGTAGGCGATGGCGCCCGACTCGGCCGCGTGGCGGCGGGTCAGGCAGTTGAACAGGGTGGTCTTGCCGGCGCCGTTGGGCCCGATGAGCCCCACCATCTCGCCGCGCGCCACCGCGAAGCTCACGCCGTGCAGCGCGGTGATGCCGCCGAAGCGGACGGTGAGATCGCGCACCTCCAGCATCCGGCCTCCTGGAGAACATTGTTCTGACGCTGGGCTCAGCGTAGGATCCGCTCATCAGGGGCCGCATTGGGCACGGTGACCCAAGATGTCCCCGGCATGTTGTCCGCGGAGCACAGCGACGGTCTCATCCCGGTCACGACCCGTTGACCGCCCGGCCACGGGCATGGATCATCCCGGCATGTCCGGTCGTTTCCGCACCGACACGCTCACTGGCACCGAGGCCGTCCGCGCGCAGCGCGCCCGGATCCTCACCGAGCTGCTGGACGACGTTCAGGACCTGGCCGACGCCGGGGCGGCGGCGATCCGGGCCGAGGTGCCCACGTACGCGGCGCAGGGCGGCGGCTTCCACGCCGACGTACGCGACCAGATCGTCCGGCACTACCGCGCCAAGCTCGCGGTGCTGCTGGAGGAGCGGCCCGTGACGGCGGCCGACATCGCCTTCGTCCGGCGGGCCGCGATGCGCCGCGCCCGCGCGGGGGTGCCGCTCGCCGACTACGTCAACGCCTACCGGATCGGGCAGCGGGTCTTCTGGGAGTCGCTGGTCGAACGGGCCGGCCCGACGCCCGCCGGGCGGGAGGCGGCGCTGTCGCTGGCGGTCGCGCAGATGCGCTACTGCGACTTCGCGAGCGCGCAGGCCGCGTACGCCTACATGGAGTTCCAGCAGTACGCCGCCGCCGACTCCGTCCGCGAGAGCCGCGGCCTGCTGGAGACGCTGCTGGCCGGCGGCACGCCCACGCGCGGCAGGGAGCTGGCCGCCGCCCAGGCGCACGGCCTCGCGCCGGACGCGCGCACGCCGCTGCTGGTCGTGGTGGCGATGCTGGTCGAGGCCCCCGCCCCGGAGGGCGCCGGGCTCGACAGGGACGCCGAGGCCCGGCACGCGGCCTGCGCCGCCCTGGCGAGGACCGGCGGCAACGGCGCCCGCACGCTGTCGGTCGTACGCCAGTCGGAGATCGTGGCGGTGCCCGTGCTCGGGCCGGGCGCGGAGGCCGGGGAGCTGTGCGACCGGCTCCAGGCCGTGGTCGGGAGCCTGGCCGGCGAGGGCATCCGGCTCGCCATGGGCGTCAGCACGCCGATGGCCGGGCCGGCGCAGATCCCGCAGGCGTACCAGGAGGCGCGGGCGGTGCTGGACTTCGTGCCCGAGGACGGCGGGGTCGCGGCGCTGCCCAGGATCACCCCGTTCCAGTACCTGGCGCTGCGGGCCGACGACACCGCCCGCCATCTGGTGGACCCGCGCGTCACGGCGCTGCTGGAGGAGGACCGGGCGCGGGGCGGCGTGCTGACCGCGACGATCCGGGCGTTCGCCGCCGCCGACCTCAACCTGCGCACCGCCGCCGAACGCCTCCAGATCCACCCCAACACCGCGCAGTACCGCATGCGCCGCATCCAGCAGCGGACCGGGCGCAGCCTGCGCTCGATCGAGGACCTCGTCGAGCTGCTCGTCGCGATCGCGTTGCAGGACGCGGTTCCCACCAATGACGGCCGGGAAAGACTGGCCACCGTGACCGATGAGGGGCGGCGGCGCGCCGACGTACGGTCGTCCCATGAACCTCGCTGACCGGCTCCACCACGCCGCCGGGCGGCTCGGCGGCAGAGCGGTTCTCACGCTGGACGGGGCGGCGCTGACCTACGGCGCGCTGGACGAGCTGAGCGCCCGCCTGGCCGGGCTGCTGCTCCGCCGCGGGATCGGCCGCGGCGACCGGGTCGCCGTCATGCTGCCGAACGTGCCGGAGTTCGGCGTCGTCTACTACGGGGTGCTGCGGGCCGGGGCCGTCGTGGTCCCGCTGGACCCGCTGCTGAAGCGCCGCGAGATCGCCGCCTACCTCGGCGACTGCGGGGCGCGGCTGCTGCTCGCCTGGCACGCCTTCGCCGAGACCGCCGAGGCGGGGACGGCGGGCACCGCGGCCGACTGCTTCTTCGTGGTGCCCGGCGAGCTGCCGCGGCTGCTGCGGGCCGTGTCTCCCGAGCGGGTGCCCGCCCGCACGCACGCCGACGACACCGCCGTGCTCCACTACACCTCCGGCACCACCGGCCGGCCCAAGGGCGTCGAGCTCACCCACGCCAACCTGGCCGGCAACGCCGAGGCCGTGGCCCGCATGCACGCGCTCGGCGTGGACGACGTGGTGCTCGGCGCGCTGCCGCTCTACCACACCTACGGCCAGACCTGCTCGCTCAACGCCACCGTGCACGCGGGCGCGCGGCTGACGCTGCTGCCGCGCTTCGAGGCGGGACGGGCGCTGGAGGTGATCAGGCGCGACGGGGTGACGGTGTTCCAGGGCGTGCCGACCATGTTCATCGCGCTGCTCGACCATCCCGGTGTGTCCGACCTGTCGATGCTGCGGGTGTGCACCTCGGGCGGGGCGGCGCTGCCGCTCGACGTGCTGCGCGCGTACGAGACCCGCGCCGGCTGCCGCATCGTCGAGGGCTACGGGCTGAGCGAGACCTCGCCCGTCGCCGCCGCGAACCGGGGCGGGCCAGGCCGCCGCCCCGGCTCGATCGGCCGCCCGATCAGGGGCGTGGAGATGAGGGTGGTCGGCGAGGACGGCCGCGAGCTGCCCCGCGGCGAGATCGGCGAGATCGTGGTACGCGGCCCCAACGTCATGAAGGGCTACTGGAACGACCCGGCGGCCACCGCCGAGGCGCTGCGCGACGGCTGGTTCCACACCGGCGACCTCGGGCGGGTGGACGACGACGGCTTCTTCTTCCTGGTGGACCGCCGCCGCGACGTCATCATCCGGGGCGGCTACACCGTCTACCCGCGCGAGGTCGAGGAGGTGCTGTACGAGCATCCGGCGGTGCGGCAGGCGGCCGTGCTCGGCGTGCCGCACCCGGAGCTGGGCGAGGAGGTCGCCGCCGTGGTCGCGGTGCGGGCGCCGGTGAGCGGCGAGGAGCTGCGCGCGTTCGTACGGGAGCGGGTGGCCGCGTACAAGTATCCGCGGCGCATCACGTTCGTGGCCGAGCTGCCGACGAGCCCCACCGGGAAGATACTCAGGCGGGAGCTCTGCCAGCTCACGGCGCCCCTGCGGCGGTAACGCCGGCTGCCGATCCCGGCGAATCCCCCGATCTGGGACCTAGGTCACTACCTGTCAGGGCCGGTCGGCGGCTAGCGTGTAGGCATGATTCACGTGTTCCTTGTCGACGATCATGAAGTCGTGCGCCGGGGCGTGGCGGCCCTGCTCGACTCCGAGGACGACATCGAGGTCATCGGCGAGGCCGGCACCGCCGAGTCCGCGATCGCGCGCATCCCCGCGCTCAAGCCGGACGTCGCGGTGCTCGACGTGCGGCTGCCCGACGGCAACGGCGTCGACGTGTGCCGCGAGGTCCGCTCCCGGGTGCCGGGGCTCGCGTGCCTGATGCTGACGTCGTTCGCCGACGACGACGCGCTGTTCGACGCCGTGATGGCGGGCGCCTCCGGCTACGTGCTCAAGCAGATCCACGGCTCCGACCTGGTCGGCGCGGTGCGCACGGTCGCCTCCGGGCAGTCGCTGCTCGACCCGCAGACCACGGCGGCCATGCTGCAGCGGCTGCGCGAGCAGGCGGCCAGGAAGGATCCGCTCGCGGCGCTGTCGGAGCAGGAGCGGCACATCCTCGACCTCATCGGCGAGGGCCTGACCAACCGGCAGATCGGCGAGCGGCTGTTCCTGGCCGAGAAGACGGTCAAGAACTACGTCTCCAACCTGCTGTCCAAGCTCAACATGCAGCGCCGCACCCAGGCCGCCGCCCTGGCGGCCCGCCTGCGCAGCGAACGCCGCCCGTAGCAGGGCCGGCCGGGATTCCGGCGACGGCCCGGCCCCCCACCCTCACCCCAGCACCGGCGGAACGGCGGACATAAAGGGACTTTCGTCCCTTAGCGTCCGCCCGTTCCGGCGGCGATGCTGGCAGGCATGCGACTCGATTCGTCCGGACTCCAGGTGCTCACCGACGAGGAGTGCCTGCGCCTGCTCGCCTCGACGCCCATCGGGCGGATCGTCTTCACCGACCGGGCGCTGCCCGCGGTGCAGCCGGTCGCGTTCTGCCTCGACGGCGACGCCATCGTCATCCGCACCGGCGTCGGCTCCAAGCTCGCGGCGGCCACCCGGCGGGCGGTGGTCGCGTTCGAGGTGGACGACTACGATCCCGTGCGGCGTACCGGCTGGTCGGTGAGCGTCGTCGGGCACGCCACCGCGGTCACCGACCCCGCCGAGACGGCCCGGCTGGCCGAGCTGCCGCTCGACCCGTGGGTGCCGGGCGGCCTCGACCACTTCATCCGGGTCAGCCTGGAGCAGGTGACCGGACGCCGGATCACAGGGGAACACTCCACCTGACCACGGTCCCGCCCTGCTCCCCCGGCTCCGCCGTGAACGAGCCCCCGAGTCGCGTGGCGCGCTCCTCCAGGTTGCGCAGGCCGCTGCGCCGGCCGCCGGACGGCAGGCCCACGCCGTTGTCGCGCACCGACAGCGCCAGCAGGCCGCCCGTCACCTCCACCGCCACGTCGGCCCTGGTCGCCTTGGCGTGGCGGACCACGTTCGACAGCGTCTCGCGCAGGACGGCGAGCAACTGCTCGGCGAGGTCGTCGGAGATCCGGGCGTCGAGCTGACCCTCCATGCGCAGCCCCGGCATGAAGCCGAGATGGCCCCGCGCGCCCTCGACCAGCTCCACGATCTGGGCGCGCAGGCTCGGGGCCGCGGTCTCCCTGACGTTCTGGAGGGCGAAGATGGTCGAGCGGATCTGCCGGATGGTCTCGTCCAGCTCGTCGATCGCGTGCTGGAGGCGGCCGGACGCCTCCGGGTGCTCGACCAGCCGGACCGTGCTCATCAGCGTCATGGCCGTGGCGAACAGCCGCTGGATGACCACGTCGTGCAGGTCCTTCGCGATGCGGTCGCGGTCCTCCAGCAGGCTCAGCCGCTCGGCGTCGCGGCGGGTGTCGGCCAGCTCCAGCGCGATCGCCGCCTGCCCGCCGAACGCCTCCAGCGCGCGCACGTCGCCCGCGCTGAACGGCATGCGGCCGACGCACTTGGCGAGGGCCAGCACGCCGCGCACCGAGCTGCCCGCGCCGAGCGGCAGCAGCAGCTCGGGGCCGTAGCCGAGGTCGCGCAGCCGGGAGCCGGCGTCGAGCGGCTCGGGCGAGTGGAGCGGCCGCCCCTGGCGGAAGACCTCGCCGGCCGCCGTCGCGTCGAGGGCGTACGACATCTCCGTCAGCTCGCCCTCGTCCGCGCCCTCCGCGAACTCGACCAGCAGCCGCTCGCCCGCCGGATCGGGCAGCAGGATCCTGACCAGGTCGGCGTCGGTCATCTGCCGGGCCCGTGCCGCCACCATGGTCAGCACCTCGCGGGTGCCGCCGCCGGACAGCAGCCGGGTGGTCACCTCGGTGGACGCCTCCAGCCACGCCTCGCGGCGGCGCGACTCCTCGTAGAGGCGGGCGTTCTCGACGGCGACGCCGGCGGCCGTGGCCAGCGCGATCACGATGGCCTCGTCCTCCTCGTCGAACTCGCCGCCGCCGCGCTTCTCCGTCAGGTAGAGGTTGCCGAACACCTCGTCCCTGACCCGGACGGGCACGCCGAGGAAGGTGCCCATCGGGGGGTGACCGGGCGGGAAGCCGTAGGACTCGGGATGGTCGGAGATCCGGCCCAGCCGCAGCGGCCGGGCGTCCTTGATCAGCAGACCGAGCAGGCCCAGCCCGTGGGGCCAGTGCTCGATGGCCGCGATCTCCTCGTCGCTCAGCCCCACCGGGATGAACTGCACGAGAGTCTGTTCCTGCCCGACCACCCCGAGCGCGCCGTAGCTGGCGTCCACCAGCTTGGTCGCGGTCTCCACGATGGTACGCAGCACGGTCTCGAGGTCGAGGTCGCTGCCCACCGACACGACCGCCTCCAGCAGGGCGTGCACGCGGTCGCGGGTGGCCAGCACGGCGTTGAGGCGTACTTGAAGTTCGGACAGCAGCTCGTCCAGCCGCATGTTCGGCATCAGGGGGCGATGCTCGTCATCCACCATGGGTTCAGTGTCGCACTCCCGATGTCTGGTCAGAAATGGTAGGTACGGGTGATCGCGATCAGGTCGCCGTCCTCGCGGGTGGCCGCCACGAGCTCCGGCGGCCTGGGGACGAAACCCGGCACCGCGGCCAGGCCGTCGGCCTCGGCGATCGCGGTGATCCGCACCTCGCCCGCGCCCTGGACGCGCAGGGTGAGGCGGGCTCCCCCGTCCGGCAGGCCGCGGAAGCGGACCTCGCCCGGCCAGGTGTTCGCCCGCACGCCGGCCACGCGGACGGTCACGGGGGCCGCCCCGGCGGTGACCGCCGTCGCCTCGGTCAGCGGGCGCTCGATCCTGAGCGTGAGCGAGCGGGCGGCCCGGCCCGCGTTCACGCGCAGCACGATCGTCCCGCCGTCGCGGCGCAGCACGGTCAGGCGGGGCTCGGCGGCCCGGTCGAGGGCCGGGGCGGGGCCGGTCCAGAGCGTGGCGCCGCGGGCGTAGCCGGGGGGCAGCGCCGTGGTGTCGCGGGCGGTGACGTACCTCCTGGTCCAGGCGGGCGGCTCCGGGTCGGCGCTGACCCAGTTCGCGGTGCGGGCGCCGGCGTCCATGACGTACGCGAGGTGGGTGCGGCCGGGGTTGCGCGCGTCGAAGCGGTCGTCGGCGAGGCCGACGGCGACCAGCACGGGCACGAGCAGGACCACCGGCACCAGCCGCAGCCCCCGGACCGGCGCACCCCTCTCGGACCGACGCGCCCGGGACCGGCCCTGCCCGGGCAGGCCCGGCTCCCGGCCCGGCTCGGGGCGCGGGTCCCGCAGGGGCAGTTCGGCGAGAGGGAGGAGCAGGAGTCCGAGCAGCGCCGCCACCAGCGCGGCCGCGCCGCCGAGCGCCAGCCCCATCCCGTCGAAGACGGTCCTGGCCAGCCCGGACAGCAGCATCGCGGCCGGCACCGCGCCGAGCGTCAGCGCCGCCGGCCAGACGAGCCCGCCGACCGCCAGCGCGGCCGGACCGAGCCGCCGCCGCAGCAGCAGCAGCAGCAGGCCAGCACCGCGAGCGCGGTCTGCGCCACCACGGCCGCGCGGAAGGCGTCCGGCCGGTGCAGCAGCCCGCCCATCCCGTCGTACGCGGGCCGCCAGGCCACCAGCAGCTCCCACAGCCCCTGCGCCAGCAGCACGGACACCACCAGCGGCGCCGGCCCCGACACCGCCGCCACGACCAGCCGCGGCACGCTGAGCAGCCGCCTGCGCCTGGCCACGGCCGCGAGCCCCACGACCGCCGCGGCGGCGAGCCCGGCGAGCGGCCACACCAGCGCGTCCGAATACGTGATCATCGCGCCGAAGAGACGGAAGTAGGTGGCGTCGTGGTCGCCGCGCAGCGCGGGCAGGTCGGCCCCGCCGAGCGCGCGGGCCAGCGCCAGCATGGTCGAGCCGTGGTGCTGCAGGCTGCCCCGGTCCAGGTTCGCGAGGGAGTCGCCGGCCGTGTGGTAGTGCGAGGAGCGCTCGATGTAGGCGAAGTTCAGCCCCTCGAAGCCGGCCGCCGTGAGCGGGGTGAAGTCGGTGTTGTTGGGCAGCAGCCGGTACAGCGCCGCCATCGTCGAGTCGCCGCGCGGGCGCGGCGCGGCGGCGGCGTACGTCTCCACCAGCCCGGCGCTGTCCCGCGAGGTCTCGAACATCAGCGACGGCCCGGAGACGCCCCTCGCCTCCCAGTTCAGCAGCACGCCCCCGGCCCGGCCCAGCGGGTGCTCCCTGACGAACGCCCCCGCGCCGAGCACGCCGTCCTCCTCGCCGTCGGTCATGAGCAGCACGAGGTCGTTGCGGAGCGGCGCGTCGCCGAGCGCCCGTACGGTCTCCAGCATGGACGCCACGGCGGCGGCGTCGTCGGAGACCCCGGGGCCCATCGCCGCCGAGTCGTAGTGCGCGGCGATCAGGACCGTGCCCGTCGGGTCGGCGCCGCGCCGGGTGGCGACGATGTTGTGCACCAGCCCGAACGAGGCGAGACCGGTGGAGGCGTTCGCGCCCACGGCCCGCTGCACCTCGACGTCCAGCCCGGCCGCGCGCAACTGGCCGACCAGGTAGTTCCTGGCCCGCTCTGCCGCGGCGCCGCCGATGGGGCGCGGCTCGGTGGCGAAGCGCTCCAGGTGGGTGAGCGCCCGCTCGGCGCTGAACTCGGCGGGCGGGGCGGAGGCGGGCACGGGCTGCATGGTGCTGTCCGTCATCGCCGTCAGCAGGACGGCGCACGCCAGCACCAGCGCCGCGCCGAGGCCCGCCGCGGCGCGGCGCGGGACGTCGATCAACTTTCCGATCATGTACGGGAACGCTACGGACCCGGCCCTGCCTGCCGGAATGATGCGGATGCCCGGATCGACCTGTGGTTTTCCGCAGCCTCGCGGGAAGCGGGCACGCCGCTCCCGATCACTTCGATAGCCTGCGTAGTCCCGTACAGAAGTGATGTTTCTCTGACAGAAGGGACCGGGACCGTGCTCGAAGACGCCGGCCTCCAGGCGCTCCGGGAGGCGGCTCGCCTGTCTCCGGGCAATCTCCCGCTCCGGCGGCACCTCGGCGAGCAACTGCTGGCCAAAGGGCACCTCGCCGAGGCCGAGGCGGAACTCCGGGCCGCGCTCATGCTCGCCCCCCAGGACCCGGACGTGATGGCGGGGCTGGCGGAGACGTTCGTGCGGCGGAGCGCGTACGGCGAGGCGCTGGCGGCGCTGGAGCCGTTCCTCGCGGCGCCCGGCTACCCGCCGCGCCTGGGCGTCGTCGCGGCCCGCGCGCTGCTCGGCGAGGGCGACTTCGGCCGCGCCGCCTACCGCTACTACGACGCCGTCACCCGCGACCCGTCGGTCGCCGACCCGGACGTCGCCACCGCCCTCACCCTCCCCGCCTCCCCCCCCCCCGCCCCGCCCGCCCCCTCCCCGTCGGGGCCGCACTCTCCCTCCTCCCCGGCCCCACCCGCCTCCTCTCCCGCAGGACCACCGACTCCCTCCTCCCCGGCCCCGCCGGCCTCCTCTCCCGCAGGACCACCGGCTCCCTCCTCCGCCCCCTCCCCTGCAGGGCCGCCAGCTCCCTCCTCCGCAGGACCCTCCGCCTCCTCCCCTGCAGGACCGGTCGCTCCCTCCTCTCCTGCAGGGCCGTCGGGGCCGGAAGGAGGGCGGTGGGCGCACCCCGGAGCGGGGGCGCGGCCCGGCGGCGGTCCGATGACGGGCGGCGGGCCGATGACCGGCGGGGGGCCGGGGGACGGGCCGGCGGAGGTGGAGCGGGCGCGGACGACGTTCGCCGACGTCGCAGGCATGGACGCCGTCAAGGAGTCCCTGCGCGTCAAGCTCCTCCTCCCCCTCCAGCAGCCCGAGCTCTTCGCCGCCTACGGCAAGCGCGCCGGCGGCGGCGTCCTGCTGTACGGCCCCCCGGGCGCGGGCAAGACCCATCTGGCCAGGGCGGCGGCCGGCGAGCTGGGGGCGGCGTTCATCAGCGTCGGCCTGGCCGACATCCTCGACATGTACATCGGCTCCAGCGAGCGCAACCTGCGCGCCACGTTCGACCTGGCCCGGCGCCACCGCCCGTGCGTGCTGTTCTTCGACGAGGTGGACGCCCTCGCCGCCCGCCGCTCCGACGCCCGCAACACCCACAACCGCCAGATCGTGAACCAGTTCCTCGCCGAGCTGGACGGCGTGGACCAGGACGCCAACGAGGGCGTGCTCGTCCTGGCCGCCACGAACGCCCCCTGGTACATCGACGTGGCCTTCCGCCGCCCCGGCCGCTTCGACCAGCTCGTGTTCGTGCCGCCGCCGGACGCGGGCGCCCGCGCCGCCATCCTGCGCATCCTCTGCCGGGACAAGCCGGTGGCGGAGCTGGACTTCGACGCGGTCGCGCGGGCCACGGAGCACATGGTGGGCGCGGACCTGAAGGGCGTGGTGGACCGGGCGGTCGAGGTCAAGCTGCACGAGTCGATGCGGGCCGGCCACCCGGTCCCGTTGACCACCATGGACCTGCTGGCCGCGGCGAAGGCCGCCCGCCCCACCGCCGTACGGGAGTGGATGGCGACGGCCCGCAACTACGTCCTGCACGCGAACGAGTCCGGCGCCTGGGACGACCTGCTGCCCTGGGTCAAGGGCAAGTGGTGAGGACGGGCGAGTCCCTGGAGCGGGCGCGGACGCTGCTGAGGCTGAGCCGTCCCGCCGACGCCGAGCGGGAGCTGCGCGGCGTCCTGACCGCCGAGCCCGAGCAGGAGACCGCCCACTGCCTGCTGGCCCTCGCCCTCATCGGCCAGGGCAAGGCGGCGGAGGCCGCCGAGGAGGCGCGCGAGGCCGTCCGGCTGGCTCCCGGCCACTGGTTCCCGCACTACGTCGCCGGCCAGGTCCACTACCGCTCGGGCCGGGCCGGCGAAGCGGTGCGGGCCGCCGAGACGGCGCTCGCGCACGCCCCGGAGCAGGCGGCGGTGTGGGAGCTGCTGGCCCGCGCCCACTCGGCGGCGGGCCGGTGGCGGCAGATGGCGGAGGCGGCCCGCGCCGGCCTCGCCGTCGATCCGGAGGACGTGGACCTGGCGGCGCTGCTGTCGGTGGCGCACACCATGCTCGGCGAGGCCGAGCCGGCCCGCATGACGGCGGCGCACGCGCTCCGGCTCGACCCGGAGAGCACCATCGCTCACCTGGCGGCGGGCCGGGCGGCGCTCGCCTTCGGCGATCCGAAGGCCGCGGCCGGGCACTTCCGCGAGGTGCTGCTCCTCGATCCGGGCTTCGGCGCGGCCAGGGACCTGCTGGTCGAGGCGCTCAAGCAGCGCAACCCGCTGCAGCGCAAGCTGTCGGAGCTGCGGCGGCGGTACCGGGGCGGGTGGCGGCTGCTGTTGCTGCTGCCGGCGGTCCCGCCGCTGATCGCGGTGTTCGTGCTCATCGCCCTGATGCACTGGGTGGCGTGGGTCTTCGAGACGGTGACGGTGCTGCGGCTGGCTCGCGCGCGGGCCACCCGGCTGCTGTTCGAGGGGGCTGAGGCCAGGGTCGCGGGCGTCTGCTGCTCGCTGCTCGCCGCCGGCGCCGCGGCGCTCGGGCTCGGCGTCGCCCTGGGCGCGGAGGCGCTGGGCGTGGCGGGCGCGGCGGTCATGGCCCTGGTCACGCCGGTGCAGGAGGCGGCGCACCTGGGCGCGCCGAACGGCCGCGCGACCCTGTATGTCTGGACCTTCCTCCTGGCGGTGGCCGCCGTCGTCGCGGCGGTGGCCGGCCTGCCGGCGCTCGCGCTGCTCACCGTGTACGCGGCCCTCGCCACGATCTGGCTCGCCTCCTGGGTGCGCCGCGCGACGGCGGCCCCGGCGGGCTGACCGGACCGGCTCCGACGTCCGGGCATGGGCGACAATCGGGACGTGCAGTTCGGCATCCTGGGCCCGCTCACGGTCCGCGCCTCCGACGGCCGGGAGCTCGCCGTCGGCGGGCCGCGCCCGCGGGCCCTGCTCGCCCTGCTGCTCCTCGACGCCGGCCGCACGGTGAGCGTCGAACGCCTCATCGACGGCCAGTACGGCGACCACCCGCCCGCCGGCGCCGCCAACGCCGTCCAGGCCCAGGTCTCCCGCCTGCGCCGGGTCCTGCCCGGGCGGCTGATCGAGTTCCACGGCGCCGGCTACCGGCTGGCCGTCGAGCGGGAGGACGTCGACGCCCACCGCTTCGAACGCCTCGCCCGCGAGGGGCGGCGGCTGCTCGCCCACGGGCTGTCGGCGCGGGCGGCGGCGGTCCTCGGGGACGCGCTGGAGCTGTGGCGGGGCCCGGCGCTCGCCGACGTCCCCGACGCGCCGTTCGCCGCCGCGCAGGCGCGGCGGCTGGAGGAGCTGCGCGTGTCGGCGCGGGAGGACCTGCTGGCGGCCGAGCTGGCGCTGCCCGAGGCCGGCCCGGTGGCGGCGCTGCGGGAACTGGTGGCCGCCCACCCGCTGCGCGAACGGGCGCGCGGGCTGCTCATGCGCGCCCTGCACGCCGCCGGGCGGCAGGCCGAGGCGCTGGCCGTGTACGACGAGACGCGGCGGCTGCTCGCCGACGAGCTCGGCGCGGACCCGTCACCCGAGCTGGCCGCCCTGCACCTGGAGATCCTGCGCGGCACCGGACCCACCCTCGGCCCGGCCTTCGGTCCGGGGGCGGTGGGGTGGAGCCGGCCGCCGATGCCGTTCACCAGCTTCGTGGGGCGGGAGGAGGAGCTGGCCAGGATCCGCGCCCTGGCGGAGGCCCGGCTGGTGACGATCGTCGGCCCCGGCGGCACCGGCAAGACCCGCCTCGCCGTCGAGGCCACCACCGGGCGGGACGTACGGCGGGAGGTCTGTTTCGTGGACCTCTCCCTCGTGGACCCGGGTCCCGCGACCGGCGGGCAGGTGGCGGCGGCCGTGCTCGGGGCGCTCGGGCTGCGCGAGCCCGCGCTGCGGGCCCCGGAGGCCGGAGGGGCGGGCGACGCCGCCGGGCGCGTGGTGGCCGCGCTGGCCGAACGGGAGCTGACCCTCGTCCTGGACAACTGCGAGCACGTCGTCGCCGGGGCCGCCGCGCTGGCCCGCCGGCTGCTCACCTCCTGCCCCCGCCTGACCGTGCTCGCCACCAGCAGGGAGCCGCTGGGCATCACCGGCGAGCACCTGGTCCCGCTCGCCCCGCTGGCCGCGTCGGCCGCCGTCCGGCTCTTCGCCGACCGGGCCGCCGCCGTACGCCAGGGCTTCGCGCTCGGCCCGGACAACCTCGACGCGGTACGCCGGATCTGCGCCGCGCTCGACGGCCTGCCGCTGGCGATCGAGCTGGCCGCGGCCCGCGTGCGTACGTTCGGCGTCGCCGAGATCGCCGCCCGCCTGGCCAAGCACGGCCGGTTCGCGCTGCTGTCGCGCGGCGACCGCAGCGCGGCCGCCCGCCACCGTACGCTGCACGCGGTCGTCGAGTGGAGCTGGAGCCTGCTCGCCGAGGAGGAGCAGGAGCTGGCCCGGCGGTTCGCGGTGTTCGCGGGCGGCGCGCGGCTGGAGGCGGTCGAGGCCGTCTGCGGCGCGGACGCCGCGGAACCGCTGGCCGGCCTGGTGGACAAGTCGCTCGTGGAGACCGACGGCGAGCGCTACCACATGCTGGAGACGATCCGGCTGTTCTGCGCGGCGCGGCCGGCCGGGGCGGGCGAGGAGGAACGGCTGCGCCGCGCCCACGCCGCCTGGTTCCTGGAGCTGGCCCGGCGCGCCGACGACCACCTCTACCGGGCCGAACAGCTCGACTGGCTGGCCCTGCTGTCGGCCGACGACGCCAACCTGCGGGCGGCGCTGCGCTGGAGCGTGGAGCACGACCCCGCGACGGCGGCGCGGCTGGTGGCGGCGCTCGCCATGTACTGGTGGCTGAGCGGGCGGCGCGGCCAGGCCATCGCGCCCGCCACCCGCCTGCTCGACACGCTCGGGGCCGATCCGCCGGCCGAACTGGCCGAGGAGTACGTGCTCACCGTGCTGCACGCCGTGCCCGACGCCGGGTCGCCGCACTGGGAACGGGCGCGGGCCGCCGCCGGATCCCTCGGGCGGCCGATGCGCTGCCGGCTCGGGCCCGCGCTGTGGGGCATGGTCGCCGGGCCGCCGGACGACGGCGAGCACCGGGCGCCGCTTCCCTCCGCCGACCCGTGGAGCCGGGCGCTGGGCCGGCTGAGCCAGGCGCTCGTCCTGGTGCTGAAGGGCAGGATCGGGGCCGCCGAGCGGGAGCTGGAGAGCGTGCTGGCCGACTTCGGCGCGGTGGGCGAACGCTGGGGGAAGGCGCAGGCGCTCGACTGGCTGGCGCTGATCAGGAGCTGGCGCGGCGACCGGGCGCGGGCGATGCGCCTCTGGCAGGACGCGGTGTGGCTGCTGGAGGAACTCGGCGCGGCGGAGGAACTGGTGGACGTCCTCTGCCGCCGCGCCGAGGCCCGCTGCCGCGCGGGCGACCTGCGGGAAGCGGCTGACCTTCGGAGGGTGGCCGACCTTCGGGGGGTGGCCGACCTTCGGGGGGTGGCCGACCTTCGGAGGGTGGCCGACCTGCGGGAGGTGGCCGACCTGCGGGAGGTGGCCGACCTTCGGGGGGCGCGGGCCGACTGTGAGCGGGCGGCGGAGCTGGCCCGGCGTACCGGCCGGCCCAGCCTGATGGCCACGGTCCACCTGCGGCTGGCGGAGGTCGTCCGCGTCGAGCACACCTACGTCCCACCGGCACAGGGCCCCGCCACGGGTGAGGTGGGGTGGGACGAGGAGGTCGCGGGGCGGTTGGGGGCCGCGTTGGAGATCGTCCAGGGGACCTGGGCGTTCACCGCGTCCGGGATCAGGTCGCAGGTGCTGACGGCCCTCGGGCGGCTCGCCGAGGCGCGGGGCGACGTGGCGGAGGCGGCGCGCAGACACGGCGAGGCGCTGGCCGCCGCGCTCGGCTCGCCGATGGCCGCCGACCTCGCCGCCGTCGCCGAGGGCCTGGCCGGCCACGCCCTGCTCACCACCCCCGGCCCCGCCCGGCTCGCCACCTCCGGCCCCACTCCCGGCGCTACCCCCGGTCACCCGGGTGGGGATGCTGTGCGGGCGGCGAGGTTGCTCGGGGTGGGGGCGGCGCTGCGGGGGATCGCCGTCGCGGGCGATCCCGATGTGGCCGCCACCGCCGCCCGCGCCGCCGCCGTCCTCGGCCCGGACGGGTTCGCGGCCGCGTACGCCGAGGGCGCCGCCATGGAACGCGCCGAAGCCCTGGAAGCCCTGACCGCCCCGCCCCCGGGCTGACAGGAGGGCGGGGAGCTGTCAGCCGGTGGTCGCCCGGTTGTCAGCGCACCTCGCGAGGCTGCCGGTCATGAAGAACGCGAACATCCTCATCTCCGGCGCGAGCATCGCCGGCCCGGCGCTCGCCCACTGGCTGGCCAGGTACGGCTGCGCCGTCACCGTCGTCGAGAAGGCCCCGTCCCTGCGCCCCGGCGGCCAGGCGGTGGACTTCAAGGGCGAGACCCACCGCACGGTCCTGTCCAGGATGGGCATCCTGGACGACGTGCGCGCCCTGCAGACGGGCGGCCACGACCAGCTTCTCGTCGACGCCGAGGGCCGCACGCTCGCGGTCATGCCCGGCGAGTTCACCGGCGGCGAGCTGGAGATCAAGCGCGGCGACCTGGCCCGTCTCCTCCACGAGCGCACCGCCTCCTCCTGCGCGTACGTCTTCGGCGACTCGATCACCTCGCTGACCGAGACCCCGGACGGCGTGCAGGTGACGTTCGAGCGGGCCGCGCCCCGCACGTTCGACCTGGTGGTGGGCGCGGACGGCATCCATTCCAACGTCCGCAGGCTCGCCTTCGGCCCGGAGTCCGGCTTCGTGCGCTTCCTCGGCCACCACTACGCGCTGGTGGACCTCGACCAGGACTTCGGCCCGGTCGGGCAGATGTACAACGAGCCGGGCAGGATGGCGGCGGTCGGCGGGCCGAAGGCGCCGGCGTTCTTCGTCTTCGCCTCCGGGCCGCTCGACTACGACCGTGACGACGTCGAGCAGCAGAAGGACATCCTGGCGCGGGCGTACGCGGGCATGGGCTGGCGGGTGCCCGAGGTGCTGGCGGCGGTGCGGCGCGCGCCCAGTGTGTACCTGGACTCGATCAGCCAGGTACGGATCGACCGGTACAGCAGGGGCCGGGTGGTGCTGCTGGGCGACGCGGCGTACGGCAACACCCTGGGCGGTTTTGGCACCGGCCTGGCCGTCGTGGGCGCGTACGTGCTGGCGGGCGAGCTGGCGGCGGCGGGCGGCGACCACCGTGCGGCGTTCGGCGCGTACGAGCGCGTCTTCCGCCCGTACGCCAGGATCGCCAGGAGTGGCAACGCCGGCCCCTTCCTCGCACCCGGGAGCCCGTCGCGGATCCGGATGCGGAACTGGATGTTCAAGTACCGCTTCCTCCTCGCTTGGATGATGAAAGTGACCGACAAGTTCGCGACCGACATCAAGCTCAAGACGTACTGAACTTTCGTGATCAACCGGGCATCAAACCCGGACATGAACAGATACCGGCACCTCGCGGCCCTGTCCGCCGCCGTGCTCGCCGCGACCGTGATCGCCGCCCCCGCCGCCGGGGCGGCCACCCGTCCCTCCTGCCCGACGCCGTCCAAGGCGGAGGTCAAGCGCGCCATGAGCTCGAAGGTCGACCGGCCGGCCAGGAAGTCCAACGCGATCAAGGGCGTCCGCGTCAAGGTCGTGCCGCGCGGCTTCGCGTACGGGCAGGTCTCCGTGAGCCGCCACGACGGCGTCACCGAGTACGGCTACCAGTGGTCCGACGACCGCGACGACGTGGACCGCAAGCACCGCTCGCTGTGGGTGCGCGTGGTCTGCCGGCCCGGCCTGCGCGGGCTGAACGCGCTGAAGAAGGCCCCGCTCCAGGTCGGCACGTTCTCGGGGGACGCGCGGACCGCGAAGATCGGCGGCCGTAAGGTGCTCACCAAGCAGGGCGACGGCGCGCTCGGCCACGGCCGCTACGTCGGCTGGGTGGAACGCGAGGGCGTCGCCGTCACCGTCATGGCCTCCGAGCCGCTCGTCCCCCAGCTCAGCAGGATCGTCGCGGGGATCACGCTTTGACCCGGCCCACCTGTGGCCGTCACATCCCCGCCGGCAACGGGACGGTGTAGAGAGCCCTCTTCTCGTCCGACCATGCACGGTCGATGAACCGGCCGCTCATACGCCCCGCGAGGAAGAGATAGATCTCCAGGCAGACCCGTCCGTGGTGCTCGGGTTCGGAGACCCAGGACTTGGAGTGGACGGCCGCCGGCATCTCCGGTCGGCCGACTTCCTGGAGGTAGGGCTCAAGCATGCTCCCGGGGTCGACGACGACCTCGCCGTACCAGCGTTGGGTCGCCCACCCGGTGGTGACGCCGTCGCTGTAGAGAAGGTCGTGGACGTGGGAGTCCACGGTGCGGATCTGGAGGAAGCGCAGGCCCGCTTCCTCCAGGCCGGTGGTCACCGGGGGTGGGCCGCTGATGGTGAGGGCGTGGGTCCAGCCGCCCGAGTGGGCGCCGGTCCAGATGCGTTCGGTGAAGGCCATCGGCCGGTAGTGCGCCATGGCGGTGGTGAGGTCGCAGTCCTGGCTGGAGGTGAGGTCCGCGCCGAGTAGGGCGGCCACGCCGTCGGCGTCACCCGACTCGACCCAGATGCCGGTGAAGCCGCGGCCGAGGCCCGCGCCGCGCAGGAACTCCCACTGGTCATGCACGGGCTGGTCATGCACGGGGCCACGCCCCGTCCGGAATGCGGCAGAGCAGCCCTGGCGTGGTGAACCAGGTGTCGTCGATGAATCCGCCCGTCCTGTATGCGAGCGCGGCGAGGTAGAAGTTCATCTCCCGGGCGAGGTCAGAGGAACCCGTGAGACCTGCTCCTTCTTGCCTGGGGCGGTCCCAGTGATCCGCGGAGATGTCCTCCGCCCACTCGCTCCCGTCGAAATAGACGGGTTCGCTGACTTCGTCCGCGTAGTAGGACAGGTGGTAGACCCGGCCGCCCGGCCGCAGGAGCGAGTCGATGGCCGGCCACGGGAACAGTCCGGACACGGTGAACATCGTGACCCAGCCGGGGCTCTGCTCGCCCACCCAGACGACGATCTCTTCCGCGTAGGGCTGATACCAGCGCCGCGCCTGGTTCAGGTCGCAGGCGAGTGTCTCCTCCTCCACCCGCAGCTTGGTGACGACCGCGCGGTAGTCGGGCGTCTCGACCCACGAACACTCGAATGTGTCCGCCAGACCTCGCTCCGCTAAATACGACCATTGGTCGAGCTTGTTACGACTTGTCACGATCAGGCTTTGACCCGGCCCACGCCGGCCGCCATGAGCAGCCGGGGCACGCCGTCGATCAGCGGAACCTCCTGATCGTCCGGGCCGAGGCGCCACTCGTGGACCGGCACCAGCCCCGGCCCGATGAGCTCGAACCCCTCGAACAGCGACCGCACCTCCTCCCACGTGCGGAACCCCGCCTGGGCTGAGGTGCCGTCGGTGGACGCGCGCAGCCGGCCGACGGCCTGCGGGTCGCTCTCCGCGAGCGCGTGGGTGAGCACGAGGTGGCTGCCCGGCGCCATGCGGTCCCTGAAGGCGGCCACGATGCCGGGCGGGTCCTCGTCGTCCATGACGTAGTGCAGCACGCCCACCATCAGCACGCACACCGGCCGGTCGAAATCGATCAGGTCGGTGACCTGCGGATCGCCGAGGATGTCGGCGGGCCGGCGCAGGTCGGCCTGGACGGCGGCGATGCCGGGCGCGTCGGCCAGCAGCACCTGGGCGTGCAGGCGCACCACGGGGTCGTTGTCGGCGTAGACCACGCGGCAGCCTGCGTGGACCTCGCGCACGGTCTCGTGGATGCTGGGCGAGGTGGGGATGCCGGTGCCCAGATCGAGGAACTGCCTGATGCCCTGCCCGGCGAGGTGGCGGACGGCCTCGATCTGGAAGCGGCGGCTGGCCCGCGCGACGAGCCGGGTGTCGGGGGCGACCGCGAGCAGCTTCTCGGCGACCTCGCGATCGACGGCGAGGTTGTCCTTGCCGCCCAGCAGGTAGTCGTACACGCGGGCCGAACTGGGCACCGTCGGGTCGACACCGGGCGGAAGGCGTTGTAAGTCGGTCACGGGGCGCCGTCTCCTTAGCCACGCGGCAACGTGAGCGCCATCCTACTCAACCGGCACGACTTTCTTGCGTTCGAGACCCAAGTCAGGAAATCCGACTGGAACGGGCTCCATAGGGCAGAGAAACCCGGCCCCCTGGACGAAATTGGGCCTCATGGCCGATGCGGTGGCGGCGTTCGCCTGTGCATCCTGGTGGGGAAGGGCCCGGCGGGGGCCGGCCCCTCTCGGAGAGGAGTCACGAGGGCATGGACTACGCGGCAGGCCGCCCCACCGTGATCTTGGACAACGGCGTCGTCGGCCGGGTCATGCTGGCCCATCCTTCGCGGCGCGACCTCGTGCTCGTGCTCGGCATGAGCGGCACCCTGCTCAGCGTGCAACTCGACGACATCGCCTGCGTGGTGGGCGGGGAGCCCCTCTGTCACGAGGCGTGACGGGCGGGGATCAGGTCAGGAAGTCGCGCAGGCCGGCGGCCAGCGAGGTGGCCATGCGCTGCCGGAAGGCGGGGCTGGACATCTTGGCGGCGTCGCCGGGATTGCGCATGTTGCCGCATTCGATGAAGACGGCGGGCCGGGCCGACAGGTTGAGACCGCCGAGGTCCGTACGGATCTGGAGGCCGTCCTTGCCGGTGTAGTTCGCGAACGGGATGCCGGTGCCGGCGCGGTAGGCGTCGCGTACGGCGCGGCCGAGCCGCCGCGACGGCTCGATCACCTCGTCGTTGTGGCCGGGCAGCAGGCCCGGCATGATCACGTGGAAGCCGTGGCCGTGGGGCGCGGCCCCGTCCCCGTGGATGGACAGCACCGCGTCCGCCCGCGCCTCGTTGCCGATGGCCGCCCGCTCGGTGACGCACGGGCCGACCCCCTTGTCGTTCGGCCGGGTGAGCACGACCTTGGCGCCCATGCGTTCGAGCATCGGCTTGAGCCGGCCGGCGAGGTCCCAGGTGAAGGCGTGCTCGGGGTAGCCGGCGTCGGTCGCGGTGCCGGTCGTGTTGCACGGTTTGGTGCCGTTGATGACGTCGACCTGGCGGTTGATCTCGGCCGGGTGGGAGGCGTTGCCGCCGTTGTGCCCGGGATCGAGGACGACCGTCCTGCCGCGCAACGGGGCCTTCGAAGGCGTGGGAGCCGGTGAGGGCGGCGGCGCCGCCTCGGGCGCGGCAGGCGCCGGCGAGCCGCCGCACGCGGTGGAGAGCGCGGCCGACAGCGTCAGTGTCACCAGGTACGCGCGCATGCGGCCGACGCTACCCGCCCCGCGAGGTTGACCCCAATGCATACGCCGACCTGCTATCCCGTGTCGCACGACCGGGTAGTCCTGGCCATGTGATCAGGGGATACGTGGAGCAGCCGAGCCCTCGCGCGGGCGGGACGCAAGGCGCTCTTCGTGGTGCGCCCCTCGGCCCCGTCCGCGCGCATCCTCTACAAGCTGCCGCTGTTCACCTACCACGCCTACAACGTCTCCGGCGGCTGGTGCCCGTACGACCATCCGCGCCCTGGGGAGCTCCCGGGCGACCCGGCTCCGGGGGTGTCGCTGCACCGGCCGGGCGGCGGCACCGGCGCCACCCCGTACGACGTGACGAACGTCGACCCGTACGACCCGACGCCGCGGCAGACGTTCGTCCACTGGGACGGCCGTTTCGTGGCCTGGCTGGCGCGGCGCGACCACCGACTGGCCGCGCGGGCTGGACGGCTCGGCGGCGGTCGCGCGCATCACCGCGAACGTGCTCGACCGCCTCGGCGAGCCGCCGCTCAGCCCACCTTCCTGATCAGGTACGGCGGCATCACCAGCGCGTGCATGCCGGTCGTGCGCAGCGTGTCGATCGAGTGCTCGGGCGTCTCGGTGAGCGGCCTTCCCGGGCCGTTCAGCGAGGTGTTGATCAGCACGGGCAGGCCGGTCCGCTCGTACCAGCGGGTGAGCAGCGCGTGCAGGAACGGCGTGCGCCCCGGCTCCACCGTCTGCAGCCGGGTGGTGCCGTCCACGTGCGTGATCCCGGGCAGCAGCTCGCGGCACTCGGGGCGGACGTCGACGGCGTACTGCATGAACGGCGCGGGCCGGTCCACGTCGAAGAAGCGCTGGGCGTGCTCGGCGAGCACCAGCGGGGCCAGCGGACGGAACCACTCGCGGCCCTTGACCTCGTAGTTGACGTAGTCCTGGATGTCGGGCCTGCGCGGGTCGCCGATGATGCTGCGGTGGCCGAGGGCGCGCGGCCCTGACTCGCTGCGGCCCTGGTGCAGGCCCACGACCCGGCCGTCCTCCAGCAGCGCCACCATCGCGGCTATCAGGTCCTCGGGCTGCTCGGCGACCAGGCCGTCGGGGAGGCTGCCGACGGCCGCCGTGATCTCGCTCTCGTCGGGGTCGGGGCCGAGGAAGTCGTCGTCCCACCGCCACCGGCCGCGGACGCCGAGCACGGCCTCCAGCCCGTACAGCGCGCAGCCGATCGCGGTGCCGCCGTCGTGCGGGCTCGGCGGGACGAAGACCTCGCGGAACGGCCCCCGCCTGATGAGCAGGCCGTTGGCCGAGCAGTTGAGCGCGGTGCCGCCGGCGAAGGCCAGCCGGTCCAGGCCGGTCCTGGCGTGCAGCCACTCCGCGAGGGCGGCCAGGGCGTTCTCGAAGGCGCGCTGGCCGGCGGCGGCGAGGTTCGCCGAGCGGCGGAACGGCTCGCCGCCCGGCTCGTAGAGGAAGTCCTCGCGCCGGGCGAACAGCTCCGTCCACGCGGACGGGATCAGCACCTCGTGCCCGCGCACGTCGAGGCCGGGCAGGCCGAGCGCGTCCGGGTCGCCGTACGGGGCCAGGCCCATGACCTTGCCCTCGTTGCCCTCGCCCTCGGGCCAGAGCGCCTTGGCGAGGAGGGCGTAGAAGCAGCCGAGCCCGGCCGGGTCGGCCCAGTCGCCGTGCCAGAGCTGCTTGGCCAGGCACTCGACGCCGTCGCGGGTGCACCGGTAGAAGGAGGCGACCTCCAGCAGGTCGCCGGAGGCGCCCGGCGGCGGCGTGAACAGCTCGGTGAGGCGCCGGACCGGGCTGCCCTGGTTGTCCACGACCAGGCCCGCCGCCTGCTCGAACGGCGACGGGTGGAAGGCGCTGTAGAGATGGCTCAGGTGGTGCGAGACCTGGACGATCCTGGCGTCCTCCTTGAGGCTCAGGCTCTCGCGCAGCTCCTCGTGGTAGTCCTCCAGGTTCTCGATCTCGGCGTCGGAGGAGTATCCCTCGACCACGAGGTCCACCGGCTCCTTGAGCAGCGGCATCGCGGGCAGGTAGCGGTCGGGCAGGTCGCCGGGCCGGCCCCAGTGGTGCTTGCGCCGGGTGATGCGCTCCTTCTGCAGGCTGTACATGCCCGCGTCGCCGACCGCGACGGCGATGGATCCGTCCTGGGTGCGGTTGATCCCGACGACGATGGGAAAATCGGCCATCTCCGGTGCCTCCTGGTTGTGATCACGCCACCCGTACCCGAGGCCAGGACAAGTGGATCTCCCAGGGGCGTAAGAGACACGTCAGCGTCGGATCTGGGCCTACGCAGGGGACGGCCCGGCGTCTACTCTCGGGGTCGGTACGGAGCCCCGAGTGGATGGAGCGAGGATGCAACGCCGCACCTTCTTACGTACCCTCTCGACCGGCCTCGGCGCCGTGGCCTTCTCCGGCGCGGTGTGGCACGACGCCGCCGCCTCGGTGGCCGCCGTTTCGGCGGGCGCGAGCCCGTACGGGCCCCTCGGCGCGCCCGACGCGAACGGCATGGCGCTGCCCGCCGGGTTCACCGGCCGGATCGTGGCGAGGACCGGCCGCGTCGTCGGCGGGACGCTCTGGCACCCGGCGCCCGACGGCGGCGCCTGCTTCCCCGACGGCGCCGGCTGGATCTACGTCTCCAACTCCGAGGTGCCGCTGGTCGGCGGCGCCTCGGCCATCAAGTTCCGCGCCGACGGCTCGATCGACCGGGCCTACCGCATCCTCAGCGGCACCACGCTCAACTGCGCGGGCGGCGCGACCCCCTGGAACACCTGGCTGTCGTGCGAGGAGGTCTTCCGCGGCCGGGTGTACGAGACCGACCCGTACGGCGTCCGCTCCGCCCAGCCACGTCCCGCCATGGGCCGCTTCAAGCACGAGGCCGCCGCCTGCGACCCCGACCACCGGGTCGTCTACCTCACCGAGGACGAGTCCGACGGCTGCTTCTACCGCTTCACCCCCACCACCTGGGGCGACCTGTCCAGCGGCCGGCTCGACGTGCTCTGCGGCGCGGGCGGCGACGCCGTCGAATGGCGTCCGGTGCCCGATCCCGGGCCCGCCGTGCTGGAGACGCAGACCAGGCACCAGGTCTCCGCCGCCCGCCACTTCAGCGGCGGCGAGGGCTGCCACTACGCGGGCGGGATCTGCTACTTCACGGCCAAGGGCGACCGCAAGGTGTGGGCGTACGACGTGGCCCGCTCGACCGTCAAGGCCGTCTACGACGGCGGCGGGACGCTCGACGGCGTCGACAACATCACCGGCCGGCCCTCCGGCGACCTCTACGTGGCCGAGGACGGCGGCAACATGGAGATCAACATCATCACGCCGGACGGCGTCGTGGCGCCGGTCGTGCGGCTCGACGGGCAGGCCAGGTCGGAGATCACCGGGCCCGCGTTCTCGCCCGACGGCACCCGGCTCTACTTCTCCTCCCAGCGCGGCACCAGCGGCGAGACGGCGGGGACGGGCGGCATCACGTACGAGGTGAGAGGCCCTTTCCGGCGCTGACGGCGCACCCGCGGGAAGGCCCCGCCGGGGACCGGGGCGGGGCCTTCGCGAGCCGCTGCGCGCGGCCTGGTCACTGGCCGGTCAGCTTGAGCCTGACGGTGTAGCTGTACTCGGTCGGGTCGTCCCCCTCGATGATCGTCGTCTCGATCTCGGTCTCGTCCTCGTCGAGGCCCGCGCACACGCTGCCGTGGGCGATCGCCGAGCCGAGGCTGTCGCCCTCGCCGACGGCCGGCGGGGTGACCTCGCGCAGGTTGAAGCTGACGTTCTCGGTGCCGACGAGCAGCGTGGTCGGGTTACCGAAGTCGGCCGGGTCGCCGTCGCCGCCGCTGCGCATGGGGAAGTACTTGTCGCCGAAGCGCGGGAACAGGTTGCCGTCGACGCGGAAGCGGAGCTCGTCCTGGCCGTCCCGTTCGGCCACGTTGTGGGCGTCGATGTCGTACAGGTCGACGCGGCACGATCCCGCCGCGAGGGCCGGTCCCGTGGCCACCAGCACGGGGGCGGCCATGCCGCCGACCAGGGCCAGGGCGGCGATCAGCTGGTGAGAGCGCATGCTGACTTCTCCTTCTTCTCTCCGGGTTGTCCGGGTTGGTGGGCACCAGGGTGGGGAGGCGATCGTGAGCCGACCGTGAGCGCGCAGGTCAGTAACCCAGAACACCGGCCTTCTGCGCCTTTCGGCACAGCCCGGACAGCCCGCCGCCCCTTACCGTGCGGCCATGGGGAACTCGCTGACCCTGCTGCTGCTCGGCACCCCCGAGCTGGCCGTCGGAGGGACACCCGTCGGCATCCGCTCCGCCAAGAGCCGGGCCCTGCTCTGCTACCTCGCCAGCGTGCCCGGCCCCCGTCCGCGCGCCGAGCTGGCCGGGCTGCTCTGGGGCGAACGGCCCGACGCCAACGCCCGGGGCAGCCTGCGGCTGGCGCTCTCCGAGCTGCGCCGCGAGGTCGGCGACTGGCTCGACATCCACCGCGACCAGGTGCGCTTCCTCGCCGAGGACGCCTGCTTCGTCGACTACCGCCAGCTCAGCAGGGAGCCGACCGTGGAGGGCGCGCTGCGGCTGTGGCGCGGCGAGTTCCTGGACGGCGTCTCCTTCTGCGACGCGCCCGCCTTCTCCTGCTGGCTGGAGGCCGAGCGGCGGCGGGTGCGGCTGCTGCTCCGGGAGGCGCTGCTCCGGGCCGGTGACCACGGGTCCGAGCAGGTGACCCGGCTGGCGCGGCTGGTCGCCGAGCTGGACCCGTACGACGAGGAGGCGCACCGGCTGCTGATCGCCCGCCTGGCCGGCGACGGCAACCGGGCGGCGGCGCTGGCCTGCTACGAAGGGCTGCGCCGGCGGCTGCGGGAGGAGCTGGGCGTCGAGCCCGCCCCGGAGACGGCGGCGCTGCGCCGCCGGCTCGCCGCCCCGCCGCGAGGGTCCCACGTCGCCGCGCCGCCCGTGCCCGGCACCGAGCTGATCGGGCGCGAGGCCGACGTCCGGCGGGTGCGGGCGCTGCTCGCCCGCGAACGCCTGGTCACCCTCCTCGGGCCGGGCGGCGTCGGCAAGACCCGCCTCGCCCTCGCCGTCCCCACCCCGTCGGACGAGGTGGTGTTCGTGTCCTTCGTGGGGGTGCGCGGGGAGGCCGCCGTGACGACGCTGGCCCGGCGGCTCGGCGTGGACCTCTCGGCGCCCCGGCCCGCCGCCGAGCTCGTGCTCGCCGCCCTGGCCGGCCGCCGGGCCCTGCTCGTGCTGGACAACCTCGAACACCTGCCGGCCTTCGACCCGTTCATCGCCCGCGTCCTGCGGCACGCCCCCGGGGTGCGGGTGCTGGCCACCACCAGACGCCGGCTCGCCGTGCCCGGCCAGTGCCCCGTACCCGTCGGGGAGCTGCCTGACCCGGCCGCCGAGGAGCTGTTCGCGGCCCGCGCGGTACGGGCGCAGCCGGCGTTCGACGCCGTCGCCGAGGCCGCGCACGTCGCCGCCATCCGCGCCGCGACCGGCGGCCTCCCCCTGGCCATCGAGCTGGCCGCCGGCCTGCTGCGCGCCGTGCCGTGCGCGGACCTCGCCCGGCGGCTCGGCGCGGACCCCGGCCTGCTCGCCGCCGCCGGGCCCGCCGTCCGGCTCCGCCACGCCGGGATGCGGGCGGTGTTCGACACCTCGTGGGAGCTGCTGGACGAGGCGGGGCGGGAGGCGCTGGCGGCGCTGTCGGTGTTCGGCGGCGGGTGCACGCTGGACGCCGCGCTGGAGGTGGCGAGGACCACGCCCGAGGTGCTGGTACGCCTGGTCGACCACAGCATGATCCAGCTCACCCCCACAGGGCGGTACGCCGTCCACCCCCTCATCCAGCAGCTCGCCGGCCTGCGTCTCTCCCCTGAACGCCGCGAGCAGGCGCGCGACCGCCACGCCGCGCACTTCGCCCGCCTGCTCGACCGCCACGCCACGGCGCTCAGGGACGGCGCGGACCGGGAGGCGGTCCGCGTGCTCGCCCCCGAGCTGGACAACCTGCGCCTGGCCTGGCCGGTGTCACGCGGTCCCCGTTTCCTCGACCACTACTGGACGTTGTGCCTGCGGCTGCGGCTGTACGAGGAGTCGGCCGCCGTCGTCCACGACCACCTGGCCCGGACGCCGGAGGCGGCGGCTTCCTTACGGGCCCGCTGGTTGTGGATGGCGGCGCTCAGCGAACATCAGCTCGCGCGGGAGCGGGAGGCGATCCGACTGGCCAGGGCGGCGCTCGACGTCCTGGGCGAGCGCCTGCCGACGTCCCCGGTCTCCGTCGCCGCCGCCCTGAGTGCCGCCGCACTCCGCCAGGCCGCCCACGCCCTCGCCGGCCGCGAGACGGTCGGCCGCGAGACCGGCGAGGGCGGCGGGGGCGAGGCCGCGCAGGCGCTGACGTTGCTGGCCAGGTTCGCCTTCCTCCAGCAGGACCTGCCCACCATGCTGGTCGCGTCCATGCGCCAGCTCAACGCCGCCGTGCGCGCGGCCGACACCGCGCTCCGGGCGGAGGCGTACGCGAACTTCGCCACCATCGCCCGCATCGCCCGCCTCCGCCGGCTGGCCGGCCGCTACGGCGCGCTCGCCGACCGCGCCCTGGCCGCCGTCCGCCGTCCCACGGAGGCCGCGAGCCGGGCCCGCCTGGCCCGCGGCCTCGACCAGCTCCACGCCGGGGCCTTCGAGGAGGCGCGCCGCTCGTTCACCGAGGGCCGCGACCGCACGCTCGACCCCCGTACCGCTGAGAACTGCGCGGGCCTGCTCGCCGAGACCGCCCTGTGGCGGGGCGACTTCGCCGCGGCGGCCGAGCTGTACGCGGCCACGGAGGAGCTGGCCGTCCGCCGGGTCGGCGGGGACGACATCGGCCGCCACTGGTGCCTGACCGGCCGGGCCGAGGCCCTGATCCGCCTCGGCGGCGTGCCGCCTGAGGAGATCGCCGCGCTGCTGGCGGCCGCCCGCGCGTCGGCCGAGCGGCGGCGTACGCATGGGGAGGCGTTCGGACTGCACGACAGCGCCGCCGCCCGCGCCATGCAGCGCCTGCGCCTGATCACCGCCACCGCCCGCCTCGGCCTGCGCCCGGCGCGCGAGACGCTGGAGGAGGCCCTGACCCTGGCGGCCCGCCTGCCCGCCACCCAGCCCGGCATGCTCGAATGCTGGACCGGCCTCGCCGAACTCCTCTGGACCCCTCCACCAACCCGCGCGGACCCGCCTGTCGTCCGCGCGGACCACACGGACCCCGCGCTCGTCCGCCTGGACCCGGCCGTAACCCGCGCGGACCACACGGACCCCGCGCTCGTCCGCCTGGACCCGGCCGGCGCCCGCGCGGACCGGGCCATCGCCCGGGGGCTGCACCGGCATCTGGCCCGTTACCTGGCGCGCAATCCGGGTGCGGCGGCGCGGGTGGGGTGGGCGGACGCGCTCGTGCTCGCCGTCGCCGGCCGCGGCCGGGCGGCCCGGCGCGCGGCCGATCGGGCGGTGGCGGCGGCGGACCGGCTGGCCGTGGCCTACGACCACCGCCGCGCCACCGAAGTGGCCCACCTGGTCCGCCTCGGCCGCCCGGCCGCCCAACAGGCCCGCCCACCCAGCCCACCCAGCCCAGCCCGGCCAGCCCCCTGAGCCCCCGCCACCGTCCGCCTGAGGTGCCGGGCGTGAAAGTTTCACCCTTCTGAATCATGGATGGTGCGGCCCCGTTGACGCGGCCCCACCCGCCCATCAGGATTGGGAGCGCTCCCAATCCCCCCTAAGGACCTCCATGACCCGATGTCGGGCCGCCTTACTGGCCCTCCTCACCATGGTCGCCCTGTCCCCCGCGGCGACCGCTCACGCCGCCGACGAGGGACCCGAGCAGATCGTGAACGGCACCTTCGACTCCGGCACCGCCCCCTGGTGGAGCACTGCCAACGTGACGCCGGCCGTCCAGGACGGCCGCCTGTGCGCCGACATCCCGGGCGGCACCGCCAACCCGTGGGACGTCATCATCGGCCAGAACGACCTCCCGCTGGTCGAGGGCGAGACCTACGCCTTCGGCTTCTTCGCCACCGCCACCCCCGCCAAGGTCGGCCGCGCCCTGATCCAGCTCCCCGTGGACCCGTGGACGCAGTATCTGTCGGCCGCCCCCGAAATGAGCGTCTCGGGCAACGACTACTCCTACACCTTCACCGCCCCCGTGTCGCTGCCGAACGCGCAGGTCGCGTTCCAGCTGGGCGGCAGCGCCGAGCCCTGGAGGTTCTGCATGGACGACGTGTCGCTGAGAGGCGGCGCGGAGCCCGAGGTCTACGAGCCGGACACCGGCCCCCGCGTCCGGGTGAACATGCTCGGCTACCTGCCCTCGGGCCCCAAGAAGGCCACCGTGGTCACCGCCGCCACGGCCGCGCTGGACTGGGAGCTGAAGAACGCCGACAACGAGACCGTCGCCAAGGGCAGGACCACCCCGAGAGGCGTGGACGCCAGCTCCGGCCAGAACGTCCACACGCTCGACTTCAGCTCCTACCGCAGGACCGGCGAGAGCTACACGATCACGGCCGACGGCGAGACCAGCCGCCCGTTCGACATCGCCGCCGACCTCTACGACCAGCTCCCGACCGACGCGCTGAAGTTCTACTACACCCAGCGCAGCGGCATCGAGATCCTCGGCAGCCTGCGCCCCGGCTACGCCCGCCCGGCCGGCCACCTCGGCGTCGCGCCCAACCAGGGCGACGTGAGCGTCCCCTGCCAGCCCGGCGTCTGCGACTACTCGCTCGACGTCCGAGGCGGCTGGTACGACGCAGGCGACCACGGCAAGTACGTCGTCAACGGCGGCATCTCCGTCCACCAGCTCATGTCCGCCTACGAGCGCGACCGGGCGGCCTTCAAGGACGGCCAGCTCGCCATCCCGGAGAGCGGCAACGGCCGCCCCGACATCCTGGACGAGGCCCGCTGGGAGCAGGAGTTCCTGCTGAGCATGCAGGTCCCTGACGGCAAGCCGCTGGCCGGCATGGCCCACCACAAGATCCACGACCGGAACTGGACCGGCCTGCCGCTGCTGCCGCACCTCGACCCGCAGCCGCGCGAGCTGCACCCGCCGTCCACGGCGGCGACGCTGAACCTGGCCGCGACGGCGGCGCAGGCGGCCCGGCTGTTCGCGCCGTACGACGCCGCGTTCGCGGCGCGCAACCTGACGGCGGCCCGCAAGGCGTGGGCGGCGGCCAAGGCCGAGCCCGCCAGGTACGCCGACCCGGCCGACGGCACCGGCGGCGGCGCCTACAACGACGCCGACGTCAGCGACGAGTTCTACTGGGCGGCGGCGGAGCTCTACATCACGACCGGCGAGAAGGAGTTCAAGGACTTCGTCCTGGCCTCGCCGCACCACACCGGCGACGTCTGGCGCGACCGCGGCTTCGACTGGGGCAACACGGCCCAGCTCGGCCGTCTGGAGCTGGCGACGGTGCCCAACGGGCTGCCCGACCGGGCGCGGGTGCGGCAGTCGGTGGTCGAGGGGGCCGAGAAGTACCTGGCGATCCAGCGGGCGCACCCGTACGGACTGCCCTACAACCCGCCGGACTACGACTGGGGCTCCAACAACCTGGTGCTGAACAACCTGGTCGTCGTGGCCACCGCCTATGACCTGACCGGCCAGGAGAAGTACCGCGCCGCCGTCCGCGAGGGCATGGACTACATCCTGGGCCGCAACGCGCTCAACCAGTCGTACGTGACCGGTTACGGCGAGGTCGCCTCGAAGAACCAGCACAGCCGCTGGTACGCCCACCAGCTCGACCCCGCCCTGCCGAACCCGCCGCGCGGCACGCTGTCCGGCGGCCCGAACTCCGCCATCCAGGACCCGATCGCCCAGCGCCTGCTCCAGGGCTGCAAGCCGCAGTTCTGCTACATCGACCACATCGAGTCGTGGTCGACGAACGAGCTGACCATCAACTGGAACTCGCCGCTGGCCTGGGTCTCGTCGTTCCTGGCCGACCGGTCCGAGCGCGCGGACTGCCGGGTCTCCTACACGGCGCACGGCACGTGGCCGGGCGGTTTCACCGCGCAGGTCGTGATCGAGAACACCGGCAAGCACGCGGTGGACGGCTGGACCCTGCGCTGGTCGTTCCTGTCCGGTCAGCAGGCCGGGCACGTCTGGAGCGCGACGTTGTCGCAGTCGGGCCCGGTCGTGACGGCCAAGGCGCTGAGCTGGAACGGCAAGATCAAGCCCGGACAGAAGGTGACGTTCGGGTTCAACGGCACGAACCCCTCCGGCCCGAACCCGGCGCCCGAGGTGTTCCACCTGAACGGCGGCCGCTGCCGCTGACCCCTGAGAACGGGGCCTTCCGCCGCCACCGGAAGGCCCCGTCACCCCCTGAGCCCGCGCTGAGCCCGGCCTCCATCAAGTGATTGACCGGCGGGGCGTGGTGGAACTATGTTCGGCGCATGACACCAGCGGACGGCGGTCAGGTCGCCCTGATCGTCAAGGTCGCCACCCAGCTCTTCGCGGCCCTCGGCTACGACGGCACCTCCACCCGCCAGATCGCCGAGGCCGCCGGCCTGAACATCGCCACCGTCAACTACCACGTCGGCGGCAAGCGCGAGCTGTACCTCACGGTCATGGAACGCGCCCACCTGGCCGAGCGGACCGCGCTTGAGCAGGCGCTGGCCCGGATCGGCGGCACCGCCCCCGTCGTCGCGATCCACCGGCTCATGGACGACTACCTCGACTTCTGCGTCGACCACCCCGAGATCCCCGCCCTGTGGATGCACCGCTGGCTCTCCGACGCCGGCGACATCACCGAGCTGGAACGCGAGTACGTCCAGCCGCTGATCGCGAACGTCGGCGCGGCGCTGCTCCCGGCCCGCGAGGCGGGCGTCATCGACGCGGACGTGGACCTCGAGTACACGATCTGGTCCGCGATCTGGTCCATCCACGGCTTCGCCAAGGGCGGCGTGCTGGACGCCGAGGGACGCCGCCGCGGCGCGGGCGACCGGGCGGCGCTGCGGCGCTTCCGCGCCCACCTGCACCAGAGCCTCCACCGCACCCTCGGCCTCCCCGGCGACGCCCCATGACCACCCCCGCGCCGGGCCCCGCGCCCGGCCCCTCGACCGGCCCCTCGACCGGGGATGTCGTCGAGCGGCCGCTCGGGCGCGGCCGGCTGCTCGGCTACGGCGTCGGCTCGATCGGCACCGGCGTGTTCTCCGCCGTCCCCGGCCTACTGCTGCTCTACTACCTGACCGACATGCTCGGCGTCCCCGCCGCCGTGGCGGGCGTCGTGCTCGTCGCCCCCAAGATCTGGGACGTGCTGCTCAACCCGCTCGTCGGCGCGGCCAGCGACCGCGAGGCCGTGCGCACCGGCCGCCGCACCAGGCTGCTCGCGATCGGCGCGGCGGCGCTGCCGGTGACGTTCGCGCTCATGTTCGCCGTCCCCGGCGCCGTCCCCGGCGGCCTGCCGGGCGCGCTCTGGTCGGGGGCGGCGTTCCTGCTGGCGGCCAGCGCGTTCGCCTGCTTCCAGGTGCCGTACGTGGCCCTGCCCGCCGAGATGGCGGGCAGCCGGAGCGCGCGGACCCGCATCATGTCCTGGCGGGTGGTGTGCCTGACCGTCGGCATCCTCGTCGCGGGCGGCCTGGCCCCGGCCGTGGTGGACCTGGCGGGCGGCGGCCGGCCCGGGTACGCGGTCATGGGCGTAACCGTCGGCGCGGTCATGGCGGCGGCCCTGGTCGCCGCGACGCTCGGCACCCGCTGGGTGCCGTCGCGGCCGGGGCCGCGCCCGCTCGGACCGGTGGCCGCCTTCCGGCTGGCGCGCGGCAACCGGCCGTTCTTCGTGCTGCTGGCCGCGTTCGTGACGCAGGCGCTGGCGGTGGCGGTGATGCTGGCCGGGGCGCCGTACGTGGCCTCGTACCGGCTGGGCGACTACGGCCTGACATCGGTGATGTTCGTCTGCCTGGTCGGGCCCAGCATGCTCGCGGTGCCCGGATGGGCGTGGCTCTCGCGGCGGCACGGCGCGGTGCGCTGCTATCTCGCCGCCTCGATCGGGTTCTGCGCGGTCGCGGTCGCGCTGGTCCCCGCCATCGCGGAAGGCGGGACGGCCGCCACGCTGGCGCTGACCGCGCTGGCCGGCGTCTGCTACGCGGCCCTGCAACTGCTGCCGCTGTCGCTGCTGCCGGACACCGTGCACGCCGACGCCGTACGGACCGGGCAGGCGCAGTCGGGCGCGTTCACCGGGCTGTGGACGGCGGGCGAGACCGCGGGGCTGGCGCTCGGCCCTGGACTGTTCGCGCTGGTGCTGACGGTCTCGGGGTTCGTCTCGGCGCCCACCGGGTCGCCCGTCGCGCAGGAGCCCGGGGCCCTGACCGGCCTGCTGCTCGGGTTCACCGCGCTGCCCGCCCTGCTCATGTTGATCAGTCTGCCGTTCGTGGCCTGGTACGGCCGCCTCGCGAAGGAGCCCGCGTGAACCTCCCCCCGACCGGACGCGCCACCGCCGACCTGCTGGCCGAGATCGCCCGGCTGAAGGCGGACGACCTGCCGGTGCGCGGCGGCCAGGTGACCGCCTACGTGTACGACACCGGCCGGGCCGAGGTCCACGACGCGGCGGCGCGGGCCTACTTCGAGATGCTGGAGGTCAACTGCCTGGACCCGACCGCCTTCCCCAGCATCGTGGAGATGGAGCGGCAGGTCGTCGGCGCGGTCGCGGACGAGCTGGGCGGCGGCCACGGCATCTTCACCAGCGGCGGCACCGAGTCGATCATGCTGGCGGTGAAGGCGGCCCGCGACCTGGCCGGGCGGGAGCGGCCCAACCTGGTGGTGCCCGTCACCGCCCACCCCGCCTTCCACAAGGCCGCCCACTACCTGGGCGTCGAGGTCGTCGCCGTGCCCGTGGACCTGGAGACCTACCGGGTGCGGCCGGCGGACGTCGCCGCCGCCATGACCGAGGACACGGTCCTCGTCGTCGTCTCAGCGCCGTCCTACCCGCAGGGCGTCATCGACCCGGTCGGGGAGGTGGCCGCCGTCGCCGCGGCGGCCGGGGTGCCGTGTCACGTGGACGCGTGCGTGGGCGGCTGGCTGCTGCCGTGGCTGCGCGCTGCCGGGGCCGAGATCCCGCCGTTCGACCTGTCGGTGCCGGGCGTCACGTCCCTCTCCTGCGACCTGCACAAGTTCGGCTACGCGCCCAAGGGCGCCTCGGTCGTGCTGTTCGCCGATCCGGCGATGCGGCGCAGGGCGTACTTCGCCTCGGCGGCCTGGCCCGGGTACACGATCATCAACGCGACCGTCCAGAGCTCCCGGTCGGCCGGGCCGCTCGGCGGCGCGTGGGCCACCCTCCAGGCGCTCGGCCGGGAGGGGTACGTCGAGCTGGGCCGCGCCACCCTGGAGGCGGCCGCCCGGCTGCGCGAGGGCATCGCGGAGATCCCCGGCCTGCGGGTGCTGGGCGAGCCGGAGTCGTCCCTCGTGGCGTTCGCCGGCGACGGGGTGGACGTGTTCGTGCTGGCCGACGAGGCCCGCGCCCGTGGCTGGTTCCTGCAGCCGCAGCTCTCGTACGCGGGCATCCCGGCCAACCTGCACATCACCGTCACCGGCGTGACGCTGGCCGGGGTGGACGCCATGCTCAAGGTGATCGCCGAGTCGGCTGCCGCCGCCCGCGAGCGCGGCCCGGTCGAGCTGCCGGACGGCCTGGTCGAGCTGGTCGCCGGGCTGGACCTGGACGCGCTCGACGACGCCTCCTTCGCCGAGCTGGCCGCCTCGGTCGGCGCCGACCTGCGGCCGGGCGCGGGACAGCCCGAGATGGCCGTGGTCAACACCGTGCTGGACGCCCTGCCGGCGAGCAGCCGGGAGGCGGTGCTGGTGCGCTTCCTGTCGGTCCTCTACGGCACGGGCTGACGGTCAGCGCAGGTCGTCGAGCCGCTCCAGGGCGAACGAGCGGATCTCCTCGTCCTCGGCGGTGGCCGCGTGCGCGAGGAGGTTGGTGTCCTCCTCGTGGGACAGCCGGGCGGCGGCCCCGGCGGCGAACATCCGGGCCGTCCGGTCGTCGCCTTCGAGCAGGGCGACGACCTCGCGCGGATCGACCTCCTCGCCGTCCAGCCGGACCAGCCACTCGGTCAGCTCCTTGAGCTCGGCGTCCGCCAGGGCCTCCGCCCCGGCCGCGAGCTGCTCCGTCCCGGCCTCGGCCAGGAAGGACAGGACCTTCCAGCGCACGGCGTCATCACCGTCGCGGACCAGGGCGAGCGCCTGGGCGGCGAGCGGGCCGTCGGCGTCCCCGGCGTTCAGCACGGCCTCGACCGCGAAGAAACGCGCCTGGCGGAGCGGGCTGGCGAGCAGGGCGGGCAGCTCGTCGGCCAGCGGCGCGGCGAGCTCGCCCAGCTCCGACAGCAGCCACGCGCCGGTGCGCACGACCTTCTCGTCGTCGCTGCGCAGCAGCCGGCGCAGGTTGTCCACCGGGTAGCCGGCGAACACCTCCTCCAGCAGGTCGTTGGCCGCCGGGCCGAGGACGTCGTCGTCGTTCGCGTGGGCGAGGACGCGTGCGATCAGGTCGTCGCCTGTCTGCGTCTGCATGCGCTACCCCTACCTTCCGAAGAGCCGTCTCAGAGCTGATTTTTCCCGGTTCAGCCGCTCCTCGTGACCGGACTCCCAGCCCAGCCGCTGCTGCTCCGCCTCCCGCTTCTTGATGCTCTTCTCCAGGTCGTCCTTCAGCTTCTTCTTCTCGGCTTCGCTCATGCCCCTGGTGCTCTGCGGGATCGCACCATGGAACTTACCTGTCTCGTCCCGGCTGCCCCGCTGGCGGCCTCCGCCGCCGCCACGGCCGCCGCTGTTGCCCCGGTTGTTCCTGCGGCCCATCTGGGCGATGCCGTCCCGTACGGACCGGGGCCCTGACGGGTTGCGCAGGCCGACGGGGCGTATGGGGACGCCCCCGCGCGGGACGCCGGCGAGCGCCGGCGAGCCCATCGGCCCGCGCGGGAGCTTCATGGTGTCGAGGACGCGGCGCATCGGCTCGGTGACCTTGCGCCGCATCAGCGGGGCGAGGACCTTGCCGGTGCCTTCGGCGCCCTGGCGCAGGATCCCGCCGACCGCCCTGCGCCCGGCGAGCACGCGGGCCGTCGCGTACGTCGCGCCGACCGCTCCGCCGAAGGCCAGCAGCTTGGCCACGTCCACGGCGGCGAACACGGCCTGCGTGCCCGCGGCGACCTTCACCGCCGACACCACGGACGCGCCGCCGTCGATCATCCGGGGCATCGAGCGCAGGGCGGCGTCGGCCTGGGCGAGGTTGCCGGTCTGCCCGCCGTTCTGGTCCCAGAAGGACTGCAGGTGGGTGGCGGACTCGCCCTTGTGGACCTGCCCCACGCCCTGCACGCCCGCGTCGACCTGGGCCGCGGCGGGCAGGGCGGTGGTGTGGGCGGTGCGCACGGCCACGCTCTCCCGCGCCATGTCGTCCTCGTCGATGTTGGGCCAGGGGCCGAGCATCGCCATCATGGAGGCCGCCGCCGGCGGCAGGATCACACCCATGTGGCCTCCATGTCCCCGGTGACCGCGGCGTTGGCCGTCTCGGCGTCGCGGCTGTTCCTGGCGGTGTCGTGCAGGCCGTCGCCGGTCCTCACGAGCATGGCGTGCAGGCCGCCCAGCGCGGCCATGGAGGTCTCGCGGCACTCGGCGTAGAAGCTGGTGAACACGGAGAACAGACCGTCGTCCCCCCAGGACGACACGCCGTCGCCACGTGAGTGCAGCGGGGTGAGCACGCCCCCGAAGTCCTCGCCGTGGGCCCTCACACGCGCGGCTTCGCGTTCCACCGCGCCGAAGGCGATCTCAACATCCGTCATGGCGAACGACGATATAAGCACTCTTGTTAGTTCTGCCGACGCTTTTCAGTCATCATCCTGTGATCTATCGGACATCTGGCGAAGCGCAGCCGTCTAGACTGTCCCTTCGTTGTTCAGCCGTCCGTCACGTCGGAGGAGGTCACATGCCGTCTCTCGCGCCCGAGGACGACGCCCGCTACCTGGCCGACTACTACGAGCAGGCCCGGCAGGTCATGCGCGACCTCCGGGCGGCCAGGGCCGCGATCGGGCAGGTCGAGGGCCGCGCCCAGAGCAAGGACGGGCTGGTGGAGGCCGTCGCCACCGGCCACGGCGAACTCACCGGCCTGCGCCTCGACCCCCGGGCGCTGCGGCTCGGCCCGGCCGGGCTCGGCCGGGAGGTGACGGCGGTGCTGCGCGCGGCCCAGGACGACGCCGAGCGCAGGGCCAAGGAGATCGCCGACAAGGTCGCCGGGGCCGCGACCCTGCCCGACCCGCTGGACGAGACCTTCGTCCGCGAGCGGGTGGAGCAGGTGGCCCGCGACCTGCTCTAGGGAGGCCACGTGTTCGACCACCGGTACGACCCCGCCGACATCAAGGAGCGCGACCTCGACGAGGCCGGCCGCGCGGGCGAGCGGATGATGGCCTGGCTGGAGAGCGCCCAGGAGGAGCTCGACCGGATCGTCGGCGTGGGCAGGTCCCGTTCGGGGCAGGCCGAGGCGCGGGTCGACGCGAACGGCCGGGTGCTCAAGGTCGCCTACGGCCCCCGCGCGACCCGCCTGCCGAGCCACGAGCTGGCGGAGGAGACGCTGGCCGCGGTGCGCGAGGCGGGCGCGGACGCCCAGCGCCAGACCCACGACCTCATGCGCGAGGCCCTGCCCGGCTACGACCCCGCCGAGGCCGAGGCCCGGCTGGAGGCCATGCTCGGGGATTGGGGCTGAGCGGTCAGCTCGTGGGGAGGGTGGCGGTGACCAGGAAGCCGCCGTCCTCCACCGGCCCCGCCTTGAGCGTGCCGCCCGCCAGCTCCACCCACTGGCTGACCTCGCGCAGCCCTTCGCCGCCGAGGCCGGGCGGCGCGAACTCCTCCTCAGGCCGGGTGTTGCGCACGCTGATCCGCACCACGCCCGGCAGGTAACGCACCTCCACGCGGGCGTCCGTGCCGGGCGCGTGCTCGCGCACGTTGGCCAGCGCCTCCTGCACCACCCGGTACGCCGTCCGCCCCACCTCCCCCGGCACGGGCACCGGCACGCCGCTCACCACCAGCTCGACGGGGACGCCGCGGAAGGCCGACTCCGACACCAGCGACCGCAGATCGGGCAGCGGCAGCCCCAGGTCGAAGCCCTCGCCGGTGCCGCGCCTCAGCAGCACGCTCATGTGCCGCAGCTCGTCCAGGGCCGCGCGGCCGGTCGTCCGCAGCTCCTCGGCCGCGGCCCTGGCGCGCTCGTCGGCCGCCTCATCGGCCAGCGCGCCGGCCCGCAGGACCATGCGGCTGACCCGGTGGGTGACGACGTCGTGCATCTCACCGGCCAGCCGTTCGCGCTCCACCCGCTCGGCTCGCTCCTCCAGCGCGCGCCGCAGCCGGGCGCCGGACTCGGCGTACAGGCCGTACAAGACGGCGAGGGCGAGCACGACCTCGGTGCGCAGGACGAGGAAGGCCGCCCCCGGCCACTCGGCGGGCAGCAGCACGGCGAGGGCCAGGGCGAGCACGGGCAGCCACCGCCGGGTGGGGCGCTGCCGCTCGGCGGCGAAGGCCATGGCCGCGTACGCCGCGAACGGGCCCGCCGGCGGCCACACCGGCAGGTCGGCGAGCGGCGGCACCGCGGCCGGTGCCAGCGCGCAGAGCACGGGCAGCGCGGCCGCGGTGGCCGCGGCGATCCAGGCGACGGTCAGCGGGGCGCGCCGCATCCACAGCAGCGGCACCGTGACGGCGAGGAGGAGCGGCAGGAACGGCCCCCTGGGGTAGGCCGCCAGCGTCAAGCCCGCCGCGACGAGGACCGCGACCGCATCGGCGAGCCGCGGGCGGGCACCGTCCACCGGCTCATCGTACGGTCAGGGACGGCACCTGCCCAGCGCCCGTCACACCTTGGTGATGCGGACGGCGTCGGCGATCACATAGCCGGTGGTGGAGGTCCAGCGGCTCACGCCGACCACGTTGTACGTGCCCGCGTTCAGCGTGTACGTCCCCAGCACCCGCCACGCCCCGCCGCCCGACCGCTGGTCGACGGCCACCGTCTGGTTGCCGCTTGACGTCGCCACGATGAACGGCGTCGCGCTGTTGTAGCCGGAGTTCGCCGGATACCACACCTCCACGCGGTAGCTGCCCGCGCTGGGGATGGTCGCGGCGTACCAGGCGGGATCGCTGGCCGCGACCGGGTCGGCGAAGCGGTAGTCGGCGCCGTAGAGCTGGCTGGAGTAGGCGGAGGTGCCCCAGCCGGCGCTCGCGGTGAAGCCGGCGGCGGCGTTGTCCAGGATCACGCTGAACGTGCCGCCCGAGGAGCCGGCGGTCCGGCCCGCGCTGGGCGCGCTCTCCTGGTGCGTACGGGTGAGCGCGGTCACGTAGTAGGTGTTCGTGCCGCTCGCCGTGGTGTCGGTGAACGTCTTGGCCCTGGTCGTGCCGACGAGGTTGCGGGCGTCGGCGAAGAAGCACGGGTCGGCGGCGGACGGGGTGCCGGCGACCCGGTAGACCGCGTACGCGGTGCCCGAGCCGGTCCAGGCGAGCTGGACGCCGCCGCTGCCCTGGGTGGCCGCGGTGATGGCCGGCGCCGCGGGGGCGGCGGCGCCGCCGCGGGCGGGCAGCAGGGCGGGCCTGGTGTAGTGGGCGTTGACCAGGCGGGTGATCGCGCCGATCCGGTCGGCTCTGACGTCCTTGGCGCTGAAGTAGATGTCGCCGGCGATCTCGGGGTGCTGCCTGTTGTCGTACAGGTGGTCGCTCAGCTCCGCCGGGTCCTGCCAGGCGGCCTCCTGCCCGGAGGCGCCGGCGCGGTAGGCGGCCTGACCGACGACGAGCTGCACGCCGGTGCCCCTGACGACGTCGGACCACCAGGCGGTCAGCACCTCGTAGGCGGCGGTGGAGAAGCCGAGGTGCCAGTAGATCTGCGGGGAGATGTAGTCCACCCAGCCCTGCTTGACCCAGGTGCGGCTGTCGGCGTAGATCGCGTCGTAGGACTGGAGGCCGGAGGTGCGCGAGCCGAGCGGGTCGGTGCCGGAGTTACGCCAGATGCCGAACGGGCTGATGCCGAAGGAGACGTGCGGCTTGGCGGCGTGGATGCGCTGGTCGAGCTCGCGGACCAGGAGGTTGACGTTCTCCCGCCGCCAGTCGGCGATGCTGCCGAAGGAGCCGCCGTACTGGGCGTACGTGCCCGAGTCGGGGATCGACTCGCCGCTCACCGGATAGGGGTAGAAGTAGTCGTCGAGGTGCACGCCGTCCACGTCGTACTTGGAGACGGCGTCCATGATGGCGTCCTCGATGAAGGCGCGGACGGTCGGGATGCCCGGGTTGTAGTAGAGCTTGCCGCCGTAGGCGAAGCGCCAGGAGGGGTTCTTCCTGGCGGGGTGCGTGGAGACCAGCTTGGTGGGGTCGTCGTGGTTGGCGATCCGGTACGGGTTGAACCAGGCGTGGAACTCCAGGTTCCGGGCGTGGGCCTCGCTGACCATGAACGCCAGCGGGTCGTAGCCGGGGTTGCCGCCCTGGGTGCCGGTGAGCCATTGCGACCACGGCTCGTACGACGAGGGCCAGAAGGCGTCGGCCGTCGGCCTGATCTGCACGACGACGGCGTTCATGCGCTTGGCCACGGCCAGGTCCAGCCAGGCGCGGAACTCGGTCTGCTGGGCGGAGACGGTGAGTCCGGGGCGGCTGGGCCAGTCGATGTTGGCGACCGACGAGATCCACATGGCCCTGAGCTGGCGCTTCGGGGTGGCCGGGTCGGTCTGGCAGGCGGCCGCCACGGCGGCGGGGGCGGGGACCGGGACGACGAGGGTGGCGAGGGTGACGAGTGCGGCGGTGAGCGCCGCCAGGAGGGTACGCGGGAGCGCGGTCACGAAGGGAAGTTTCAGCGCATACGCCGCAAAGCGCAATAGTTTTCAGCCATTTGCGGGGGGCCCAACTTCGGACACCCAGTCAACGAAGGTGAAAAGTTTCACCGAACTCACAAGTAATGTCAATTATCGACATCAGTCGCGTCATTGCGTAGCGTGCGAGCCGTCACCCTTGTGAACGAGGAGCCCCCCATGAGACTCGCCCGCACGCGATTAGCAGCCCTCGCCACCTCCTTCCTCGCCGTCCTCGTCCTCATCGCCGCAGGCCGGCCCGCCCTGGCCGAGCCCGCCGCCGCGGACGGCACCCTCACCGCCGCCTTCGCCAAGGCGGCGGCCACGTACGACGTGCCCCGCGACCTGCTGGTCGCCCTCGGCTACGCCGAGACCCACCTCGACGGCCACGACGGCAAGCCCAGCGCCAGCGGCGGCTACGGCGTCATGCACCTGGTCAGCAACCCCACCAACCACTCGCTGGAGAAGGCCGCCGAGCTCACCGGCCGCTCCGCCGACGAACTGCGCACCGACGACACAGCCAACGTGCTCGGCGGCGCCGCCGTCCTCCGCGCCCACGCCGACGCCCTCGGCCTCGACGAAACGGCCAGGAAGGACGCCGGCCGCTGGTACGAGGCCGTCGCCAAGTACGGCAACGCCTCCTCGCCCGAGCTCGCCCGCCTCTACGCCGACGCCGTCTACGAGGGCCTCGGCCTCGGCATCGACATCCGCGGCGTGCGGGTCAAGCCGCAGGAGGTCACCGCCGACCGCGGCGCGTACGCCAAGGCCCGCGACCTCAACGCCCCCGCCGACGTCGGCGTCCTCAGCACCGACTACGGCCCCGCCGCCTGGGTCGCCGCCAGCTCCAGCAACTACACCGCCTCCAGCCGCCCGTCGAGCTACGCCATCGACCGCGTGGTCATCCACGTCACGCAGGGCTCGTACGCCGGCACCATCTCCTGGTTCCAGAACGCCTCCGCCCAGGTCTCGGCCCACTACGTGGTCAAGTCCTCCAACGGCGCCATCACCCAGATGGTCCGCGAGAAGGACATCGCCTGGCACGCCGGCAACTGGACCTACAACACCCGGTCGATCGGCATCGAGCACGAGGGCTACGTCAGCGACGCCTCGTGGTTCACCGACGCGATGTACCGGGCGTCCGCGGCCCTGACCAAGGCCATCTGCGACAAGTACGGCATCCCCAAGGACCGCACCCACATCATCGGCCACAACCAGGTGCCCGGCGCCACCCACACCGACCCGGGCTCCAACTGGAACTGGACCACGTACATGAACTACGTGACCGGCGGCGGCGGCACGCCCTCGTGGACCACCACGATCGACAACGCCACCTCCGGCCAGTTCACCGCCAGCGCCAACTGGGGCACCTCCACCTACTCCAGCCAGCGCTACGGCTCCGACTACCGCTTCGCCGACCCGGTCTCCGCCAGCGACGCGGCGTGGTACTCGGCCGCCATCCCCAGCGCGGGCACCTACCGCGTCGAGGTCTGGTATCCGGCCGACGCGGGCTACAACAGCTCGGCGCCGTACATCGTGGCGACGTCAGGCGGCAACCAGACCGTCTACGTCGACCAACGCAGCGGCGGCGGCTCCTGGAAGAGCATCGGCACGTTCTCGCTGAACGCGGGGACGTACAACGTGGTCGGAATCAGCCGGTGGACCGCCGGCACCGGCTACGTCATCGCCGACGCCGTCCGCATCAGCCGCGTCTGACCCCCTCCGCACCACGGCCCGTGCCCACCACCGCAGCGGTGGGCGCGGGCCTTCCCTCAGAAGTCGAACTCCCCGAGCTTCGCGCCACCCACGAAGGCCCGAAACACCCCACCGCGAAGAATCAGCGGCGCGACCTCAGGCTGCTCGGAGTCACGAATCGCATAACGGTCTCCACTGAGCTTCGCGGCGTAGAGACAGTCGCCGCCATCCGGACCAGAGAGCGAGGACTTCGTCCACCTCGCGTCCTCCAGCTCGGCACGCAGTTCATCGCTGATCTTCATACCTTGCCGCCACCTCACGTATCAGTCGCCGACTCACGTGTACGGGGTGCGCCCACTTGTGAATTGCGTCGTATATGACGTTAACCCGCCGCACCGTCTCCTCGCGAGCAGTGACCGTTGCCTGTGCGGCGGCGTCGATGCTCACGTGGTCCGCAATGTGATCGCCCTGCGCGAGGGCGAAACCTCCGAGCACTCCCGCTGTGACGCCTACGTCCAGCGGCACGACCTGGAGCGAGATGTTGGGCCGCTCGGTCAGCTCTAGCAGGTGGGCCAGCTGCTCCCCCATCACGTCGTCGCCGCCGACCCGCCGGAGGAGCACGCACTCGTCGATGAGCGCCCAGTACAGGGGCGGATCCCCCCGCTCGAAGATGGACTGCCGACGAAGCCGCGTCTCGACGGCCTCCTCGATCCACTGCTTGGTCGCCCACGGCGCGGAAGAGAGAACGGCGCGCATGTAACAGGCCGTCTGGAGGAGGCCCGGCACCACGAGGGGCTGCCATGTCCTGATGGTGTGCGCCTTCTCCTCCACCTTCGGCCACTCACTGAACCACGTCGGCGTGGACATGACCGTCGTGTTGGGCAGGAGCCCGTACAGCTCGCCGTTCAGCCCCAGCGCCGCCTCCGCCGCCAGGGTGAAACCCTTGCTCGGCCGCCGCTTGCCGCGTTCGATCAGACCGACCAGGCTCTCGCTGCACGAAAGCAGCTCCCCCAGCGCCGCCTGCGACAGCCCTGCCGCCTCTCGCGCCTTCCGCAGGATCTCGCCATACACCTCTGCCGGCATGCCACGCCCTTCCAGGGAGACCCGGACAAACCTCAGGAGGTCTGTCCGGCTACGGACGGTGACGGATCGATCACAAAATAGCAGGCGGCCATCACTCTGGGGAGTGTTCTGCCCATCCGTCCCACGTGAAGCCGGTGATGCAATGCGACCTGGAGCCACCTCCACGGACTCACCAGAGATCGCCCTCTGGCGCGGCACGACGCTGCACCGCGACGCCAGGGCCTCCTGGCGCGCACGCCAGGCGACCGGGCTGTGGCTGGCCGACGCCGACCCGCCGGTCCGGTCCGACGCGCTCCAGATCGTCGCCGAGCTGGTGACCAACGTCCTCCAGCACGTCCCGGGCGGCCGGGGACGCGACTGGATCGGTCTCCGCCTCGGCTTCGGCGACGGTTTCGTCCGCCTGGAGGTGACCGACCCGGGCCCCCCGTCCCCCGTACCGTGCTTCGTCCCCTGTCAGGTCGGGCCGTCGGCGGAGTCGGGGCGCGGCCTCGGCATCGTCGCCTGCCTCAGCCTCCGCCGGGGGACGCACCTCCTCGCGGACGGACGTCGCGTCGTCTGGGCCGACGTCGCGTCAGGATGACGAAGCCCCGAACTTTTCCCGGCTGGCAGATCATCGACGGCGCGGGAGGCGGCTACATCGCCATCCGCCTTGTCCTGGCGTCCTCCACCAGCGGGCTTTCCAACGTACGGTGCGGTGCGACCCTGGCCGAGCTGCACCGGCACCTGGAGGAGGAGACACGCCGATGTGCTCGTCAGGCGGTGGCGCCGCCGTCCACGACGTGGTCCTGGCCGACGACGTAGCTCGACTCCGGTGAGGACAGCCAGAGCACCGCCGCCGCGATCTCGTCCGGGGTGGCGACGCGGCCGATGGGGAGGGCGTCGCGCATGCGTTCGTCCCGCTGCGCGACGGTCTCGCCGGGCCGGGTCGACATCGGTGAGTCGATCGGTCCCGGGCTGACCGCGTTGATGCGGACGCCGTCGGCGATGTGGTCGCGGGCGGCGGTGCGGGTCAGGTGGCTGACGGCGGCCTTCGAGGCGACGTACGCGCTCGCCCCCTGCAGCCGCCAGTGCGCCCCCAGGTTGGAGGCGACGTTGACGATCGTCCCGCCGCCGTGGGAGCGCATGTGGGCCACCTCGTGCTTCATCGACAGGAACACGCCCTTGAGGTTGACGGCCAGCACCTCGTCGAAGACGTCGTCGTCGTAGTCGGCCAGGGGCGCGAGGGCGCCGAAGATCCCGGCCGCGTTGCAGGCCACGTCGAGCCCGCCGTGGTGGGAGACGGCGGCGGCGACCATGGCGGCGGCCTCGGCCGGGCGGGAGACGTCGGCGGCGAACGCGCTCGCCCGGCCGCCGGCCGCCTCGATGTCCTTGACCAGCTCGGACAGCCGGCCGCCGTCGCGGCCGGTGACCAGCACGGCGGCACCCTCCCCGGCGTACGCCCGCGCCACCGCCCCTCCCACGACGCCCGTCGCGCCGGTGACGAGGGCGACCTTACCCGCGAAACGCTCACTCATAATTCTTGACCAATCGTTCTCATATTTGGACGGCCGTCATGGCCTGTTCGACAGCGGCGCGGAGCCGGCGGGGGTCGGGGTCGGCGCGGCCGAGCACCCGGATGCCCTGGAGCAGCACGAGCAGGAACCGCGCCAGCTCGTACGGGTCCTTGTGCTCGGGGATCTCCCCCTGCGCCCGCGCCCGCACCAGCGCCGCCGCGATGGCCGTCTCCAGCCCCGCCCAGCTCTCCACCACCCGCCGCGTCACGACCGGGTCGCGCGAGCCGAACTCGACCGCCGAGTTGACCACCATGCACCCCCGCCGCAGCTCGTCGGCCAGGCACTCGGCCACGTAGCCGTCGAAGAAGGCGCGCAGCGCGGGCAGCGCGGGCCCCGGCTGCGCGAGCGGCCCGACGACGTCGCGCCTGGCCAGGTAGAGCTCCAGCGCCTTCAGGTAGAGCTCGCGCTTGCCGCCGAAGGTGCCGTAGAGGCTGGCCCGCGCGACGCCGAGCCGTTCCACGAGGTCGGCCATCGAGGTGCCCTCGTAGCCGCGCTCCCAGAACAGCTCAAGCGCCTTCTCCAGCGCGACCTCGGGATCGAACTCCTTGCTCCGTGCCACGCGAGTCACGCTAACACTATCGAGAACGATCGGTCAAAAATCATCGCGGCGTCAGGACCCAGCGCCAGGCGCCCTTCTCGTTGGAGTCCCGGTACGCGGCGAGCTGGGTCATCCGCGCGCCGTCCACGCTCACCAGCACCAGTCCGTTGTCGAACTCGTCGCCGCAGGCGCCCGCGCAGCCCAGGGCGAGCACGTTGTCGTCGTCCGCCCAGGCGTGCAGCTGCAGGACGTTCTGGCGGCCGACGATCTCGCCCGTCGCGCTGTCGGTGATCTCGGTGGGCAGACCGTCCGGCCCGAGCACGCGGCGGCCGTCGGGCGAGAGCGCCGACTGCGCCGAGTAGCCGACGTAGCGCTGGCCCTGCGGGGCGTCCCGCGGCTCGCCGTCCAGGGTGTACCAGACGCGATCGGGCATGGTGTCCGTGGGCGCCCAGATCGCCGTGCCGTCCAGGCTCCAGCCGAGGTCCTGGCGGCCGTTCATGTTGGACGGGACGTCGTCGCCCGTCCGGCCGGGGAGCGGGTGGTAGGCGGCCTCGCCGGTCCCGACGTCGAGAATGACGTAGCCGGTGCGCGAGCTGTCGCGCAGGACCAGGCTCCCGGGCTCGGGCCCGCGCTCCCGCGTGTCGGGATGGCTGGAGTAGGCGGGCGGTGAGCCGGGCGAGCGCGGCGCGCAGCATCATGCGCAGCTCACGCCGTCCACGCCGCAGACCGGGCAGCGGGTGGTCCACGAGATCAGCGGCCGGTGCCAGGTGACGGGGGCCGGTGTCATTGCGGCCGTTCATATTGGGGATGTCGTCGCCCGTCCCGGCGGGGAGCGCGTATCAGGCGGCCTCGCCGGACCTGACGTCAAGGTTGAGACATCGGATCAGGGTGATCGCGCAGCATGCCTCGACATCAAACAGTGTGCCGGGTGTCTCCGGTGTGCGACTCGATACGCGAACCCTTGAACTTGAAGTGCCGCTTGCACGTCTGCCTTGTCTTGCCGACGCGTAGCCGGTAGGTGCTGCCGGGGAAGCTGGCGGTGAGCTCAAGCCGTCCGCCGATTGCCTCCACATAGCGGGCTACCACATCCACTGACGAGACTTCACCACGCTCGATTTGCGAGACCCGCGCCTTGGTCACCCCCATCAGGGCAGCAACCTCGTTCTGCGTCATGGCGGCGTTCTTGCGCCGCTGGGCAAGCTGCCAAGCGTCGATGAAGTCGTCAACCATACGCCGGGTATCGGCAAGGGCATCTTCTCCCCCGGCCTGCTCAACGTGCTTGGCACGGTTCCACTTCTTGAACGTCGTCATTGGTTCTGCCCCTCCTCCTCTGCGCGCTCTTTCAGGTAGATCTCATACAGTCGCTCCGCGTGCGGTATGGCCTCCTCGTACCAGCGGTTGGGGTCGTGTGGGTTCGCCTTCAACTTGTCCGCGGCAACCAGGATGATCGCGTCTCGCCTCGGGTCGAAGGCGAACAGCAGTCGAAGCGCGCTACGCCCGGAGGATCGGGGGCGCAGTTCCTTCAGGTTGGTGATCCGCGAGCCGTTGACCTTGCCCACGAGTGGCCTGCCCGAGCGCATCGATGACGAGCCGATGCCGCACTGGATCAAGACTGCCGATCCAGGCGTCAACCTCGTCGGTGACATAGATGCTCCACTCGCCCTGCACGCCATCGAGTATAGGCAATACTTTACTTTCTGGACGGGCATGTCGACCGATGGGCAGGGCGTCGCTCATACGTTCGTCCCGCTGTTCGACGGTCCAGCCCCGGCCGGGTGGCCATCGGCACATGGCCCCCTCCGCGCTATGCGTGTTTCCGCCAGTAGGTCCCCGGCCTGCTCCAGCACGGCGTCCACCGGCACGTCGCGCACCCACGACACGTCGTGCGGGCAGCGCTCGCCCCGCAGGTCCACGCCGTCCCCGCCGCAGACCGGGCAGCGGGTGGTCCACGAGATCAGCGGCCGGTGCCAGGTGCGGGAGAGCGGGCCGTAGGTGACGAGGTTGACGCACCAGTAGACGGCGACGGTGGGCGTGCCGACGGCGGCGGCCAGGTGGCGGGGGCCGGTGTCGTTGCCGATCACGAGGTCGCAGCGCTCGTACAGGGCCGCCAGGCCGCCGAGGCCGAGCGTGCCCGCGACGGCGGTGGCGGGCCGGCGCATCGCGGCGACGACCCCCTCCACCAGGTCCCGCTCGTCGGCCGAGCCGGTGACCACGACCGGCCGGCCGAGCCGGTCGGCGACCGCGGCGAAGCGCTCCACGGGCCAGCGGCGGCGCGGGTCGCGGGCGCCCGGATGCACCGCGACCAGTCCCGGCGGCGGCTCGCCGAGCACGGCGGCCAGCTCCTCCCGGTCGTGGCCGGTCACCGCCACCCGCGGCTCCAGCCCGCCCGCCCTGGCGCCGACCAGCGCGGCCACCTCCAGGAAGCGCAGGCTCTCGTGGTGGTAGCCGACGTACGGCACCCAGCGGTCCAGCTCGTCGGCGTCCGGCGTACGCAGCCCCGCCGTCACCCGCGCGCCGAGCCGCCGGACGAACGGGTTGGAGTACCGGCCGCCGCCGTGGATCTGCACGGCCAGGTCGAAGGCCCGCTCGCGCAGCCCCTCGCACAGCCCTTCGGGGACCGGGTGCCCGTCCTCGCTCGTGGACACCCCGGTGATCGGCGGCAGCGCGATCACCTCGTCCACCGGCCCCGGCCGCCCCACCAGGAACCCGGCGTGCCACGGCAGGCCGAGCAGCGTCACCTTGGCGTCCGGGTAGGCCGACCTGAGCGCGTCCAGCGCGGGCAGGGACAGCAGGAAGTCGCCGATCGCGTTGGCCCGCAGCACGGCGATCCGTTCGACGCCGGGGACCAGCGAGCCGCTGCGGCCCGGCGCGTCCATCACGCCTCCAGCACGTGGTCGTAGCACTCGGCCCGCCGGTCGGCCACGGTGGTCGGCAGCTCCAGGTGGTAGGCGCGGCTGGGCAGGAGCCCGGCGAGCGTGACCGCGAGCGCGCCAGGGCGGTCCTTGGCCGGGACGAGCACATCGAGGAGCGAGCCCGCGTCAGGTTCTGAGCCGTGCACAGAAGCCCGGCTACCCTGGCGAAACGCCTCGCTAACCTGCGGCGACGCCGGGTCCGCGGGGTTTGGAGGACCCTTCTGCTGGTACTCGCCTGTCATGGGCACCACGAACGAGAAGATCATCGACGCTGTGGTCGTCGGTGACGTCATGCTCGACTCCTGGCTGCACGGCTCGGCCAAACGGCTCGCGCAGGAGGCTCCGGTGCCCGTCATGAGCCTGGAGAGCACCGAGAACGCCCCGGGCGGCGCCGCCAACACCGCCGCGAACCTGGTCGCGCTCGGCGCGCGGGTGCGCCTGATCGGCGTGGCCGGCGACGACGAGCCCGGTGAGGAGCTGCGGCAGGCGCTGCGCCTGCTCGGCGTCGAGGCGGACCTGCTGACCGTGCCGGGCCGGCGCACCTCGCACAAGCGGCGGCTGGTCACCGAGGGGCAGCTCATCGCCCGCTTCGACGACGAGGACCAGGACCCGCTCCCCGAGGAGGCCGAGCGCGAGCTGCTGCGCAGGATCGCGGCCGTCGCGCCGGCCGCCGACGTGGTCGTGGCCTGCGACTACGGGGGCGGCGTGTTCACCCCGGCGGTGCGCGGGGCGCTCGCCGGGCTGCCCCTGCTCGTCGTGGACGCGCACGCGGTGGCCCCCTGGCGGGAGTGCCGGCCGAACGCCGTGCTGCCCAACTACGCCGAGGTCGTCCGGCTGCTCGGCGAGGAGGACGGCGAGCCGGACCGGCTGGGCTACCTGATGGCGCGCAGCGACCGGGTGCTGGAGCTGACCGGCGCGGACATGGTGGTGACCACGCTCGACGGCGAGGGCACGCTGCTGCACCGGGCGGGCGTGCCGCCGTACCGGACGTACGCGCGGCCCGCGCCGCAGCACATGGCGACCGGGGCGGGCGACACGTACACGGCGGCTTTCGCGCTCTGGCTGGCCGGCGGGGCCACCCCCGAGGAGGCCGCGCAGGCGGGCCAGGCGGCGGCGGCCGTCGTCGTACGCCGTGCGGGCACGGCCGTGTGCACCCGCCACGACCTGCTGCGGGCGCTGCGCCGCCGCGAGGGCGCGGTGCAGACCCCCGAGCGCCTGGCCGAGCTGCTCGACGAGCACCGGCGCGGCGGCGAGAAGGTGGTGTTCACGAACGGCTGCTTCGACGTGCTGCACCGCGGCCACGTCACCTACCTGGAGCAGGCGGGGCAGCTCGGCGACGTGCTGGTGGTGGCGGTCAACAGCGACGCAGGCGTGGCCCGGCTGAAGGGCGCGGGACGGCCGGTCAACTCGTGCGAGGACCGCATGTCGGTGCTGGCCGCGCTGCACGGCGTGGACTACGTGGTCGAGTTCGACGAGGACACGCCCGAGCGGCTGATCAGGATGATCCGCCCCGAGCTGTACGTGAAGGGCGGCGACTACACGCCGGAGATGCTGCCGGAGACGCCGCTCGTCCGCGCGCTGGGCGGCGAGGTGCGGGTGCTCGACTACCTGCCCGACCGCTCCACCACGGCCATCATCGGCCGCATGCGGTCGCTGCCGGAGAACGCCTGAAGGGGCGGGCTACAGCAGGACGCGCTCCAGCCACGGCCGCAGCACGGGCAGGGCGTTCTCGGCCCGCATCGCCCCCATGTGGTCGAGCCCGTCCAGCACGGCGACCTCCCAGCCGCGCGCCTCCAGCTCGGCCCGGTGCCGGCTCAGCGGCCCCGCGAGGTCCACCCGGGTGCCGCCCCACTCCTCGGCGTAGACGATCTCGTCGGCGGAGCCGGCGAAGCACAGGCGCGGGCAGGTCAGCCGGACGGCCGTGTCGTCGAAGTCCTGGAGCGCCTCGTACAGGGTGACGAACTGCCTGGCCTGCGCCTCGGCGGGCACGTTCTGGACGGACGCCCAGTCGCCCGGCTCCACCGGCTCGGTGGAGGGCGGGGGCGGGGCGAGCGCCTTCTCGTACGTGGCCATGGTGACCTTGAGCATCTCGGCGTGGGGGCCCTCGTAGGGCGGGTAGCCGCCCATCGCCAGCGCGGACAGCCGGTCGGTGCGGAGGGCGAGCTGCAGCCCGGAGAGCGCCAGCCACGAGTAGCCGTAGTACGCGAACCGTTCCGCCCTCACCGCGTCGGCCACGGCGAGCAGGTCGGCGGCCACGTTGCCCGGAGTGAGGGTGCCGGGCTTGGGGACGGCCATGACGTGGCCGGTGTAGTCGAAGGCCGCGACGCGGAAGGCGTCGCTCAGCCCGTCCACGAGCGAGCGGCCGAGCGCCGGGTCCGCGCCCCATTTGCGCATCTCTTCGGCCTGCTCGCCCTCGATCGGGCGCGGGTCCACGGGAAGCAGCACGACCGGCCCTGAGCCGTGCACCTCCACCTCGATGGTGCCGCCGTCGTGCAGGACCGCCTCGGGCATGCCTGTCTCCTGACTCGTGAAGGGGTATGGTCAGGACAATAGCTTATGGTGTAAAGAGTCTCAACGGATTAGGGATCGGGACGCACCGCATCGCCTCGCCCTCGGCGTCCGTCCAGCGCAGCAGCAGGTTCGCCTTCGCCGGGACGTACGGCTCCGACAGCAGCGCCCGCAGCTCCCCTGGGTCGGCGTGCTCTCGCCCCGCGTCCTTGAACACCGCCCGCGCCCGCGCCCACAGCTCGTCCCGCAGCGCGGGATGGCGCTCGGTCACCGCGCCGGCGATCTCCAGCAGGTTGTTGGTCAGCAGGCAGTAGACCAGCCGCTCCCAGCCGTACGCCCGGCTCACCGAGGCCGCGCCGGGCAGGCCGGGCCGCCGCTCGGCGAGGACGCGCACGCCCTCGTGGTCGCGGAGGATCGCCTGCGCGGGCAGCCCCCGCCCGTCCACGCCGACCAGCACGTTCTGCAGGTGGCACTCGAACACCACGCCGTGCCGCAGGTAGGCGTGCAGGACCGGCGGCACCACGTGCTCCAGGTAGCGCTCCCACCACAGCAGGGCCGTGTCCTCGTCGAGGCCGTCCAGCGGGCTGCCGGGGAAGCCCTCGCTGATCCCGGCCGCCTGCACGGCGGTCAGGCCCGGCCGCAGGTGCGCGCCCAGGCCGTCCCGGACGATCACCGCCAGCGCCTCGCCGCCGTCGCCGCCGAGGTCCGCGCTCCGGTAACCGCGGTCGCGCAGCACGGCGGGCCGCGGCACGTGCCCGGCCAGCCCGTCGAAGGCCCCGTCCACCAGCTCGCCGATCTCCCGCAGCCGCCGCAGGTCACGCGACCAGAGCCGGCGCACGTCGTTGGTGATCCGCACGTCCAGGCTGAACTTGCAGAACAGGTCGGCGTCCGGCAGGTACACCGTGCGGATCGAGGAGGTGGCCACCGCGACGCCGGACGTGTCGCCGAGCCGGCGCAGCCGCCCGCCGCGCAGGCCGCCCAGCAGCTCCACCTGCCACGGGTGCGCGGGCAGCGGCACCAGGCCGTCCGGCCCGCCGGCCGGGGCGAGCGCGTCCAGCGCGGCCGGGTCGCCGTCCTCGACGAGAAGCTCGGCGGGCACGCCGAACAGCGGCAGCGCGAAGCGCGCGCGGACCTCGGGCGAGTACCGCAGCCACCCCTCCGGGCCCCCGCCGCCCCGGGCCTTGGGCGCGGGATGGTAGCGGTGGCCGGCGAGCAGTGCCTGCTCCGAGCGCAGGTACAGGTCGGCGGGCGGCTCCGTGGCCCGCCGCGCGGCCAGCAGCGCGGCGGCGACGTCACGACTGTGGCGGATCTCGGCGGGCAGGACGTCGTTGGCGGTCCCCGTACGGGCGCGCAGCTCGGCGGCGGCGAGCGCGACGAGGTCGTCCAGCGGCAGCGGCCGCCACCCGTCCGGGGCGCGCAGCTCGGGGTCGGCGGGGAAACGCCCGCCGCTCACCCGCAGGACGCGGCCCGTCGCGGGCAGAACGTACGTGCCGGCGTCGGGACCGGGGCGGGCGACCTCCCGGACCAGGCAGTTGAGCAGCGCCGTCACCGCGAGGGCGGTGGCGTGCGTCCAGGCTTCTCGCTCCGGCCCGCCGGGCGGGAGGAGGCCGTCTGTGGATGGCATGGCGACCTTCTCCTACCGTTTGTACCCGTCAGCGCACACAGGCTAGCTAACCAGGATGTTCGTGGAAATCGAGGGAACCATGGGGCGAGGAGCGAGCGAATTCGCCGCGGAGCTCGCCGCCGTGCGCCCAGCCCTGTCGGCCGCCTACGCCGCCGCCCTGCCCGGCGCCCGCGCCGCCGTCCTCGCCCGCCTCTGGCGAAGCCTCCTGCACGAGCCCCTGCCCGGCATCGCCCTCTCCCCCGGCCACACGGCCCAGCACGGCGACGCCCCCGGGCGCGGCCACACACCCCGGCTCCAGAGCCCTTCAGGCGGGGCGGAGGTGGTGCTGGCCGATGGGCGGCGGTTGCGCGGGCCGGAGCGCCGGCCCCATGACCTGGGCGAGGTGCCGGTGCTGTGGCTGGACGGCACGCCGTACCGGGAACCCGCCGCGCTCCTCGCCGCGCTCGGGCTGCCCGGCTCCGCGCGGCTGACCGCCGATCTGGCCGGCAGCGTCGCCTCCCTGGCGCTGTCCCGCGCGAACGCCCGCCCGGGCCGCCCCCGCGTCCCCGAGGACCACGAGCAGGACGTCGTGGACGGCCACCCCTACCACCCGTGCTGCCGCAACCGCCCCGGCGTCTCCGTCGCCGAACAGCTCGCCTACATGCCCGAGCACCGCCCCGTCGTCGCCCTCGACCTGGTCGCCGTCCCGGCCGCCGACTGCCTGGTCGCCGGCCCGTGGCCGGCCGCGCTGACCGACGGCGACCGCCTGCTGCTGCCCGTGCACCCCTGGCAGAGCGAGCACGTGCTGCCGGACCTCGGGATGCGGCCGTACCGGAGGGGGGCGATCCCGGCCCGGCCGCTGATGTCCGTGCGCACCCTCGCCCCGCTGGACGGCGGGCCGCATCTCAAGACGGCGTTCACCACGCGGATGACCTCGGACGTCCGCGACATCTCCCCCGGCTCCATCCGTGACTGCGTGCCGCTGTCGGACCTGCTCACGGAGCTGTCCCGCCGCGCCGGAGGCCCGCGCATGATCCGCTACCTGGCGGGGGCCGCCGCGCCCGCGAAGGGCGGGTTCAGCGCCGACCTGGCCGTCATGCTGCGCGAGCCGACGCGAGCCTTCGCCGGGACCGCCGACGTGCTGCCGGTCGCCGCGGTGACCCCGGACGCGGTGGACGACCCGGCCGCCTGGCTGGCCGCCTTCGCCCGGCTCGCGCTGCCCGCCGCCCTGCGGCTGCTGGCGGCGGGCGCCGCGCTGGAGGCGCACGGCCAGAACCTCCTGGTCGTGCTGGACGAGCGGGGCCGGCCCGCCCGGCTGGCCTACCGCGACCTCGCCGACGTCCGGCTCAGCCCGGCCCGGCTGGCCGGGCACGGCGTCGAGGCGCCGCCGGTCGCCGCGCGGCTGCTGCACGACGACCCGGGCGTCCTGCACGCCAAGCTGTTCGGCTCGCTGGTCGGCACGACGTTCGGCAGCCTCGTCGCGGGCTTCTCGGGCGGCGACCGCGACGCGGAGGCGGGGCTGTGGCGGATCGTGCGCGACGCCGCGCGGGAGGCGTTCGACGGGCTGCCGCGCACCGCGGACGTACGGGCCGACAGGGAGGCGCTGTTCGCCCCGTACCTCATGGCGAAGGCGCATCTGCTGGCCCAGCTCGACGGCACGCCCTCAGGGGACACCTGGATCAGGCTGCCCAATCCACTCTTCGCATCGCTGTGACTGCGAAGCGTCTGGCCCTCCGCGCCGGGAGGGAGGACTATGGCGGAGGACCAGCGTGTGCGCCGCCGCGTTCGCGAGGCGGGGGGAGGAGGGCCGTCCGGTGATGCACCTGTCTGTACGGCTCGTGCCCGTCGGGGAGACGACCCTGGTGGTCGCCCTGACGGGAGAGCTGGACTCGACGACCAGGCCCGTCCTGGCCGCGTTCCTGGAACCACTGCCGCAGTCCAGGGTCAAGTACGTCGTGATCGCGGCCTCCGACCTCTGGTTCTGCGACCTCGACGGGCTGAAGCAGCTCGCGCTCACCCACAGCGCCCTGCGGAGGAAGGGCGGCGGCCTCGCCGTGGCGGAGGCGACGCCGGCGCTGCTCCGGCTCATCTCGCTCATGGCCGAGCGGGCGGAGCCGATCCCGGTCTATCCGAGCATGCCGGAGGCCCTGAAGCAGACCGACGTGGACGTCTACGAGGTGGCGGGGCCGCCGACGCCGGTCCCCCGCCACATGCCGGTCCTGCGCACCATGCGCGCCGCCGCCACGCCGGCCGAGGACGTACGCCGCCTGCCCCGCCTGCCCCGGCGGCCGCGTCCCGGGGAGGCGCTGCCCGCCCTGTCCCTGGCGGTGAGCCGTTCGCGCGGCCTGCGCGAGCAGACCCTCCGCCGGCGTTCCGCGCTGACCCGGCAGCTCATGGAGACCGCGCAGTCCCGCACCCTGCTGCTGTCGGCCCGCGAACGCTGCTTCGCCAGCCTGGAGGTGCTGCGCACGAGCCGGGTCAGCATCCGGTCGGCCCTCGACGGCCACGACCGTAAGCCGGCGCCGTGACCCCTGAGGAGGAGCGCGAGCTCGACGATCTCCTCCTGCTGCTGAAGGAGACCCGGGGCTTCGACTTCACGGGCTACAAGCGCAACACCCTCGTCCGTCGCGTCGCCCGCCGGCTGGAGGCGCTGAAGCTCGGCTCCTACGGCGAGTACCGGGACTACCTGGAGCTCCACTCGGCGGAGTACACCCAGTTGTTCGACAGCCTCCTCATCAACGTGACGAGCTTCTTCAGGGACGCCGCCGCCTGGCAGCGGCTGCGCGAGACCGTGCTGCCCGCCCTGCTGGAGCGCAAGGACCCGGGTCAGCCCATCCGCGTGTGGAGCGCCGGCTGCGCCACCGGCGAGGAGGCGTACACGATCGCCATGGTGCTGGCCGAGGAGCTCGGCGCGGACGCCTTCCGCGAGCGCGTCAAGATCTACGGCACCGACCTCGACGAGAGGGCGCTGCACCTGGCCCGCGCCGGGGTCTACGCCGAGCGGGCGCTCGGCGAGGTGCCGCCCGGCCTGCGCGAGACCTACTTCGAGCCGGTCGAGAACGGGTTCGCCTTCCGCCGCGACCTGCGCCGCCGGCTCGTCTTCGGCCGCAACGACCTGACCCGCGACGCGCCCGTCTCCCGCGTCGACCTGCTGCTCGCGCGCAACACGCTGATGTACTTCACCACGGAGACACAGCTCACCGTCGTCAGGCGCTTCCACTTCGCGCTGGCCGACCCCGGCTTCCTGTTCCTGGGCAAGGCCGAGATGCTGCTCGGCCACGGCGACAGGTTCGAGCCCGTGGACCTGCGGACGCGGCTGTTCAGGAAGGTCACGCCGGCCGGCCACGGCACCCGGGCGGCCTGGCCGGCCGTCGGCGGCGCCTCCGACCTCGCCGCGCGGCTGCCCGCGCTGGCGTCGGTGGCCCTCGCCTCGGGGCCGGTCGCGCAGATCGTGCTCGACCCGCCGGGCAACCTGGCGCTGGCCGACTCCAGGGCCGAGGCGCTGTTCGCCCTCGGCCCGCGCGACGTCGGCCGGCCGTTCCAGGACCTGGAGGTGTCCTACCGGCCGGTCGAGCTGCGCTCGGTGATCGAGCAGGCCCGCGACGAGCTGCGTACGGTCGAGCTGCGGGAGGTGACCTGGCGCCGGCCGGGCCGGCGGGAGGACAGCGTCTTCGACATCTCCGTCGTGCCGCTCCTGGCCTCGGCGCGCCTGGTGGGGATCAGCATCCACTTCAACGACGTCACCCGTTACCGCAGGCTGCGCGACGAGCTGGAGGAGGCCAACCTCCAGCTCGAACAGGCCTACGAGGAGCTCCAGTCGCTCAACGAGGAGCTGGAGACCACCAACGAGGAGCTCCAGTCCACCAACGAGGAACTGAAGACCACCAACGAGGAGCTCCAGTCCACCAACGAGGAACTGGAGACGATGAACGAGGAACTCCAGTCCGCCAACCACGAGCTGCAGCAGATCAACGACGCCCTCACGGCCCGCACCGTCGAGCTGGACGCGGCCAACCGGTTCGTCTCCTCGGTGGCGCGCAGCCTCGGCGACGCGGTGGTGGTCCTCGACGGCCGGCTCAGGGTGATCGTCTGGAGTCCCGGGGCGGAGGAGCTGTGGGGGGTGCGCGCCGGCGAGGCCGTGGGCGAGAACCTCGCGGCGCTCGGCGTCGGCCTGCCGCTCGACGTGCTCACCCCCCGGCTGCGGGCGGCCCTCACCGGGAGCGCGAGGCCGGACGGGGAGGCCGGGGGGCTGGTGCTGGACGCGGTCGACCGCGGGGGGCGGCCGGCGGCGCTCTCGGTGCGGCTGTCCCGCCTGCGGACCGAGAACGACGACACGCACGGCCTCATCATGGTGATGAACGTGCTCGGCGCCGGCGGCGGCTGACGCCCGCCCGGCACGCGCCACGCCCCCCTGCGCGCGCCGCTCCCGGCCCCCACGTGAAAGAGTGCGAGGCAGGGACGAAACGCATGGGGAGGCTGGGGTGCCCGACGAGTTCGACGTGATCGTGATAGGCGCCGGTCCCGCCGGTGAGAACGTCGTGGACCGGGCGGTGCGCGGCGGCCTCACCGCCGCGATCGTGGAGGAGCGGCTGGCCGGCGGCGAGTGCTCCTACTGGGCCTGCGTGCCGAGCAAGGCGCTGCTGCGGCCGGTGGACCTGATGGGCGAGGTGAGCCGCGTGCCCGGCCTGTCGCTCGGCGAGCTCGACGTGGCCGCCGTGCTGGCCCGCCGCGACGAGGCCGTCTCCCGCTACGACGACGGCGGGCAGGTGCGGTGGATCGAGGGCGTGCCGGCCGAGTTCGTCCGGGGGCGGGGGCGGCTCGACGGGCCGAAGCGGGTCCGGGTGACGCTGTCCGACGGCGGCGAGCGGGTGCTGACCGCCCGCCAGGCCGTGGTGCTCGCCACCGGCAGCACGGCGAAGGTGCCGCCGGTGCCCGGCCTGGCCGAGGCCAGGCCGTGGACCAGCCACGAGGTGACGGCGGCCACCGCCGTCCCCGAGCGGCTGGCCGTGCTCGGCGGCGGCGTCGTGGCGTGCGAGATGGCGCAGGCGATGCACGGGCTCGGCGCCCGCCAGACGACGGTGCTCGTGCGCGGCGGCGGGCTGCTCGGCCGGATGGAGCCGTTCGCGGGCGAGATGGTGGCCGAGTCGTTCGCCGAGGCCGGCATCGACGTGCGCACCGGCACCGGCGTGGAGCGGGTGGAGCGGCCCGAGCCCGGCGGGAAGGTGACCGTGCACCTGTCCGACGGGCCGCCGCTGGAGGCCGACGAGCTGCTGGTCGCCACCGGCCGCGAGCCCGCCACCGGCGACCTGGGACTCGCCTCGGTGGGCCTGGCCGACGGCGCGTACGTCGAGGTGGACGACAGCATGCGCGCCACCGGCGTGGCCGAGGGCTGGCTCTACGCCGTGGGCGACGTCAACGGCCGGGCGCTGCTCACCCACATGGGCAAGTACCAGGCCCGGGTGTGCGGCGACGTGATCGCGGCGCGGGCCGGCGGCGACGAGCTGCCCGCGATGCGCGACCTCGCCGACCGCTACGGCGCCCCGCAGGTGGTCTTCACCGACCCGCAGGTCTGCGCGGTCGGCCGTACGGAGGCGGCGGCGGCCAAGGCGGGCATCCGGGCGCGCGCGGTCGACTACGACCTCGGCTCGGTGACCGGGGCCTACCTGCTGGGCGACGGCTACCGCGGCAGGGCCAGAGCGGTCGTGGACGAGGACAGGAAGGTGCTGCTCGGGGCGACGTTCGTCGGGCCCGGGGTCGCCGAGCTGCTGCACGCCGCCACGATCGCGGTCACCGCCGAGGTGCCGATCGACCGGCTCTGGCACGCCGTGCCGTCGTTCCCGACGGTGAGCGAGGTGTGGTTGCGCCTGCTGGAGGCGTACGGGCTCTAGCCGGTCGGGCGGTCGCTGACGGTGCCGTACTCCAGTGTGGGCACCACGCCCCGGACGGGCGCGAGGAGCACCAGCAGCGGCGAGCCGGCCGGGCTCGGCACCTCCAGCTCGGTGAAGTTGCCCTGGGAGCGCTGTTCGGGCACGCCGAGGTCGCCGTCCCGGACGCTGAGGACCTGCTCCACGTGCGGGGCGGCGGCGCGCACCAGCTTTCTGGTGGCGTGCCGCAGCCAGCGCAGCTCGCCGGCGATCCGTCCCCAGGTCGCGGGGATGACGGCGGCCGGCTCCGCCTTGGTGCCGAGCCGGAGGGTGAGCCGGCCGCTGGAGCCGAACGTGTGCGGCAGCACCGGGTTGACCAGGAACAGGTTGGAGCGGAGCTGCCGCGGGCCCTGCCGGCTGAGGTTGACCAGCCCGCCGGCGCTGATCAGCGAGTAGAGCTCGCAGCGGCAGCCGTCGAGCCGGTCGGTGTCGAAGTCGGCCTTGGGCGGCTCCTCGAAGACGACCTTGTCGAGGCGCAGCCCGGCCACGCCGTCGGGCAGCACCCGGTCGGCGAGGAGCTCGCGCACCTCGGGGCTGACGCCGTCGCCCTCCATGATGTCGAGCGCCTCGACGCAGATCAGCCCGTCGTCGGGGATCTCCTCGGCGGACAGGTCGAAGGCGACCCGGGCGTGCGAGCGGCGGCCGCGCAGCAGCACGCACTGGCGCAGCCGGCCCTGCGAGCGGATCTGGATCAGCCGGGGCAGCGGGCCGGCCGGCTCGGTGACGCCCGTGTGCCAGCCGCTCACCGAGTGCTCGTCCACCGACAGGGACACGCGCACCCGCAGCGCGCGGCCCTGTGCGGCGATCTTGAAGCCGGCCAGTCCCGAGGTCTCGAACCGGCCGATGATCTGCGACCCGCGGTGCAGCCGGTCGGTCACCTGGAGGGCGGCGATCTGGCCGCTGAGCAGGTGCGCGGGCGGGATGGCGGGCAGGATGACCTGGTCGAGGTCGGTGGCGGACCCAACGCTGCTCATCGGTTGCTCCTCGCGGGGGTAAGGGTGGTGGACAGCCCTGCCGGATAACGGAAGTCGAAGCGGGTGAGCAGGGGTTCACGCCGCTCCCACATGCGGTGCACCGCGCTGAAGAGAGGGTCGCCGTCGCGCTCGACGTAGCAGAGGTTGACCGCCAGCACGCGCGGGTAGTCGGCGCCGTGCGCCCAGTGCGGCAGGAGCTGTGTGGGCACGTCCGCGCCGCAGCGGCGCATCCACAGCCACAGCCGGCCGCGCTCGCGCTGCTCGGGGCCGAGGATGGTGTCGCCCTTGCCGTGCCTCGCGACGGCCTCCTCCAGCAGCCGCACCTGGTCCGGCGGCGTACGCGCCACGTGGGTGGCGCCGCAGCCGGCGCCCTCCGAGAAGCCGGACTGGATGACGGGGATGCCGAAGGCGGGCAGGTCGCTGTCCCCGAAGCTGACGGCGACGTCGGTGAGGCTCCACAGGATGTTCGTCGACAGCTCGGCCAGACCGGATCTCACGCGGTCGTGGGGGTGCGCGATCGGGTCGGCGAACAGCCAGTTGGCCGAGTCGTCGGAGGCGGCGAACCGCGCGGTGGTCTCGAACAGCTCGGTGTCCCTGCCGGGCACGTGCGCGGTGACCGCGATCGTCGGCAGGTCGGGGTCGAGGCCCAGGCGGGCGCAGCCGTAGTTGCGGAGCTGGCGGCGCTCGGTGTCCGTACGGACCTGGTAGTCGCTCTTGGCCTGCCAGGCCACCCGCTCGGCGCTGGGCCTGATCACCTCGCGCTGCGGCCAGACGTACTGCTCGAAGAAGGCCGCCACGCGGCCGGGCAGCTCCTCCTCGAAGGATCGCGGCCCGTCCTCGGGGAACAGCGCGTACGCCTGGAGCGCGCCGGTGCCGTGCACGTGCACGACCGGGATGTCCCTGGGCACGGCGGGCTCCACCCGTCCGGTCACCAGCGCGACCGGCGGCGTCTCCGGCTGGACATCGGCCGCCGCGCCGAACACCTCGGCGAGCTGCCGGGACTCCGGGTCGCCGAGGACGACCAGGCGCGCCGCGGCGGCGCCGCACACGGCCTTGGCGACCATGAGCGTCCGCACCACGGCTCTGATGTCCTGGTCGTACACTTCCGCTACGACGCATCGCTCGCCACCGGGACTGTCGCTCCAGTAGGCACGGGCGGCGTGGAGCAGCCGATCGAAATGCCCGCCATCTCCGACACGACGCATGAGACCTCCAACGGGCCAGGTAGATATGCCCTGGAAGAGGCTGCCAGAGCGCCCTAAGTCCGCCCCTGCGCCGCGACGACGTTTTGCCGACGCCTGACGGGAACCAGAAGGAACCGTGCCATGCCGCACCGATGTGCCGGAAGTCACGGGAGCTGGAAGTGAACCAACCGGCTCTCGCCGGGGTCAAGCTTTTACATGGAGCACGTCATGCCCGGGTTTAGGATGCACCCTATTGCCACGAAGGGGAGGAATTTCCGCATGGGTTCCCGCATGTCAAGTATCGCGCGACTCACCGCGGCGGCGGTGGCGGCCGGCGTGGTGGCCGCGGCCATCGCACTGCCCGCGGTAGGGGGCACGGGAGCCATGTTCGTGGGCGCCTCGGAGGATCTCGGCATCAAACCCGAGGAGCTCAAGGAGCCTCCGCTGGCCGAGCAGACCACCGTGCTCGACGCCGAGGGCAACGAGATCGCCTGGTTCTACGAGCAGTACCGCAAGACGGTCTCGCTCGACCAGGTCTCCGAGGTGATGAAGGCCGCCATCATCTCCATCGAGGACTACCGCTTCTACGAGCACGGCGCCATCGACATCGAGGGCACCATGCGCGCCCTCGCCAAGAACCTCGCCTCCGGCGGCATCGCCCAGGGCGGCTCGTCGATCACCCAGCAGTACGTCAAGCAGGTGCTGCTCAACTCGGCGACCACCGAGAAGGAGAAGAACGCCGCGCTGGAGGCCAGCTACGCCCGCAAGCTCAAGGAGCTGCGCTACGCGATGGCCGTCGAGGAGAAGTACACCAAGGACGAGATCCTGGAGAAGTACCTCAACATCGCCTACTTCGGCGCCGGCGCGTACGGCGTGGAGGCGGCGGCCCAGCGCTTCTTCGGCGTCAGCGCCGCCAAGCTCACCCTGTCGCAGGCCGCCACCCTCGCCGGCGCGGTGCAGGACCCCAACGCCACCGACCCCAACCTGGGCAAGAAGCAGCGCGCGAAGCTGCTCGACCGCCGCGACGTGGTGCTCAACCGGATGGCGGAGCTGAAGAAGATCACGCAGGAGGAGGCCGACGCGGCCAAGGCCAAGAAGCTCGGCTACAAGGGCACGCCGATCCCGGGCGGCTGCGCCACCAGCAAATACCCGTACTTCTGCATGTACGTGCGCAACGAGATCCTCAGCAACTCCGACTTCGGCAAGACGGCCAAGGCCCGTGAGCAGTTCCTCAACCGCGGCGGCCTGACGATCAAGACCACGATCGACCCGAAGATGCAGAAGGCCGCCGACACGGCCATCAAGAAGCACGTCTTCGCCAGCGACAACCCGGTGGCCTCCGAGGCGCTGGTCCAGCCGGGCACGGGCGCGATCAAGGCGATGGCGGCCAGCCGCGACTACGGCACGAACAAGCGCAAGAAGGAGATGTCCTACAACGTCGTCGCCGACGCGGTGCACGGCGGCGGCGTCGGCTTCCAGGCCGGCTCGACGTTCAAGACCTTCACGCTGCTGACGGCGCTCGACCAGGGTATGAAGATCAACGACGGGTTCACGGTCGGCAGCGGCTACCGCGCCCCCTACTACTCGACGTTCAAGAACTGCAAGGGCGAGAACATCGCCGACCCGAGCCACACCGTCACCAACGACGAGGGCGGCGGCGGCTTCAAGTCGCTGGCCACCGGCACCTGGGGCTCGGTCAACACCTTCTTCATGATGCTGGAGCAGAAGGTGGGGCTCTGCAACGTCGTGAAGACCGCCAAGAGCCTCGGCATCAAGCGCTCCGACGGCCTGGCCCTGCAGGAGTACTCCACGTTCACGCTCGGCATCAACGAGATGGACCCGGTGACCGTGGCCAACGCCTACGCGGCGATCGGCGCGCGCGGCAAGTACTGCGCGCCCATGGCGATCAGCTCGATCAAGGACCGCAACGGCAAGGTCACGACGTACAAGCCGAAGTGCAAGCAGGCGATCGACCCCGAGGTGGCCGACGCGGCGGCGAACATCCTGTCGGGCGTCTTCACCAAGGGCACGATGCGCGGCGTCGGCGGCATCGGCCGCCCGGCGGCGGGCAAGACGGGCACCACCGACTCGCAGGCGACCGCCTGGTTCGCCGGCTTCACCCCGGACCTCGCGGGCGCGGTCAGCATCGGTGACCCGCGCGGCGCGATCAACCACAAGCTCAACAACATCACGATCGGCGGCCGTTACTACGGCTCGGTCTTCGGGGCCTCCATTCCCGGCCCGATCTGGAAGGACACCATGATCGCGGCGTTGAAGGGCGTCCCCGCGACGGACTTCACCCCGGTCAACAACTCCAGGTTCGGCGGGTGCGGGTCGAGCTGCCAGCCGCGGCAGCCGGTCGAGCCCGAGCAGGGCGACGACGGCGACGGTTTCGACGTCCACTTCGGCGGCGGGGACGACTGATCGAAAAGGACCCCTTTTTCAAAGGGTCGGATAACGACAAAACGGACATGGAAATATGCCGGTGATCAACCCTCGGAACAAAAACTCCGAGGGTTGACACCGCTTCTAGCTCCGCAAATTCCGGATGCGTCCGCACAAGGGCACGCACTCTCAGCAAAGGCCCTATTAACAGCGGCGAAACATTGGTAACGTGGGAGCGCTCCCAGGATCTTTCCGCGAGGTGCTCCATGACCGAGCAGCCCACACTGGCACAGGTGGCGGCCGCTGCCGGGGTTTCCCCCGCGACCGCATCAAGAGTCCTCACGGGCTCGGTGCGGGTCAGTACCTCGACCCGCCGCCAAGTCTACGACGCCGTCTCCCGGATGGGTTACGTCCGCCATCGGGCGCCCAGGGGCGCGGCCGCGAAAACCACCGCCGACGGCGTCACCGCCGTGATCTGTGACCACCTTCCCCGACTGTTCTCCGAGCCCTACTACGCCAGGCTCCTGTCCGCGGCCGGCGCGGTGATCGCCGAGCACGGCACCCACCTCATGGTGACCACCGTCACCCCCACCTCCTCGACCCTTCCCGCGCTGTCCGGCGCGGTGCTCATCATCGGCGCGCGCGAGCGCCACCCCCTGGCGATCAAACTGTCCACCTCGGGCATTCCGGTCCGTAACATCGGCCGGCCGCCCCACGACCTCAAACTGCCGTACGCCGACGTCGACAACCTCGACGGCGGACGGCAGGCGGCCGAGCACTTCCTCCTCACCGGCCGCCGCAACGTCGCCGCGATCGGCGGCCCTCCATCGCTGCCCGCCGCCCGCGACCGGCTCGAAGGGCTGGTCCGCACCCTCCAGGCGGCCGGCGCGCCCGACGTGCCCGTGGCCTACGGCGACTTCACCGCGGCCTCCGGCACCCACGCCATGCAGTGGTTGTTACGTCACGCCCCAGGGCTGGACGCCGTCTTCGTCGCCTCCGACCTCATGGCCGCGGGCGCGATCCAGGCGCTGCGCAGGGCCGGGCGCAAGGTGCCCGCCGACGTCGCGGTCATCGGGTTCGACGACGCGCCGGTGGCCAAGCACACCGTCCCCGCGCTGACCACCATCCGCCAGCCCGTCGAGGAACTGGCCACGGTGGCCACCCGGCTGCTCCTCACGGGGGCGGCGGGGGTGGACCCCGTCCTGCCCACGGAACTGGTCGTCCGTGAGTCGGCTTGAGCCAGGGGACGTTCTGGCCCGGCGGTACCTGCTGCTGGATCCGCTGGCCAGAGGCGGCATGTCGATCATCTGGCGTGCCTTCGACCAGTCACTGCACCGGATGATCGCGGTCAAGGTGCTCACCGCCTCCCTGCACACCGACCAGGGTGAGCGGGTGAGCGTGCGCAGCGAGGCCCGTGCCGCCGCCAGGTTCCTCCATCCCGACACGATCGAGATCTACGACTACGGGGAGACCGTCACCCCGCACGGCTCCCTGGCGGCCTACGTGGTGATGCCGCTGCTCGACGGCACGCCGCTGGCCGAACGCATCGAGCGCGGGCCGCTGCCGTGGGCCGAGGCGGCGGCCATCGCCCTCCGCCTGGCCCGCGTCCTCATGGCCGGGCACGCGCGCGGCCTGGTCCACCGGGACGTCACGGCCGAGAACGTGCTGCTCACCGGCGACGGGCCGAAGCTGCTCGACTTCGGCATCGCGGCGTGGGCGGGCGACCCCGAGGACGACCGCGGCACCCCGCCCTACGTCGCCCCCGAACGCCTGCTCGGCGCCCCCACCCACCCCGCCGTGGACGTCTACGCCCTGGGCGTGCTGCTGCACGCCATGCTCACGGGGCGGACGCCGTACCCGGAGACCACGTGGGAGGAGATCGAGGCGGCCCGCCGCACCGCTCCCCCGCCGCGGGTCCCGGGGGTGCCGCACGCCGTGGCCTCGCTCTGCCAGCGCTGCCTCGCGCACCGGCCGGAGGAGCGGCCCACGGCGGCGGAGATCGTCGCGGGGCTCAACTCCGCGCTGGGCTCGGCCTCCCTGGGCCGGCACGTACGCCGGGGCGTGACCGTGGTGGGATCGGCCGCGGTCGCGCTCTCGGCGCTGCTGTGGTTCCAGCAGAACGGGATCCAGCGAGGCGTCGTCCAGCAGCCGTCCACCGGGCCGCAGCAGCAGCAGGAGCGGGTGGTCGCCGAGCCCTCGGTGAGCGCCACCGCCCGCTACCTGGAGAGCACGCCCGCCACGGCCGTCACCGTGGAGCAGGCGGTGACGCGGTTCCAGAGCGTGCTCGAGGCCCGCACGCCGTGCGGCGCGACCGACGCCGACGTCGTCCTCGACCTCAAGCAGGTGCTCCGGAGCACGGTGACGCCGCCGGGGCCGTACGGCACCACCACGCAGAACCTCCGGCAGAAGCTCTCCGACCGGCTGCGGGAGGGCCGGCTCGCGCCGGCCTGCCTGAGCGAGCTGCAGGCCAGGCTCGACGACATCGAGCAGGCGCTCAAGAGGGACTGACGAGCGTTGACGGAGGGGTACGGCAGCACCAGCCGTACCCCTCCTCCACGCGGCCCGCGCCCCTCGCACAAGCGCGCCCGCGCGGGTCTCACGCGCAGGTGTAACCGCTCGGCACCTGCGAGTTCCCGTCCGGCCTGGTGGCCTGGAAGCCGAAGCTGGTCGAGGCGTTCGGGCCGAGGGTGCCGTTGCTGCCCGTGTTCCTGGCCGTGACCGTGGAGCCGCTGACGCTGAGGGTCGCGTTCCACGAGCCGGTGATCGTGTGGCCGGCGGGCAGCGTGAACGTCACCGTCCAGCCGTTCTTCGTCGCCGAGCCGGTGTTGGTCACCGTGACCGGCTGGATGACGTAGCCGTTCTGCCACTGGGTCTGGGTGGTGGCGACGGCCGTGCAGCCGCCTCCCCCGCCGCCCGACAGGGTGGTCACGGTGACGGCGGCGGACTCCGGCGAGAGGTTGCCGGCGGCGTCCCTGGCCCGCACCCGGTAGCGGTAGGTCGTGGACGGGGTCAGGCCGCTGTCGGTGTAGGAGGTCGAGGCGGTGGCGCCGACGACCGAGAAGGCGGAGCTGCCGGTGGCGCGCAGCACGTCGTAGCCGGTCACGCCGACGTTGTCGCTGGAGGCGCCCCAGGTGAGGGTGGTGCCGGTGGAGGTGGTGTTCGCCGCGTTCGGCGTGCCGGGCGTGCTCGGCGGGGTGGTGTCGGTCGTGCCGCCGCCGGAGCCGAAGGAGAAGGAGTTGACGGCCAGGCCCGCGCCGCCGACCCAGGGCTCGAAGCCGGCCTGGACGCTGGTGAGGTACCACGAGCGCTGGGCGTAGCCGCGGCTGATGGCGTCGCTCAGGAAGGTGTTGATCGTGAAGTCGATCGAGGATGTCGGCGAGGTGCGCACGTACGAGATGACGTTCCAGCCGATGTTGCCGTACCAGACCTGCCAGGTGCCGCCGGCCAGGCTGACGGTGCCGATCTGGGAGCCGACGGGCTGGATCGAGCCCGTGTGGTTGAGCCAGACCATGATCTCGGCGCCGGTGTTCTGGCCGTCGGTGCGCGGCGTGGGGTCGAACCAGATGTCGTAGGCGGCGTCCCAGACGCCGCTGCCCGGGTAGGTCATGCTCACGGCGGTGCGCAGCGAGCCGAACGCCGACGAGCTCGCCTGCATGGGCAGGTTGCTGCCGGTGCTGCAGGTCGCATAGTGGCAGCCCGCGTAGATGGCCGGGTAGGAGGCCGGGGCGCCGTTCGTGGCCTTGTTGTGGGCGGCCTGGGTGACGGTGAAGCCGCCGTTCTGGTTGACGTCGATGCACTGCGCGGTGTCGGCGCCCCAGACGTTGTTGATGACGACGTAGCGGCCGTTCTGGACGGTGGTGGAGGCGTACTTGTCGCACAGCACCGGGGCGGCCTGGGCGGGCGCGGCGAACAGGCAACCGGCGAGCAGCGCCAGTAACGCCCCGATGAGCAGTTGGGTGTGCGCGTACCTCATGGCATGTGGCTCCCGCTTCTCGGAGAACAGGGTATATGGGAGCGCTCCCACACAGGAGGCTTCCCGGCGTTCCCCCGTACGGCAAGGGCCCGCATGTAACGACCACCTGCGGCGGGGCGGCCACCAGGGGAAACCGTGACCATGATCGGTTGAAAGTTTCACGGCGCGTTGTCGGAACGGCCCGGCGCGTGGTTCACTGGCGCTGGCCGGGCGGGCTGGGTCGTGGGGCAGTTTCCTCTGTCGTCAGCGCAAGGGAAAGCCCACATGAAAGTAGCGAAGCGGACGGCGATCGCCGCCGTCCTGGTTCTGATCACCACGATCCTGATCGCGCCCACCCCCGCGCAGGCGCACGGCGTCATGATGATGCCGGGCGGCCGCACCTTCCTGTGCTGGCAGGACGGCCTGCGCGAGAACGGCCAGATCATTCCCTACAACCCCGCCTGCTCGGCCGCCGTCGCCCAGAACGGCACCACACCCCTCTACAACTGGTTCGCGGTGCTGCGCTCCGACGGCGCCGGCCGCACCAGCGGATTCATCCCCGACGGCCAGCTCTGCAGCGGCGGCACCGGCGGGCCCTACGACTTCTCGGCCTACAACGCGGTCCGCTCCGACTGGCCGGTGACCCACCTGACCTCGGGCGCGACCATCCAGATGCGGCACAGCAACTGGGCCAAGCACCCCGGCTCGTTCAACTACTACATCACCAAGAACGGCTGGAACCCGAACGCGCCGCTGAAGTGGTCGGACCTGGAGCCGTTCGGCAGCGTCACCAACCCGCCGGACACCGGCCCGGCCGGCGCGCTCAACTACTACTACTGGAACAGCCAGCTCCCGTCCGGCAAGACCGGCCGGCACATCATCTACACGCACTGGGTCCGCTCGGACAGCAACGAGAACTTCTACAGCTGCTCCGACGTCGTCTTCGACGGCGGCAACGGCGAGGTCACCGGCGTCGGCCCGGGCGGCAGCTCGCCCGGCCCCTCCATCACGCCGACGGTGACGTCCACGCCCACGCCGGGCGCCTGCACGGCGACGTGGAAGGCCACCGACACCGGCTGGGCCGGCCACTTCCAGGGCGAGGTGACGGTGAAGAACACCAGCACCTCCAGCCTGAACGGCTGGACGGTCTCCTGGACCTACAGCGGCGGGCAGGGCTTCGACGGCTCGCCGTGGAACGGCGTGCTGAGTAGTCAGCCGCCGAACGTGCAGGTCAAGAACGCCAGTTACAACGGCCAGCTCAGCCCCAACGCCACCACCACGTTCGGGTTCAACGCCACCGGCTCGATCCCGAACCCCGCCCCCACCCTGAGTTGCACCAGCCCGTGATCAAAACCCGTCGCGGGCTCGTCGCGGCGATCATCACCCTGGCCGGCCTGACCCTGGCCGGGGTGATGTTCTTCGCCGCCAGGCAGCCGTCGTCGCAGCTCGATCGAGAGCTCTCCGCGCAGGTCACCAAGATCCTTGAGGAGTCCTCGCCGGACGAGCACCACGCCCACGGCCACGGCACCATCGACACGCGCGTCATCTGCGCCGTGGAGCCGTTCGGCGTCGAACCGGCCGGCGCGAAGTCGCTGGTCGAGGTCACCTGGGTCTACGCCCGCCACCTGTGCGCGGTCACCGGCGAGGGCACGGACTGGGCGCGGTCCGTACGCGCCTCAGGCCCGATCGCCGTCAAGATCAGCATCCCGCCCCAGGTGCGTGTGCCCGAGCCGGGACCCGGCTACCGGGACCGCGTCCTCCGGCTGATCCCCGAGCGCTACCACGCGCAGGCGCTCAAGGAGGAGTTCGCCGACGAGTCGTTCATCGACCTCGCCCGCGAGCGCTTCGCGCAGCAGGCCGGCCGCCGCCAGGGGTGACGACGACACCGGACAACGACACCGGACAACGACAAACGGACGCGGCCGACTGGAGGAATCGACCGCGTCCGTCCCATCCGGGCGGGGATGGTTCATCGGGCAGGATTATGAAATTGTGGCCTCACCTCCTCATACGCAGCGGACGGCCTGAGTGTTCAGCCGGTGCCAGGGGTGCAGGTCACCGGGTCGGGGACGCTCGCGGCGCCGTTCGCGAGGAAGCCGAACGTGGTGCTCGCGCCGGCGGCGAGCGCGCCGTTGTAGCTCTCGTTCCGCACCGTCACCGTGGAGCCCGACTGGGTGAGCCGGCCGCCCCAGATCTGGGTGATGGCGTTCTGGGAGGTCCAGGAGGCCGTCCAGCCGGTGATGGCCGCGGTGCTCGTGTTCTTCACGGTGACCTCGCCCTGGAAGCCGCCGCCCCACGAGTTCGTCACCTTGAACGTCGCCTGGCAGCCGCCCGGGGGCGGCGGCGGCGCGTCCGTGGTGGTGAACGTCGCCGCGTCCGACGGCGGCGAGGTGTTGCCGGCCGCGTCCCTGGCCACCACGGTGACCGAGTAGGACGTGGAAGGGGTGAGCCCCGTCAGGTCGAAGGAGGCGGTCGGGGACGTGCCTGCCTTGGCGGACCCCAGGTAGACGTCGTAACCCGACACGCCCACGTTGTCCGTGGAGGCCGTCCAGGTCAGCCTGGCGGTGGAGCCCGTGATCCCGGATGCCGCGGGCCTGCCCGGCTTGCTGGGCGGGGTGTCGTCCTCTTCCTCCGGACCCGGGGGCTCACCCCAGATCTTGGTGGCGCCGCTGTAGAGGGTGATGTTCGGGGTGCGGACCGGCGTCGCGCCGGGCGTGGTGGGGATGTTCCGGTACGACCAGTCGTTGGCCGGGTCCCACGTGCCCGTGCTGCTGATCCTGAACTGCACCTCCCTGCGGTGCTGCGACTGCCCGGCCGGGGCGATGACCTGCCCGGAGCAGTCGATGGTCACGTAGTGCACGCCGCCGCCCAGCGAGCCGAGGGTGGGCGCCTTGCACTGCGTGTAGGCCGACGACACGCTGATCTGCGAGAGCGTCGTCGAGCCGTCGAGCGTGAAGTAGTAGCGGAACGAGCCGTCGGACAGGACCCGGGCGGGCCAGGCCGACTGGTTGCGGACGATGGCCTTGATCTCCGTGAAGTTCGTGCCCGAGGCGTTCACGCCCGCCTCGACGAAGATCTCGGGGCCGTCCGGGGTCTCCGCCGGCGGGAAGTCCGCCGCGGGCGTGCCCCCGTACTCCTTGTGGAGCCGGGCCAGCGCGCCGGTGAAGGCGGCGTTGTAGTCGGTGGCGACCTCGTTCATGACGTAGTCGTCGCGTTTGTCGGTGTAGGCGTCGTTCGGGTCGGGCGGGCCGCCGACGAGCGCGCCGTACAAGGTGTGGCGGGTCTGCTCGGGGTTGGTGATCTGGTCGGTCCACGAGCCGTGCGCCGTGCGGTGGTGCGGGTTCTTCGGCGGGTTGGCGCCGAACCCGATCATGTACGACGAGTTGCGCGGGTTGTCGCCGAGCGCGTAGTTGATCTGCCGGACCGCGAAGTCGTGGTAGCGGGCCTTGCGCGTGGCGTCGCTGATCGAGTCGCTGTGCACCAGCGCCGCGAACGCGGTGTTGGCCGCGTACCGCAGCGAGCCCCACCGGTCGAGCACGGCCTGCCCGCCCGGCGAGTACGCCACCTTCGACCCGTTGACCCCGACCGTCCACCAGTCGAGCCAGCGGTTGGCGTCGTCCAGGTAGCGCTGCTTGCCGGTGAGCTTGCCGAGCAGCACGTACGCGCCGTACGACTTGTCGTCCCAAGCCAGCGTCCACTTGTACGACTTCGTGGTGCTCTGCGGCTCGTTGGACAGGTTGTCGTAGCCGGCCTCGGCCTTGGCCAGGTAGGAGGCGTCGTTCGTGGCCCGGTAGAGCCAGATCGCGCCCCACACCAGCTCGTCGTTGTAGCCGCTCCAGGAGTTGTAGTAGCCCTGGGCGTCGGTGATGCAGTCGCTGTACTTCTTCCTCACCGTGTCGGCGAAGGCGTAGAGCTGCTTGGCGTGCGTCAGGAGCGTGTCGGCGTAGGCCGCGTTCGTCGGCCTGAAGACGATCGAGGAGGCCGCCATCGCCGCCGCCGTCTCGCCGGCCAGGTCCGACCCGCCGCACGAGGCGTCGATCTTATACGCGGGCCGCGCCATCTGCATCGCCTCGGCCGGACCCCACCAGGCGTGGTCCGCGCCGCCGTTGCCGACCTGCCCGTACAGCACGTTCGCCGACGGGTGGGCCTTGATGAAGTAGTCGTTGACGAACTTCAGGTTGTTCAGCAGGTGGGTGAGCTGGCCGGAGGAGCTGTAGGCGTCGCGGTACTCGACCGCGCCCCAGGCCAGCATGGTGGCGCTGTACGCCATCGGGAGCCCGAACTTCACGTGGTCGCCGGCGTCGTACCAGCCGCCCGTCAGGTCCAGGCCGGCGTCCTTGCCGTCGTTGAGTCCCGAGTCGCCGCGCCAGGAGACGCGGTTCCACGCGGGCAGGTCACCCGACTGCTGGGCCTCGTAGAACCACAGGGACTTCTGCAGGGCCTCGCCGTAGTTGTAGGCGGGCGCGGCGTGGGCGGCGGGGGCCGCCGGCCCTGCCCCTGTGACCAGGGGCAGGACCAGCGACGCCGCAGCGATCAGTGCTGCTTTGCTTGCTGATCTCACGGGAAGAGCCGCCCGTACTCGGCGAGGGCGACGGCGACGTCCACCTGCGCCCAGAACCGGTGGTAGTTGAACACCGGCGCGGGGCCGGTGCCCTTGAGGAAGGCGTCCACCTTCGGCCAGTCCGGGTCGTTCTTGTAGAACGAGCGGATGGAGATGAAGGTCGAGCTGGAGTTGATGGTGTCGCCGTTCGGCATCGTGCCGCTCCAGCCGGACGGGACGTACACCGGGTCGTCGACGCGGTTGTAGTCCGTCTTGGTCTCCGGCACCGACACGCCCTTGGCGTCCCGGTTCTTCCAGACGCCGTCGAGCAGGGCCTTGGCGGTGTTCTTGGCCTCGGTGTGGTTGGCCCGCGCCGCGTAGTACATCAGGGCCTTGGCGTAGGAGCCGGCCACGCCGACGTCCTGCGTGTGGTCCACGACGGTCACGTGCAGGTCGGGGTTGGGCGGGGGCGTGTCGTTCGGCGAGCTGAAGTCGCCGGCCGGCTGACCGGTCCAGCGCAGCGTCGACGGGATCTCGTAGGTGCCGTCGGCGTTGATCGTGGTGTTGTCCAGCGCCCAGGTCACCCACTTGTCGAGGATGGTCTTGGCGTCGGCGTTGCCGGTCTGGTTGTAGAGCGCGGCCACCCGCTCCATCGTCCACGCCTGGAAGCCGAACCACTGGTTCGACGGCGGGTCGTGGTAGACGGGCTGCCAGTCGTAGGTCATGCCGAAGAACTTCGGCAGGCCGCTCGGCGGGCTGGCGTAGTGGCCCTCCCAGCTGTTGGTCGCGCCGCCGGCGATGCCGCCCTCGTCCGACTGGAGCCACTTGTAGAACTGGAGCTGCCGGGTCAGGCTGGTGCTCCAGTCAGCGGCGCCGGTCGAGCTCTTGGGCTTGAGCTCGGCCACGTTGGCGAGCGCCCAGGCCGCGAACGGGTTCTGGTAGCCGGAGTGGTTGTGGCTGGAGCCGATGCGCCAGGCCCACCCGGCGTTGGAGTCGGTCGCGCCGCCCCAGGCGTAGTACCAGGACAGCAGGTACGCCGAGGCGTCCTTGCCGGTCCCCGCCGCGCACGACGTGCTCGTGCAGCCCGGCTTCTTGAAGTACTTGTCGTACATCGCGTAGCGCAGGTAGTCGCCCATCTTGGCGGCCTTGGCCACGCTGGCCGAGACGTCGGCGGTCTTGCCCTGCGCCTTGGCCCAGGTCAGCGCCCAGTAGGCGACCTGGACGGCGCGGGCGTCGGCGTCGGGGGCGTTGGTGTACTTCCACTGCTTGGCGTAGGAGGAGTCCTTGATGAACAGGTCCAGGTAGCCGTTGGGGCCGCCGTGCTCGAAGGTGTCGCAGGACGGCTGCGGGATCGTCTCGAAGACCGACTCCTCGGGCCCGCGCTGGTAGGTGTTGATGTAGGCGGGCTTGGTGGTGCCGTCACCGCACCGGCCGAAGCCGTAGGTGTTGTCGACGTCGAGCAGCCAGTGCATGCCGTAGATGTCGCGGGTGCCGTACGCGCTCTGCAGCTCACTGGCCAGCGGGTCGGTGCCGACGGACACGCCGGAGTCGATCTGCGACGGGTAGCTGCTGATCGAGTTGTACTCGGCCGCGTACGTCGCCGGCTTGGACGGGTTGTAGAAGGAGTTCGTCGGCTGGTCGGCGGTGGCGGGGATGATGTACTTCTCCATCGACGCCCAGGCGGCGTTGAACTTCGACCAGTCGCCGGTGACCTGGCCGTAGGTCGCCTCCAGCCACAGGTAGTAGCTGTATGCCTCGGACGTGGTCTCGTGCCCGTGGTCCGGCGCCTCGACCATGAACGTCTCGACCGAGTGGTACGGCACGCCCTCCGGCGAGAAGTAGCCGTTGGCCGGGTCGTGCAGCTCGTTGTAGAGCTCGACGAAGCGCTGTACGTAGGCGTTGCCGCCGCCGATGTCGTCGTCGGCCTCGCTGACGGTCACGTCGACCGGCGTGTAGCCGCTGGCGCTGACCCGGATCACGGCCGTGCCGCTGGTCGTGTCGGAGTCCTGCGCGGCGGCCAGGGTGACGTTCTGCGCGGTGTTCCAGTTCGACGGCGTGAAGGTGAGGCTCGCGCCGGCGGAGACCGTGATGTCGGCGTCGCCGCTGGCGCGGGCGACGCTCACCGTCACGTTGGCGGAGGGCGCCTGCGACAGCTTGACGCCGAAGGACGCGCTGCCGCCCTCGGCCACCGACAGCGTGGTCGGGCTGACGACCAGGGCCGGGCCGGTGTTCTGCGAGACGGTGATGCCGACCGGCGAGGACGTCGTGGCCGCGCCGCTGTTGTCGGTGGCGCGGGCGGTGATCGAGTAGCTGCCGGCCGCCACGTTCGTCCAGTTGTAGCTGTACGGGGAGGTGGTGTCGGTGCCGAGCAGGGTGCTGCCCTGGTAGAAGTCGACCTTGGCGACCGTGCCGTCGGCGTCGGCGGCGGTGGCCGCGATCGGCACGGTGGCGGGGGCGGTGAAGGTCTGCCCGGCGGTGGGCGAGGTCAGCGAGATCGTGGGCGGGGTGTTGTTGCCGACGCCGCCGCAGGTGACGCCGTTCACGGTGAACGAGGTCGGGTTGGGGTTGCTGCCGGTCCAGGTGCCGTTGAAGCCGATGCTGGTGGAGGCTCCGGTGCCGAGGCTGCCGTTCCACGGCATGTTGGTGCCGGTGACGCGGGTGCCGCTCTGGCTCCAGTTGGCGCCCCAGCCGCTGGGCGTGTACTTCTGCCCGGTGGTCGGGTAGTCGAAGGCGAGCGTCCAGGAGGTGATGGGGTCGCCGGTGTTCTTCAGCGTGATGTTGGCGGTGAAGCCGCCCTGGTTCGGGCCGCTGGTCCACTGGTTGGCAGCGTAGGTCACGTCGCACGCCACCGCGGCCTGGGCGGGAGCGGCCGCCACGGCCGTGGTCGCGCCGGCCACGAGGACGAGGGTCGTGGCCACGGCGAGCCGCCTCGACAATCGCGTCAGAAGGGGCGGGGATCTGAATTTCACGGGGTCTCCAGGGAGTAGGGGGTGTGGGAGCGCTCCCAATCGGGATTGTGGGTGTGCTCCGGCGTATGTCAACGAAATGCCCGCGCGGTAACCCCTCTGTTTCCTCTCACCTGGCTGCCCTAGATGAAAGTTTCATCAACGTTGAAGGGCATTCACGGAGCATGCGGGGCCCCGGACGGCGGCGCGCGGACGTCGCTCTGTACACCGTCCCGACGGCGGCTCACGATGGGAGCGCTCCCAGCCACCTAGCAGCACTGGAGATGATCGCTCGTGAGACTCCAACGCGGCCTCCGCAAATGGGCCGTGACCGTGACCGCCGCGAGTGTCGCGGCCCTGGGGCTCGTCGTCGGGCAGAGCACGGCCGCGAACGCCGCGGTCGCCTGCGACGTGACCTACACTGCCAACTCGTGGACGAGCAGCCCTGGTCAGGGCGGTTTCACCGCGAACATCACGTTGAAGAACACCGGCGACCCGATCACGTCGTGGTCCCTGGCCTTCGACTACCCGACCACCGGGCAGAAGTACACGCCCAGCGGCTGGGGCGCCAACTGGAGCCAGAGCGGCACCCGCGTCACCGGCACCAACATGCCCTACAACGGCAGCCTCGCGACCGGAGCCTCCACCAGCATCGGCTTCAACGGCACCTGGACCGGCACCAACCCCAACCCCACGTCGTTCAGCGTCAACGGCGTGACCTGCGGCGGCACCGGCCCGACCACGCCCTCCGTGGTGCTGTCGGCCAGCTCGGTCGCCGTCAACGAGGGCTCGACCGCCACGTTCACCGCGCGCCTCTCCTCCGCGCCCAGCTCGAACGTCACCGTCACCACCGCCCGTACCAGCGGTGACACCGACCTGACCGTCAGCTCGGGCGCCTCGCTCACCTTCACCCCGAGCAACTGGAACACCGCGCAGACGGTCACCCTGGCCGCGGCCCAGGACGCCGACACCACCGCGGGCACCGCGAGCTTCAGCGTCGGCGGCAGCGGCGTCACAGGCGCCACGCTCACCGCGACCGAGGTGGACGACGACGCCACGGTCGAGCAGTCGATCATCGTGACGCCGACCTCGGTGACCGTGCCCGAGGGCTCGACCGGCACGTTCACCGCGCGCCTGGCCGCCCAGCCCTCCTCCGGCGTGACCGTCACCACGACGGCCGGCAGCGGCGACACCGACCTCACCGTCAGCTCGGGCGCCTCGCTCAGCTTCACCACGTCGAACTGGAACACCCCGCAGACGGTCACCCTGGCCGCCGCGCAGGACTCCGACACGACCAACGGCAGCCGCACGTTCACCGTCGCCGCCACCGGCCTGACCTCGCGTACGGTCACCGCCACCGAGGCCGACGACGACGGCGGCCCCACCCCCGTCCACGTGGAGAACCCGTACGCCGGCGCCACCGGCTACGTGAACCCCAACTGGAGCGCCAAGGCCGCGGCCGAGCCCGGCGGCTCGGCGGTCGCCAACACCTCCACCGCCGTGTGGATGGACCGCATCGCCGCCATCGCCGGCTCCAGCAGCGTCATGGGCCTGCGCGCCCACCTCGACGAGGCCGTCCGGCAGGACGCCGCCAACGGCTCCACGCCGCTGACCATCCAGGTCGTCATCTACGACCTGCCCAACCGCGACTGCTCGGCGCTGGCCTCCAACGGCGAGCTGCGCATCTCGCAGGACGGCTTCAACCGCTACAAGACGGAGTACATCGACCCGATCGCGGCCATCCTCCGCGACTCCGCCTACGCGAACCTGCGCATCGTCACCATCATCGAGCCCGACTCGCTGCCGAACCTCGTCACCAACCTCAACAACTTCGCGGACTGCCGCGAGGCCAACGGCCCCGGCGGCTACCGTGACGGCGTCCGGTACGCGCTCGACAAGCTCCACGCCATCACCAACGTCTACACCTACATCGACGCCGCCCACCACGCCTGGCTCGGCTGGGACTCGAACTTCGGGCCCGCCGTCAACCTCTTCTACGAGACCGTCGCCGGCACCGCCGCCGGCGTGGACAGCGTGGACGGCTTCATCGTCAACACCGCCAACTACTCGGCCACGACCGAGCCGCACTTCACCATCGACACCATGCTGGGCAGCACCTCGGTCCGCCAGTCCAAGTGGGTGGACTGGAACTGGTACGTGGACGAGCAGTCCTTCGCCCTCGCCCTGCGCACCGCCCTGATCTCCAAGGGCTTCCGCTCCGGGCTCGGCATGCTGATCGACACCTCGCGCAACGGCTGGGGCGGCACCGCCCGCCCGTCCGGGCCGAGCACCTCGACCAACGTGGACGAGTTCGTGAACGGCTCGCGCGTCGACCGCCGCATCCACGCCGGCAACTGGTGCAACCAGAGCGGCGCCGGCCTGGGCGCCCGCCCGACCGCCGCCCCCGTCGCCGGTCTCGACGCCTACGTCTGGATCAAGCCTCCGGGCGAGTCCGACGGCGCCAGCGAGGACATCCCGAACGACGAGGGCAAGAGGTTCGACCGGATGTGCGACCCGACGTACACCGGCAACAGCCTCAACGGCAACAACATGTCCGGCGCCAAGGCGGGCGCCCCGCTCTCCGGCCAGTGGTTCTCCGCGCAGTTCCGCGAGCTGCTGGCGAACGCCTACCCGCCGGTCAACTGAGGACGCCGTCGCCTTCGGCGGACGCCGTCACCTGAACCCGGCCGGCCGGGACCCCGCCTGACCCGGGGCTCCGGCCGGCCAGAGGGACCCGCCTGACCCGGGCCCCTCGGCCCACCGGAACGGGGTCCGGGCCTTCGCGCCCGGGCCCCGTTCCCACGCGGAGCCCGGGGATCAGCCCTGGGCCCGCCGCCACTCCGAGATCTCCTCGTCCACGTCGTAAGGCATGAGGTTGAGCGGCGGCCCCGGCAACCCCGTCCTGATCGCCTCCCGGATCCGCTCGTTGATCGCCTCCAGGACGCGCCGCACCTCGGCCTCGGTCCGCGCCCCGCGCGCCTCCCGCAGCGCCTCCTCCGCGTCCCTGCGCAGCGCCAGCGTGGGCGGCAGCGGCATGGCGAGCCCTTCGCTCTCCACCTTCTGCTTGATCCACCACATGTCGTCCTGCGGTTTGTCCAGCCCCGGCAGCGGCTTGCCCGCGCCCGGCAGGTCGTCGAACTCCCCGCGCTCCTCCGCCTCGCGGATCTGCCGGTCGATCCAGCTCTCGAAGGGCATCCCGATCGGCTTGCGGTCGCTCACGCGCGCTCCTTCACGCCAGGTTGTGGCTGGGCGCGAGGGGGGCACGCCAGCCGAGGACGGCTTCGGTCATGCGTACGGAGGCGACGGTCGCGGGCACGTCGTGCACCCGCAGGATCCGCGCCCCCTTGAGGACGGCGACGACGTTGGCGGCGATGGTGCCCTCGGCCCGCTGTCCCTGCGGCCGGTCGAGCGTCTCGCCGATGAAGTCCTTGTTGGACAGCGCGACCAGCGTCGGGTAGCCGATCGCGGTGATCTCCTCCAGGCGGCGGGTCAGCTCCAGCGAGTGGAAGGTGTTCTTGTTGAGGTCGTGGCCGGGGTCGATGATGATCTTGTCGGGGGCGATGCCGGCCTCCAGCGCGTACGCCACCCGCTCCCGCAGGAAGCCCGCGACCTCCGCCACGACGTCGTCGTAGCTGGGCCGGAAGACGCGCCGGCCGGGGCCGCCCAGGCTGTGGGTGACCACGACGCCGGCCCCGGTGGCGGCGGCCACCTCGGCGAGGCCCGGCTCGCGCAGCCCGTTGGTGTCGTTGATGACGTCGGCGCCCGCCTCGATGGCCGCCCGCGCGACCTCGGGGCGGTGGGTGTCGACCGAGATGACCGCGTCGGTGACGGCCCGGACCTCGGCGATGACGGGGGCCACCCGGTCGATCTCCTCCGCGGCGCCGATGCCGGCCTGCGCGGCGCTGAAGGCGAAGCCGCCGATGTCGACCCAGTCGGCGCCCTCGTCGACCGCCCGCCTGGCCGCCGCGACGGCGCTGTCCAGGGCGTAGGTGCGGCCCTGGTCGTGGAAGGAGTTGGGGGTGCGGTTGACGATCGCCATCACGGCGACCTGGCGCGCGAAGTCGAACTCCCGCCGGCCGATGCGCCGGACCGGGGCGATGATCGCGGGGGAAGTCTGCTCGCGGCTCACCCTTCGACCCTACCTGCCGCTACGCGGGGGCCGCCGGGCGGCGGGGGCCTGCCCGGCGGCGCGGACTCAGGACGGGCTCAGGCGGACTCAGGACGGGCTCAGGCGGGCTCAGGCGGGCTCCACGCACGCGGGCTCAGGCGGTGAAGCGGCCCGGCGGGCGGCTGTCACCGGCGACCCTGATGCGTCGCATGTGCCCGCGCGCGCCGTGCCCCGGGACCTTCGGCAGCCGCATGGTGATGCGGACCGTCGTGCCGAACGGCCCGGTCCTGAAGTCCACCATGTCGCACAGGCGGCGGATGAGGTAGATCCCGCGCCCGTCGTAGCTCATGTCGGAGGGCCGGTGATCGCCGGCCACGTACCCCTCGGGGATGCCCTCCCCCCGGTCGGTGGTCTCGCAGCGGAGCACGCCGTCCACGGTCCACAGCTTGATGTGCCCGTGCCCGCCCGCGTGCTCGACGGCGTTGACCACGCTCTCGTGCACGGCGAGGACGAAGTCGTCCAGGCGCGGCCCGCTCAGCCCGCACCGCTCGGCCTCCTCGGCCACCTTACGGCGGAGCCTGGTCACGTCCTTGAGCGTGAAGGGCTGGGTCAGAAGGGTGCGCATGGCAGGCTCCTCCGACCTGGCCTGCGCCCGCCGGCGCGCGGCGGCGTCCGGCGGAGGCGCGCCGCCTCGGCCGGACTGGCTCAGATCGGGACGATCGACGTGGAGGACCTGGCGGAAACCGGTCCGGGGAAAAGGGTCCATGGCGTTCCTCCGTGTCAGTAGTGACACCCGGGGCCGCGCCTCAGGACCTCGCGTTCCCCCGTCCTCTTCCCATGAGGACGGGGATCACACTCCGCGTTCTCCACGGATCCGCGTCACGGGCGGGCGCCCATGCCGGAGGCGAACTCCTTCATACGGCCGGCCGGGCCGCCGTCGGGGGCGAGCGGCGCGGTGTCCATGCCGGCGCCGTCGTGCAGTCCTTCGAACAGCTCGCGCATGGCGTCCAGCGACGAGTGCCGCGGCCGCCAGCCCAGCACCTCGCGGGCGCGGTCGGTGCTCATGACCGGCAGCCGCATGGCCAGGTCGAGCAGCCCCGGCGAGGCGGGCACCAGCCTGAGCCGCCAGGCCACCGCGACGGCCGCCTTGGCGAGCCCCCGCGGCACCGGCACGGTACGGGTGCCGAGCAGCTCGGCGAGGTCGCCGGGCGTGAGCACGGGTTCGGCGGCGATGTTGAACGCCCCCCTGACCTCGCGCACGACCGCGAGGCGGTAGGCCTCGGCCGCGTCCTCGGCGTGCAGCACCTGGAGGCGCAGCCCGGGGATGTCCGGCACGAACGGGACGTGCCCCGCGCCGATCAGCCGCCGCGGCACCAGCGGTCCGGCGAACAGCCTGCGCTGCTCGGACGCCGCCGCCCGCTGGAAGATGAAGCCGGGCCGCATCCGCACCACGCGGATGCCGGGGTGGTCGTGCTCGAAGACGTCGAGCACCCGCTCGACGTACGCCTTCTCCCGCCCGTAGGCGGCGCCGGGCCACCCGTGGGTGGGCCAGCTCTCGTCCACCCGCCGGTCCTTGGGCCCCGGCGAGTACGCGCCCACGGACGAGGCGTGCACCAGCGCCTGCACCCCGGCCTCGGCGGCGGCGCGGAAGACCCGCATGCTGCCGAGCACGTTGGCCCGCCAGGTCGTCGCCGGGTCCCTGGTCGGCTGGAACAGCCACGCCAGGTGGACCACGGCGTCCGCCCCGTCGAAGATCCGGGCCAGGTCGGCGGAGGCCACGTCGGCCTGCCGCCATTCGGTGCGGTCGACGCGCCAGCCGGGAAGCCGCCGCGCGACCCCGACGATCGAGGTCACCCGCTCGTCGACGCTCAGCGCGCGCACCAGGCTGGTGCCGACGTTCCCGGTTGCTCCCACCACGACGACTCTCATGGAGGCTCCGCTGCCCGCTCTCCGTCCGGTGAAACGCCCATCAGGGCCGCAGGAGCACCTTGATGGCTCCGTCGGCCTTCTTCTGGAACATTTCGTACGCCTTTGCCGCTTCTTCCAGCGGCATCCGGTGGGTGGTGAAGTCCATGACGCCGAGCGGGTCGGCGTCGTCGGTCACCAGCGGCATCAGCGGGCTGATCCAGCGCCGCACGTGCGCCTGCCCCATGCGCACGGTGACGCCCTTGTCGAACATGCGGAGCATGGGCAGCGGGTCGGTCATGCCGCCGTACACGCCGATGACGGAGATCACGCCGCCCCGGCGCACGCTCTCCACGGCCTGGTGGAACGCGGCCAGGCGGTCCACGCCCGCGTGGGCCATGAGCGGGGCCGCGAGCGCGTCGGGCAGCAGGCCGGTGAGGGTCTGCGCGATCTTGGCGGCGGGCGAGCCGTGGGCCTCCATGCCGACGGCGTCGATCACCGAGTCGGTGCCGCGACCGGCCGTGCGGTCGCGGATCTCGTCGGCCACGGCGGGCGTCTCGCTCGCGTCGACGACCTCGATCCCGTGGCGGGCGGCCAGCTCCAGCCGGGCCATGACGCCGTCGACGCCGATCACGCGGTGGCCGAGGTGCCGGGCGATGCGGGCGCACATCTGGCCGATGGGGCCGAGCCCGAGCACGGTCACGCTGCCGCCGTCGGGGATCTCCGCGAACGCGACCGCCTGCCACGCCGTGGGCAGCACGTCGGACAGGTAGACGAACCGCTCGTCGGGCGGGCCCTCCGGCACCCGGATGGGGCCGAACTGGGCCTCGGGCACGCGCAGGTACTCGGCCTGGCCGCCGGGGACCTGGCCGTAGAGGCGGGTGTAGCCGAACAGGGCGGCGCCGGTGCCCTGTTCGCGCACCTGGGTGGTCTCGCACTGGGCGTACAGCTCCATGCCGCACATGTGGCAGTGGCCGCAGGAGATGGTGAAGGGGATGACGACGCGGTCGCCGGGTTTGACGTGGGTGACGTCCGGGCCGACCTCCTCGACGACGCCCATGGCCTCGTGGCCGAGGATGTCGCCCTCGGCCATGAACGGGCCGAGCACCTCGTACAGGTGGAGGTCGGAGCCGCAGATGCCGGTGCTGGTCACCCTGATGACCGCGTCGTTGGGCTCCTTGATGACCGGGTCGGGGACGTCCTCGACGCGCACGTCGCGCTTGCCGTGCCAGGTGACTGCTCTCATGCACAGCGCATACCCCCATAAAAGCCACTAAACGGACGGCCGGATCTTGTGACTGGTGAGACAGAAGACGTCAGGGGCCACCCAAGACTCTTTACACACTCAGTGTTGGGTGAGTAACTATTGGTGATGCCCGACCCACCGAAGGAGCGCGCGTATGCCATTGGGCTTCTCTGAGCCTTCACTCGGCTCGCGCATCGACCGATCTCTGAGCGCGTTCCTGGAGACCTGGCGGACGCCGCTGTCCGACCCGGACGTCGCGGTCGCCTACGACGTGCTGCACGCGTTCGTGCTGGGCGGCGGCAAGCGCATCAGGCCGCAACTGTGCTACTGGGGGTGGCGCGGCGCGGGCGGCGACGACTGCGACGAGATCATCACGGCCGCCGCCGCGCTGGAGCTGTGCCACGCGGGCCTGCTCATCCACGACGACATCATGGACGGCAGCGAGCTGCGCCGGGGCCGCGCCACCGTGCACAAGAGCCTGGAGCGGCTGCACCCGGGGCCGGGCGCGCAGGTCTTCGGCCAGGCGGGCGGCATCCTGCTCGGCACGCTGAGCCTCGCCTGGTCCGACGCCATGCTGTCGTCCTGCGGGATCCAGCCGGCCCGGCTGCGCGCCGCGCACCGCCTCTTCGACGCCATGCGCACCGAGGTGATCAGCGGCCAGTACCTCGACATGCTCGCGCAACTGCGGGCCGGGGCGAGCGTGGACCAGGCGCTCACGGTCATCCGCTACAAGACGGCCAAATACACCGTGGAGCGGCCGCTGCAGATCGGCGGCGCGCTCGCCGGGGCCGACGCGGGGCTGCTGGAGTCCTACTCACGGTTCGGAGTGCCGCTGGGCGAGGCGTTCCAGCTCCGCGACGACCTGCTCGGCACCTTCGGCTCGGCCGCGGAGACCGGCAAGTCGGCGCTCGACGACCTGCGCGAGGGCAAGCACACCGTGCTCATCGCGCACGCCCTGCGCCGCGCCTCGGCCGCCCAGCGCGAGCACCTGCGGCGCTGGCACGGCGATCCCGAGCTGAGCGAGGAGCGCGCCACCGAGCTGCGCCAGATCCTGCGCGACACCGGAGCGGTCGCGGAGGTCGAGGACATGATCGCCGGCCGGGTGCGGGAGGCGGTCGCGGCGCTGGCCGAGGCCGAGATCAAGCCGGACGCGTCCGCCGCGCTCACCGTGCTCGCCGACCGGCTCGCACATCGCACCAGGTAGAAGGGTTTCTCCGATGGGACGCGTACTTCTCGCGGCCCCGCGTGGCTACTGCGCGGGCGTCGATCGCGCGATCGTGACGGTGGAGCAGGCGCTGGAGCGCTTCGGCCCGCCCGTCTATGTCCGCAAACAGATCGTCCACAACACCTTCGTGGTCGACGACCTGACCAGGCGCGGCGCGGTCTTCGTCGACGAGCTCGACGAGGTGCCCGACGGCGCGCTGGTGATCTTCAGCGCCCACGGGGTGGCGCCGGCGGTGAAGGCCGAGGCGGAGCGGCGCGGGCTGCGCACGATCGACGCCACCTGCCCGCTGGTCACCAAGGTCCACAAGGAGGCCGTCAGGCTCGCCGCCGACGGCCACGAGATCGTGCTCATCGGCCACGCCGAGCACGAGGAGGTCGAGGGCACCCTCGGCGAGGCCCCCGGCCACATCCACGTCGTCGACCCGGCCCGCCCCGAGGAGGCAGGCGTCACCGGCGACGGCCCGGTGAGCTGGCTGTCGCAGACCACCCTGTCGGTGGACGAGACCATGCGCGCGGTCACCGCGCTGCGCGAACGCTTCCCGCAGCTCGCCGACCCGCCCAGCGACGACATCTGCTACGCCAGCCAGAACCGCCAGGAGGCGGTGACCAGGATCGCGCCCGAGTGCGGCCTGGTCCTCGTCGTCGGCTCGGCCAACTCCTCCAACTCCCAGCGCCTGGTGGAGGTCGCCCTGGAGGCGGGGGCGCGCGCGGCCCACCTGGTCGACCAGGCCGGCGAGGCCGACGAACGCTGGCTGCGCGGCGTACGCACCGTCGGCGTCACCTCCGGCGCCTCGGTGCCGGAGCGGCTGGTCCACGGCCTGCTCGACTGGCTCGCGGCCCGCGGCTTCGCCGACGTCACTCAGGTGACCCTCACCGAGGAGACCCTGACCTTCTCTCTTCCCCCCGAACTACGACCGACCCGCAACCCCGGCTAGTCCAGCACGGAACAGGCAGGTAAGAGATGACAGAAACCACCCAGTCCGCCGCCCCCGAGAACGGCAACGGCCAGCTCAGCCTGAGCACCGAGGCCGCCAGGCAGCTCTCGACCACCACCAAGACGCCGCCGCAGATGCAGGAGATCACCTCGCGGTGGCTGCTGCGGCTGCTGCCGTGGGTGCAGTGCTCGGGCGGCGTTTTCCGGGTGAACCGGCGGCTGACCTACACCCTCGGGGACGGCCGCATCACCTTCAGCACCACGGGATCCGAGGTGCGCGTCATCCCGGCGGAGCTGACCGAGCTGCCCGTGCTGCGCGGTTTCGACGACATGGAGGTGCTGGAGGCGCTGGCCGGCCGCTTCACCCAGCGGGAGGTGGAGGCCGGCGAGCAGATCGTCACCGAGGGCGAGGACGGCGACCGGCTCGTCCTCATCGCGCACGGCCGGGTGGGCAAGGTGGCCCGCGGCGCCTACGGCGACGAGCAGGACCTCGGCGTCCTGGCCGACGGCGACCACTTCGGCGAGCAGGCGCTCACCGACGGGGCCGCGTTCGCGTTCAGCGCGCGGGCCAAGACCGCCACCACGGTGCTGACGCTGTCGCGGCAGGACTTCGAGCAGATCGCCGAGCAGTCGCCCGCGCTGCGCGCCCACCTGGAGAGCCGGCTCAGCAGCGGCGCCCACGCCCAGAACGACTACGGCGAGGCCGCCATCGAGATGTCCTCGGGCCACACCGGCGAGGCCACGCTGCCCGGCACGTTCGTCGACTACGAGCTGAGCCCCCGCGAGTACGAACTCAGCGTCGCCCAGACCATCCTGCGCGTCCACAGCCGCGTCTCCGACCTGTACAACCAGCCGATGAGCCAGCTCGACCAGCAGCTCCGCCTCACGATCGAGGCGCTGCGCGAGCGCCAGGAGCACGAGCTGATCAACAACAGGGAGTTCGGCCTGCTCCACAACGCCGACTTCAGCCAGCGCATCCGCACCCGCTCGGGGCCGCCCACCCCCGACGACCTCGACGACCTGCTCGCCACCGTGTGGAAGGAGCCGGCGTTCTTCCTGGCCCATCCGCAGGCCATCGCCGCCTTCGGCAGGGAGTGCAGCAAGCGCGGCGTCTACCCGCAGGCGAGCGAGGTCAACGGGCACCGGGTGCCGGCCTGGCGAGGTGTGCCGATCTTCCCCTGCAACAAGATCCCGGTCTCGTCCAGCCGTACGACGTCGTTCCTGCTCATGCGGACGGGCCAGGAGAACCAGGGCGTGGTGGGCCTGCACCAGACCGGCATTCCTGACGAGTACCAGCCGAGCCTGTCGGTGCGCTTCATGAACATCAACGAGAAGGCGGTGGTGTCCTACCTGGTCAGCGCCTACTACTCGTGCGCCGTGCTGGTGCCCGACGCGCTGGGCGTCCTGGAGGACGTCGAGCTCGGCAGGAACGACTAGCCCGGACCTGATCCGCCGGGGGATTGGTGGTGTATCACACGTGACGGAGTCGGAGCAGAGGCTCAGCCTCGACACCCAGGCGGCGCGCAGGCTCGCCACGACGACCAAGACGCCTCCGCAGGCGCGGGAGATCACCCCGCGCTGGCTGCTGCGGATGTTGCCGTGGGTCGACGTGGCGGCCGGCACCTACCGGGTGAACCGGCGGCTCACCTACCCGGTCGGGGGCGGCCGGGTGAGCTTCTACCACACCGGGGCCCGGCTCCAGGTGATCCCACCGAGCCTGACGGAGCTGCCCCTGCTGCACGGGATGGCCGCCGGCGAGGAGCTGGAGCTGCTCGCCCGGTCGTTCCGGCAGCGGGAATACGGCGCGGGCGACACGATCGCCCGCGCCGGCCGTCCGGCGGACGAGATCCTGCTGATCGCGCACGGCAAGGTCACCCAGTTCCAGGCCGCCGGCTACGGCGGCCGGCTGGTGCGCGGCGCCCTCGCCGACGGCGACCACGCCGGCGGCGGCCTGCCGGGCGCGACCTGGGACTTCACGCTGGAGACCAGCACCCCGTGCACGGTGCTGGCCCTGCCGCGCGAGGAGCTGGACGCCCTGGCCGCCCGCTCCCCGGCACTGCGCGCCCAGATCGAACGCCACCACGACCGGCTGGCCCGGCCGCGGAACAAGCACGGCGAGGCGGCCGTGGCGATCGCCGCCGGGCACAGGGGCGAGCACCCGCTGCCCGGCACGTTCGTCGACTACGACCCGGGGCCGCGCGAATACCCGATGAGCCTGTCGCAGACGGTGGTGCGCGTCCACACCCGGGTCGCCGACCTCTACAACGAGCCGATGGACCAGACAGAGCAGCAGCTCCGGCTGACGGTCGAGGCGCTGCGCGAGTCGCAGGAGCACGAGCTGCTCAACAACCGCGAGTTCGGGCTGCTGCACAACGTCGATCCCCGGCAGCGGCTCTACACCCGCACGGGGCCGCCGGGTCCCGACGACCTCGACGAGCTGCTGTGCCGCAGGAAGAAGTCCCGCTTCTTCCTGGCCCATCCGCGGGCGATCGCCGCCTTCCACCGGGAGTGCAGCGCCCGCGGCGTCTACCCCGACAGCGTCGAGCTGCACGGGGCGCGGCTGACCGCCTGGCGGGGCGTGCCCGTCCTGCCCTGCGACAAGATCCCGGTCACCCGGCAGGGCACCAGCACGATCCTCGTCCTGCGCACCGGCGAGGACGACCAGGGCGTGGTCGGGCTGCGTCCCACCGCCGTCCCCGGCCAGCGCGAGCCGGGGCTGAGCGTCCGCTTCACCGGCATCGACGCGCGGGGCATCGCCTCCTACCTGGTCAGCGCCTACTACTCGGGCGCCGTCCTGGTGCCGGACGCGCTCGGCGCGCTGGAGCATGTCAAGGTGGCCGGCTGAACGTTCTCCCGCCGAAGGAGCTTTGATGAGCCAACCGTTCGAACTGCCGGACTTCTACGTGCCGTACCCGGCCCGGCTCAACCCCCATCTGGAGGTGGCCAACGCCCACTCCAAGCGGTGGGCGCGGGCCATGGGGATGCTGGAGGGCTCGGGGGTGTGGGAGGAGTCCGATCTCGACGCCCACGACTACCCGTTGATGTGCGCCTACACCCATCCCGACTGCGACGCCGACGAGCTGTGCCTGATCACCGACTGGTACGTGTGGGTGTTCTTCTTCGACGACCACTTCCTGGAGGTGTTCAAACGCTCCGGCGACCTGGAGGGCAGCCGGGGCTACCTGGCCCGGCTGGGCGCGTTCATGCCGATGGGCGACGACCTGTCCATGCCTGAGCCGGCCAACCCGGTCGAGGCGGGGCTGGCCGACCTGTGGGTGCGCACGGTGCCCGGCATGTCGAAGGACTGGCGCGAACGTTTCGCCGAGAGCACCCGCAACCTGCTGAACGAGTCGCTGTGGGAGCTGGCCAACATCAACAAGGGCCGGATCTCCAACCCGGTCGAGTACATCGAGATGCGCCGCAAGGTGGGCGGCGCGCCCTGGTCGGCGGGGCTGGTGGAGCACGCCGTGGGGGCCGAGGTGCCGGCCAGGCTGGCCGCGACCCGGCCGCTGCGGGTGCTCAAGGACACCTTCTCCGACGCCGTCCACCTGCGCAACGACCTGTTCTCCTACGAGCGGGAGGTCGGTGACGAGGGCGAGCTGAGCAACGGCGTGCTGGTGCTGGAGACGTTCCTCGGCTGCACCACGCAGGAGGCCGCGAACGCGGTCAACGACCTGCTGACCTCGCGGCTGCAGCAGTTCGAGCACACGGCGGTGACGGAGCTCGGGCCGCTGTTCGCCGAGCACGGCATCGACCCGGTCTCGGCGGCCGGGGTGCTGGCCTACGTCAAGGGGCTCCAGGACTGGCAGTCGGGCGGCCACGAGTGGCACCTGCGCTCCAGCCGCTACATGAACCAGCGGGCCGGGGCGAGCCGGCCGCTCGGCATGTCGTCGCTGGTCGACCTGCTGGGCGCCAAGCGGGTCAGGAGCTTCACGCACGTCCCGTACGAGCGGGTGGGGCCGAGCGTGATCCCCGACGACCTCTACGTGCCGTTCCCGCTGCGGCTCTCGCCGCACCTGGACAACGCCCGGCGGAGCATCGTGGAGTGGTGCGCGGCGATGGGCATCCTGGAGGCCCAGCCGGGGGTGGCGGGCTCGGCGGTGTGGGACGAGCGGAAGCTGGTCGACTACGACCTGGCGCTGTGCGCCGCCGGGCTGCATCCCGACGCCACTCCCGAGGAGCTGGACCTGGCCGCGTTCTGGCTGGCGTGGGGGACGTACGGCGACGACTACTTCCCGGCCGTCTTCGGCCGCACCGGCAACCTGGCCGCCGCCAAGATCGCGGTCGACCGGTTCTCGGCGTGCATGCCGCTGGACGGCTCGCCGGCGCCGCCGCCCGCGAACGCGCTGGAGCGGAGCCTCGCCGACGTCTGGGCCCGTACGGCAGGGCCCATGCCGGCCGGTCACCGCCGCAAGCTGCGCGAGTCGGTGGAGAAGATGTGCCAGGGGTGGCTGTGGGAGCTGGCGGGCGAGGTCGCGCAGCACGTGCCCGACCCGGTCGACTATCTGGAGATGCGCCGGCTGACCTTCGGCTCCGACCTGACCATGAGCCTCTGCCGGCTGCGCCACGACCGGGGCGTCCCTGACGACGTCTACGCCAGCGGCCCGATGCGGGCGCTGGAGAACGCCATGATGGACGCGGGCTGCCTGCTCAACGACATCTTCTCCTACCAGAAGGAGATCGAGTTCGGGGGCGAGGTGCACAACTGCGTCCTCGTCGTGCGGAGCTTCTTCGACTGCGACTACCCGGCCGCGCTGCGCATCGTCACCGACCTGCTGGCCGCGCGGGTCAGGCAGTTCGAGCACATCGTGGCGAACGAGCTGCCGATCGTCTGCGACGACTTCGGCCTCGACGCCGAGGCGCGCGGCACCCTCGACGGCTTCGTGGCGGAGCTGCGCGACTGGCTCGCCGCCATACTCAACTGGCACCGGGGCTGCTTCCGCTACGACGAGGAGAGCCTGCGCCGGCACCACCGGCCGCCGCGCGTCACGCTCGGCGGCCCCACCGGCCTCGGCACCTCGGCGGCGGTCGCCTTCCCCGTGTTGTCCGGCAGGTGAGAACGCTTCTCAGATGGGCAGCTGATGGGCTCGGGACTCCTGGTACCAGCCCATCAGCCGCAACAGCCGGACCTGATACGCGGTGAGGTTGCGCAGCCTGATCCAGCGCTGCTCCGGCGGCAGCGCCGGCAGGGCCAGCACGCGCAGCCCCGAGACGTCGATGAAGGTCAGGCCGCCGGTGTCGACGACGATCTGCTCGCCCCGGCGGCAGCCCGTCAGGGCGACGGCCAGGGCGTAGCTGTTGGAGGCGTCGACCTGGCCGACCAGCGTGACGGCGGGCCCGTCGGCCGCCGCGCGCACCGTGACCTTGAGCTGCTCGTCCTGATAGAGCAGCCGATCTTCGAGACGGTTCACGCTCCTCACACCCCCCTTCACGCACGCTCCCCGGGGGTTTGGTGGCCGTACACGCGGTGAGCGCCATCGGCCAGAACCAAGGTTACACGAAGTATGTTTCACTATGTAATCTTCGCGAGAATATGACCGAATTAGCGCGGAATCCTGAAGGGGTGCTCCCGGGGGGCTTTCCGTGCGTGATCGGTGGCCCGGCAATGCCGTCGTGGCCGACGCTGGATGCCCTATCTGCCCGTTTTGCCGTGGATCTTCCAGGCCCCGAAATTTCGTGACTCGTCCTTATTTGCCGGAAGACTTGCCGCGAATTTCGGCGGTAAGTAAGCCGCACAGCAGACAACGCTCACAAACGGGCCATGCGGGGATGGTGACGACACATGACCGGGAGAGGATCGCCGGCGCGGGTGCTCACGTACGCGCTGGCGTGCGTGCTGGCGTACGTTCTTCATGCGCAGGCGGCGCCGGCCGCGTGGAGCGCGCGCTCGGCCGCCGGAAGCATCGCGCTGCGCGCGGCGATGGAGATGATCGGGGTCCCCTACTCGTGGGGCGGCGGCGGGGTGCGCGGGCCCGGCTTCGGCATCGGGAAGGGCGCGGGCACGAAGGGCTTCGACTGCTCGGGGCTCACCGAGTACGCCTACGCGCGGGCGGGCGCGGCCATCGGGACCACCTCGCAGGAGCAGTGGCGCTCGGGGATCCGGCTGCCGAAGGAGCTGATCGAGCCCGGCGACCTGGTCTTCTTCGACAACGACCGCACCAGTCCCGGGCCGGAGCACGTGGGGATCGCGGTGGACGCGACGACGATGGTGCACGCGCCCTACACGGGGGCGTTCGTGCGGACGGACCGGCTCGACCGGTCCGACTTCCTGGGGGCGGTACGGCCGGGGGTCGGCCGCTCAGCCGTCTGACCTGGGAAAACAAGAAATGCGGCCCCTGGCCGGCCCCTCGCGAAAGGGCCGGCCCGGGACCGCACAGCGCCCGTACGGATGCGGCGGCCGACCGGGGTCCACGTGGTCTCGCGACTCACCACGCCGAGCCCCGGTCGCTCGCCTGGGCACCAGGAAGGCGACTGGCCAGGCGGCTCCACGGACGGGAGCCGCGATCAGCCTTCCTGCCTACACCGTTCTCAGCTGATGTCGGTGTCGTTGTTGCGGATGCCGACGTTCCGGTTGCCGTCGCCGACCTCGGGCTGGTTGTTGTTCAGCACGTCGAGGTCGATCTCGTCGGCGAGCTGGATGATGTTCACGTCGAGGTTGTTGAGCGAGTTGTTGGCCACGTCGTTCAGGACGTCGTCGATGATCTGCCACTGGCTGAGGACGGCCTGGCCGCTGTTGTTCGGGCGGGGGCCGTCGTTGGCGGAGGCAGCAGAGGCCGAGAAGCCGAAAGCGACGGCCGCGATCGCTGCACCGGCGAGGATACGACGGATCATGATTGTTTCCTCCATGGATCGGCGCGGAATTTCCGACGCCATAGTCGTTTGTGCAGGGCTGTGAGGTGCCGGGAATAACAATCGCGGCAGGCCGCTGGTTCCGCAACCCGGATTGCCATTCCGAGGGTCAAGCGGAATCCTCGGTTTCTTGGCATTAGGTTTTGTTCCGCTTCGGCGAGGTACTACATATATCTCGCTCGGCCGGGCCGCCCAAAGGCGGGTGTTTTAGCTTTGGCCGGGAAATGCGCGGTCGCCTTTTACCTCGGCGTGGGGGACGATCACCCGAAAGTTGGGATTCCGGCGCGCGGCCAGAAGCAACCCTGGGGCCCCTGGCCGAGTCCGGGCCGGCGGCGCTGGAGCTCGGCACGGGCACCGGCGTGGGCGCCGCCTGGCCGGTGAGCGGGCTCTCGCCCGGCGGGACGTGACGGTGACGAGCGTCGAGCCGGATCCGGAGCGGGCCGCGCCGGCCGCGTCCGGTGACTGGCCGGGCTTCGTGGAACCTCCGTACGGGCTGGAGCTCCTGCCCGGGCTCGGCACGTTCGAGCCGATCTTCGCCGGCGCGGCGGCCGGCAAGCAGGTGGGGCCGGCGCCCGGCGCGACCTGGGACGCGGGCTTCGCGGCCCTGGGCGTCGTCCTCGCGGCGGCCAGAAATTAGGCAAATCCGCAGTAAATGCACAAATAGCCGACGCTTTTCGTTTGCCGGGAAATACAGTACACAGGGCGGAGGCCGTGGCAGGATTGGCCACGGACCGGAACCATGGCGAACTGCCGATTGAGGAGCATAGATGCGGGGTGCTCACAATATGGGCGACATGACCGAAATACCGGATCGTGATTCCCTGCAATCAGGACCGAGCGCGCTGCGCCTGCTCATCGGCGCTCACCTGCGCCGCCTGCGCGAGGCGGCCGACGTCACCCGCGAGGCCGCCGCGTACGCGATCCGCGGCTCCCAGTCGAAGATCAGCCGCATGGAGGCCGGCCGCACCAGCTTCAAGCCGCGTGACGTGACCGACCTGCTCGCCCTCTACGGCGTACGCGACCGGGCCGAGCGCGACAGCCTGCTCGCCCTGGTCGCGCAGGCCAACGCGCCGAGCTGGTGGCACGAATACCGCGACGTCGTCCCCGACTGGTTCGAGCCCTACCTCGGCCTGGAGCAGGACGCCGCGCTCATCCGCACCTACGGCGTCCAGCACGTCCCCGCCCTGCTGCAGACCGAGGACTACGCCCGCGAGATCATCGCCCGCAACCACGAGGGCGAGCCCTCGGCGCGGATCGCGCGGCTGCTCGCGGTGCGCCTGCGCCGCCGCCGCGCCCTCGGCCCGCCCGCCCCGCGCAAGCTCTGGGCGGTGCTCGACGAAGGCGCGCTGCGCCGCCGGGTGGGCGACGAGGACGTCATGCGGGCCCAGCTCGAACACCTCGCCCGCATGGCCGAGCGGCCCAACGTCACGCTGCAGGTGTTCCCCTTCGCCAGCGGCTCCGCGCTCGGCGGGGTCGGCCCGGTCACCCTCCTGCGCTTCGCCCAGGACGAGCTGCCCGACGTGGTCTACCTCGAACACCTCACCGGCGCCCAATACCTCAACAAGGAGAACGAGGTGCGCCACTACCGCCACCTGCTCAACGAGCTGGGCGTGCACGCCCCGCCCCCGTCCGAGACCCCGTCGATCCTCCACGGGATGATCGAGCGCCTCTGACGCGGGTCAGGGCTTGCGGGCGACCCCGCACAGCGCGTCCACCTCGGCGAGCGAGGCCATCGGGTCGGGGTCGGGCCGCCAGCGCGTGATCGACACCACGCCCGGCTCGACCAGCTCCAGCCCGTCGAAGAAGCGGGCGAACTCCTCGCGGCTCCGCAGGTGGTAAGGCGCCCCCGGCCCCTCGTTGTGCTCCTCCTGGGCCCGGTCGAGCGCCTCGCCGGTGACGACGTTGGCGCCGTCCCACATGGCGAGGTAGCTGCCGGACGGCAGGGCCTCCATCAGCCGCCCGACGATCGCGTAGGCCCCGTCCTCCTCGCTCACGTAGCCCGCGATGCCCATGAGCATGAGCGCGACCGGCCGCGTGAGGTCGAGGGTGCCCGCCGCGGCGGCGATGATCTTGTCGGGTTCGCGCAGGTCGGCGTCCACGTAGTCGGTCGCGCCCTCGGGGGTGCCGACCAGGAGGGCGCGGGCGTGGGCGAGCACCAGGGGATCGTTGTCGACGTACACCACCCGGCAGGCCGGGTGGGCGCGCTGGGCGACCTCGTGCGTGTTGTCCACGGTCGGCAGGCCGGTGCCGACATCGAGGAACTGGCGCACGCCCGCCTCCTCGACCAGGTGCCGCACGATGCGGGCGAGCAGGTGCCGGGACAGGCGCGCGATCTCCACGATGTCGGGGAAGGCCGCGCTGAACTGGTCGCCGGCCTCCCGGTCCGCGTCGTAGTGATCCTTGCCGCCGAGCCAGTAGTTCCACATGCGGGCGGCGTGCGGGACGCTGGTGTCGATGCGAGGCGACAGGGCCTCTCCGGCGGCGTACGGTTCTCCGGTCATGGAGCTGCTCCAGTGATGTCGGATCCGCGGGATCTTCAACCTAGCGTCCCGACTGTCCGCCTTCCAGGCCCAGGAGAGCTTTCATCGATCTTCGTCGCCGAGCCGGTCGAGGGCGGCGGACCGGCGGCGTACGGCCGCTGCCTGGTCATCCCCGTCTCGCGGGCGCCGTCCCACTGGCATTTGGGCAGCATGGTGTCAATCTCCAGCCGTGCGAGGATAGGGGCCATGGCAGAGATCGTCGGCGGTGGACGTCCGGTCAACGACGCCGAACGGCGCGTCATCGCATATCTGCGCGACCACGCGCCCGCCGACTGGCTGCTGCTGCACAACATCGAGGTCCCGCGCGGCAACGACGTCTTCGAGGTCGACCTGCTCGTGCTGACCGGCCACTCGCTCGTGGTCGTCGACGTCAAGGGCACCCGGGGACGCATCGAGGTGTCGGGCACGCGCTGGTTCCCGCCCCGGCGGGAGGCGTTCGGCTCGCCGGTGGCCAAGCTGCGGGGCACCGCCAAGGCGCTCAAGGGCCTGCTGGTGTCCAGGTCCACCCAGCTCGAACGGGTCTACGTCGACAGCCTGGTCGTGCTCAGCTCCCCCGACGCCGAGCTGGTCGACCCGGCCGGGCGCGACGCCGTCAACGTCACCACCGTGCCCGAGCTGGTCGCCACGCTGAGCGACGTCTCGCGGGTGCGGCGCGGGTGCAGCCCGCACGTGCGGCCCTACATGACGGCCGTGCTCGACGCGCTCAACCAGACCGTACGCCGCAGCACCGCGCCGCCCCGCTTCGGCAACTGGGAGGTCGAGGAGCAGCTCGGCGGCGACGCCAAGGTCACCGAATACCGCGCCTTCAACGCCACGCTGCCGGGCAGCGAGACCGTGCTGCTGCGGGTCTACCAGGCCGACCCGCTCGCCGACCACGAGTCGCGGGCCGCCGAGCGGCAGCGCATCGCCAACGCCTACCAGAGCCTGGCCCGCATCCCGCCGCACCCGTGCGTGGTGCGCTCGCGCGATTTCTTCGCGATCGACGACGAGAGCAGGTTCGTGCTGGTGCTCGACGACGTGCACGGTCAGTCGCTGCACCTGTCGCCGCCCCGGGGCGCGCGCATGAGCGTGGTCCAGGACCTGCTGAGCGGCCTCGCCCACGCCCACGCCAACGGCGTCGTGCACCGCGCGCTCACCCCGGCCAGCGTGCTCGTCACCGACGACGGCCACGCCGTGCTCACCGGCTTCGACTACGCCAAGCTCGGCCCGCGCAACTACACCGTCGCCCACGAGCTGGGCAACGTGCTCGACGCCGCCTACGTCTCCCCCGAGTGCCAGGAGCGGCCCGACCGGATGACCACGGCCTCCGACGTCTACTCGGCCGGGGTGATCGCCCACCAGCTCCTCACCGGCGAGCTGCCGACCGGCGCCGACGGCCCCGGCGTGCCCGAGGTCGTGCGCCGCATGCTCGACCACTCGCCCGCGAGGCGGCCGTCCGCGGCCGACGCCCTCCAGGCGCTGACCGCCGCGCCGCCGCCCCAGGGCTCCCGCCTCGGCCGCCTGGTCCGCCGCCTGGTCCTCCGTCCCTGACCCCGCGCCGGGGCGGTCAGGTCTGCGGGGTGATGGTGTCCAGCACGTCGATGACGTAGATGCCGGGGTCGTCCCCCGCCGCCGGGACCGCGAGCCGGCAGCCGACGCGCCGGCCCGGCAGCGCGTCCAGCCAGGCCGGGGGCGCCGCGCCCGGCTTCAGGGTGAAGGCGCTCGGCCCGCCCCGCCGGTACGACGAGTCCGTGACCACCCGCGACGGCCAGGCGGCGGCGACGTACTGGACGATCACCTTCGCCCCCGCCCGGATCTCCCTGCCCGAGCCGTCGATGAGGACGCGGGGCGGGTCGGCGGGCGTCAGGTCGGCCGGCACGACCGGCAGGGTGCGCCCCACCAGCCGCGCGTCCGGCGGATAGCCGCCCAGGATGTCGAAGACGACGACGAGCGTGTCCCTGGGCGACACCCCGGCCCGGGGCAGGTCGGGCCCGAGCGCGTCGGCGGCCGGTCCGACCAGCATGATTCGGCTGCCCGCCGGATGGCCGATGAGCGAACGCTGCCAGACCTCCGGCACCCGCCGGCCGTCGAAGACGACCGAGGTGGGCTGGTTGGCGTCGAAGGTGCTCATGTACGGCTGGTTGCCGGCCCACCGGCGGATGTCGACGTCGGCGAGCACGACGTCGCCCGGCAGCGTACGCCGCCCGCTGCCCTCCGACAGCACGGTGATGCGGGGCGTACGGCCGGGCTTGCCCGCGGGGATGGAGACGACCGGCTTGCTGCCGAAGCCGCCGCTGACGACGGGTTGCGCGCCCTCCTCCGCCCCCTGGTACGAGGAGGAGCCGCACGAGGTGGCGAGCATCAGCATGGCGGGCCAGAACAGGCGCACGGTCTTCCTCCAGGACACGAAAAAATCCGAGAGGTTATTTGCCGCAGGGCGCACAAGGAAAGCCTGCGCTTCGTCCATCTCCCGACAAAGGCGCGGGACACTGGTGTCCGTGAGTAGGCAGAGCCTGGCGCGGAGGGTCGCGGACGCGGCCGAGATCGCGCTGACCACCCGCAAGTACGTCACGTTCATCGACGTGGTCACCGGACTCCGCTGGCTGCACACGCGGCACGTCGACCTGTGGCGGCAGGGCCGGGCGCCCACGCTGGCCGGCCTCGCGGCGGTGGACGAGGACCGCCTGGTGACCACGGCCGCGCTGCTGAAGGACTGGGCGCTGGCCAAGGGACTCAAGCCGGTCGACACCCCTTACGTGGCGGGCAGCCGCGACCGCCGCGAGCTGCGTTTCACCGCCGGCCACCCGCAGGAGCCGTTCCGCGTCCACTGGATCTCGCCCGAGCTGAGCGAGGCGCGGGTGCGCCGGCTCACCGAGCGGCAGAGCAAGGCGCCCGACCTGGTGGCCGTGGCGCCGCTGGAGTCCTGGACGTGCGCGTCCTGCGGCGACACCGGCCCCTACCTGATCATGGAGGACGACCGTCCCCACTGCCTGACCTGCGCGGACCTCGACCACCTCGTGTTCCTGCCGTCGGGGAACGCGGCGCTGAGCCGCCGGGCCAAGCAGGAGAGCCGCCTCGCCGCCGTGGTCGTGCGCTACAACCGGCGGCGCAAGGTCTACCAGCGGGCCGGCCTGCTGGTCGAGCAGGCCGCGCTGGAGGCGGCCGAGGAGCGGTGCCTGGCCGACGAGGACGCCCGCGAACGCCGCCGCGAGCGCGACCGGGTCCGCCGGGCCGAGCAGGACGTGGAGTTCCAGGCCAGGATGGCGGCCGAGATCGCCCGGCTGTTCCCCGGCTGCCCCGAGCGGCGGGCGCGGGACATCGCCGAGCACGCCGGCCAGCGCGGCAGCGGCCGGGTCGGCCGCACGGCGGCGGCCAGGGCGCTCGACGAGAACGCCATCACCCTGGCCGTGATCGCGTCCATCCGCCACCTGGACACCGACTACGACGAGCTGCTGATGTCCGGGGTGCCGCGCATGACCGCCCGCGAACGGATCAAGGACCGCATCGAGGCCAAGCTGGCGGAGTTCCGCGGCCGAGACGCCTGGACAGACGGGCCCGCGACACCGATGCTGGGGATCGGCACCCCTGATTCCCTCCGCTGAGAGCTCGTTGGGAGCGTCCATGACCATCCGCACCTGGGCCCGCTGTGCCGCCGCCTGCGCCGCGGCACTCGCGCTGAGCACCGTCCCCGCCGCGCCCGCCGGGGCGGACGACGGGTGCGCGGGCACCGCCGCCTCCATCGTCCGTACCCCGCAGACGCTGGTGCTGGCCGACGGCGACACGGGCGGCAAACGTCCGGTGTGACCGGTCAGGCGCCCAGGAACGCCTCGGCGTTGCCGCCGAGCAGCTTGGCCCGCGCGGTCTCGGACAGGAACCCGGCCCGCCGGATCAGGCCGCCCGCCGGCGACTCCCCGAGCGGGTACGGGAAGTCGCTGCCGAGCAGCACGTGGTCCTCGCCGAAGGTGTCGACGAGCAGGCGCAGCGCCCGCTCGTCGAAGACCGCGGAGTCGACGGCGAACCTGCCGAGGTAGTGCGACGGCGGCCGTTCGGAGACGCCGACCACGCCGGGCCGGCGATGCCAGGCGTTCTCGAAGCGGCCGAGCCAGAAGGCGAAGGAGCCGCCGCCGTGCGCGAAGCAGATCCGCAGGCTCTCGGGGACCTGGTCGAACACGCCGCCGAGGATCATGGCGAGGATCGACAGGTGGGTCTCGGCGGGCATGCCGACGAGCCACTGGGCCATCCACCGCTCGACGCGCGGCCCGGCCGGCAGGTCCCACGGGTGCACGAAGACGGGCGCCCCTCGCTCGGCGCAGTGCCGCAGGAACGCGACCACGCCGGGGTCGTCGAGATCGCGGTCGCCGACGTGGTTACCGATCTCGACGCCACGGTGGCCGTTGGCCAGGCAGCGGTCGAGCTCGGCGCAGGCCAGCTCCGGATCCTGCAACGGCACCTGGCAGAACGGGATCAGCCGCTCGTGGGCGCAGATCTCCAGCGCCAGGTCGTTGAAGATCTTCGCGATGCGCACGCCCTCCTCGGCCGGCAGGTCGTAGCCGAAGAAGACCGGGGTGGGTGAGACGACCTGGCGGTCCACGCCGTCGGCGTCCATCCTGGCCAGCCGGACCTCCGGGTCCCAGCAGTCGTCCTGGATCCGGCGGAACTCGCGCTCCCCCACGAGGATGGTCGCCTCGCGCTCGGACTCGACCCGCAGCCGGGGCGCCCCGGGCCGGCCCAGGTCGGGCCAGCCCTTGGGCACGTGGTGCGTGTGGACGTCGGTGACCGATCCGGTGACCATTCAGCCCTTGCCCGGGTGCAGGGCGCCGCATCGGCCGCAGGTGCGGGCCTTCTCGTCGGCGTAGAACGCCTCGAAGACCGGCGGCAGGTCCTTGACGATGTCGCGTACCTGCAGCTCGACGTCGTGCACCAGGCCGCCGCACTCGGCGCAGTACCACTGGAAGCGCTCCAGCGTGCCCTCCGGCCTGATGCGCTCGATCACCAGCCCGACCGAGCCCTCCTCCGGCCGCTGCGGCGAGTGCGGCATCCCGCCGGGCAGCAGCCACATCTGGCCCTCGCGGACGTGCACGGTCTCGGGGCCGTCCTCGGTGATCACGTTGACGTGCATGTTGCCCCGTACCTGGTAGAACAGCTCCTCGTACGGGTCCACGTGGAAGTCGGTGCGCGCGTTGGGCCCGCCGACCACCATCACGATGAAGTCCCCGGCCTCCTCGAAGACCAGCTTGTTGGCCACGGGGGGCTTGAGCAGGTGGGCGTGCTCGTCGATCCACTTGGTGAAGTCAACGGGGGGAATCATGATCGCTCCTGGGGGTGGTAGGCGACGGCTTGCATCTCGATGAGCAGGTGCGGGTGCGGAAGCTGGTGCACCGCCACCGTGGTCCGGGTCGGGCCCTCCTCGTCGAAGAACTCGGCGTAGACCTCGTTGTATCCCTTGAAGTCGTTCATGTTCACCAGGTAGGTGGTGATCTGCACGAGGTCGGCGAGCGAGCCGCCGGCGGCCTTGAGTATGTCGCCGATGTTCTCGATGACCGCCCTGGTCTGGGCGCGGATGTCCAGGTTCGTGGCCCCGTACTTGTCCACCTCCACGCCCACGAACGTGTCGTCGTGGCGGCGGCAGCTCGTGCCCGAGACGTACAGGAAGTCGCCGGCCCGCTTGACGTGCGGGAACCGGCCGCGCGGCGTGGCCTTGCCGGGCACGCGGATGCCCTTGGCCATCACGGGGTCGTCCTCACGGGGTGAACACCGCCCGCACCGACCCGAGCCCCTCGACGTGCGCCTCCAGCGTGTCGCCGGGCCGCACCGGCACGACGGGGCCGAGGGTGCCGGTCAGCACGACCTCGCCCGCGCGCAGCGGCCGCTCGGTGCGGCCGAGCCGGTTGGCCAGCCAGACGGCGGCGTTGACCGGGTGGCCGAGGCAGGCCGCGCCGGAGCCCGCGGACACCTGCTCGCCGTCCCTGGTCATCGTCATGGCGGCGGCGCGCAGGTCGAGGCCGCGCAGCGGGACCGGGGTGTTGCCGAGGACGTACACGCCGGAGGAGGCGTTGTCGGCCACGGTGTCGACCAGGCCGATGTCCCAGCCGGCCACGCGGGAGTCGGCGACCTCGATGGCGACCAGCGCGAAGTCCACCGCCCGCAGCACCTCGGCGGCCGTGAACGGGCCGCCCGCGAGGTCCGCGCCGAGCACCAGCGCGACCTCGGCCTCGGCACGCGGCTGCAGCAGCCGCTCGTACGGGATGGGCAGCCCGTCGAGGTAGGCCGCGTCGGCGAAGAGCGGGGCGCAGGTCGGATGGTCGATGCCGAGCTGCCGCTGGACGTCCGGGTTGGTGACGCCGACCTTCCTGCCGGCCGGCCGCCGCCCCTCGGCCAGCGCCCGCGCCGTGGCGAGCTCCTGGACGGCGTAGGCGTCGGCGGCGGTGCCGATCAGGTCACGGACGGGCGCGCACGGTTTGCCGGTGCGCGCCGCCTCGGCCAGCCGGTCGGCGGCCTGGGCGCGCGCGTCCACGGCCTGCGACCATTCGTCATGCATCGGGTTGCTCCATCTTGATGGTGATCGTGGTGGGTTCGGAGTAGAAGTCGAGCGACTGCGTGCCGCCCTCCCTTCCGATGCCCGACAGGCGCAGCCCGCCGAAGGGCGTGCGCAGGTCGCGCAGATACCAGGTGTTGACCCAGACCAGCCCCGCCTCCAGACGCTGCGCCACCCGGTGGGCGCGGTCGAGGCCGCCGGTCCAGATCGCGGCGGCGAGGCCGTAATCGCTGTTGTTGGCCAGGTCGATCGCCTCGGACTCGGTGTCGAAGGGGGTCACGTGACACACCGGGCCGAAGATCTCCTCCCTGTTGAAGCGGGACCACTCGGACAAGCCTGTCACCACGGTGGGGTCCACGAAATAGCCCGAGTCGCGCTGGTCGCCGAAGGACGGCGTGCCGCCTCCCGCGAGCACCTTGGCTCCCTCCGAGCGGGCCAAGGCGTAGTAGGACAGGACCTTCTCGCGGTGCTCGGCGGAGATCATCGGCTGCGGGACGACCTCCTGGGCGCGGGCCGCCAGCCGCTCGCCGAACTCCTCGAAGATCGGGCGCTGGACGTAGAGGCGTTCGGTGCACAGGCAGACCTGGCCGCCGTTGGTGAAGACGGACCTGACGCAGCCCTCGACCGCGCGTTCCAGGTCGCAGTCCTCGAAGACCAGGGCGGCGTTCTTGCCGCCCAGCTCGAACGAGACCGGCTTGACCCGGTCGGCCACGGCCCTCATGATCGCCGAGCCGGTCCTGGTGGAGCCGGTGAACGTCACGGCGTCCACCCAGGGGTGCTCGACCAGGAGCTGCCCGGCGGAGCCGTGGCCGTAGATGATGTTGACCACGCCCGGCGGCAGCCCGGCGGCGGCGCAGATCTCGGCGAACACTGCGGCCGAGCCCGGCGTGTGCTCCGACGGCTTGACCACGACGGTGTTGCCGGCCACCAGGGCGGGGGCCAGCTTCCACGTCATGAGCAGGAACGGCAGGTTCCACGGGACGATCACCGCGACCACGCCGAGCGGCCGGCGCACGGTGTAGGAGAGCACGCCCGACAGGTGGAACGCCTCGTCGGGGCGGTGGGCGGCGATCTCGGCGAAGGCGCGGAAGTTGGCGATGCCGCGCGGGATGTCGAGGGTGCGGGTCTGGTCGAGCGGCTTGCCGGTGTCGGCGATCTCGGCCGCCACGAGGTCGTCGAAGCGTTCCTCGATGCCCTCGGCGAGGCGTCGCAGCCAGCCCGCGCGTTCGGCCACCGGCAGCGCGGCCCAGTCGCGGGCGGCCTCCCGCGCGGCGCGCACCGCCCGGTCGACCACCTCGGGGTCGGCCTCGCCGACCTGTCTGATCACCGCGCCGGTCATCGGGTCGTGGACCGGGAAGGCCGTGCCCGCGGTCACCGGCTCGCCGCCGATGAAGTGGGTCAGCACTGCGGTCTCCTCCTTCCGGGGACGACATCCGGGGGCGACGGGCCCCTCGATCGCCATCGTCTCCCCCGACCAGGCAGGAGAGGACGCGGGAAGGACCTGTCCGAATGGACATCTTCCGGTACCCCTTGATCGCTGTCCATCATGAGCGGATGGCGCAGACGTGGGAATTGTGGGGATCCGTCATTATTGCTGGTACGTTTGCGCTGTTCCTGACCCCGTTCGCGGTCGTGCTGCTCTTCCGCCGCCGCGCCCGCGCAGGCCGCCCGGCGCCGCTGCGCACCGCGGCGATGGCCTCGCCCGGCCGGGTTGCGGCGGTCGCGGCGGCCTTTTCGGTCCTCGTCGAGGTGCTGCAACTCGCGCTGCGACTGGGACGTTTCTCGTCCGTGGACGACGTCCTGCTCAACACGGCGGGCGCGGTGATCTTCGCGTTGGTTACTCGCCGCTGGTGGGCCGGGCGAATACCGGCCGGGTCGGTGGCCCGGTAACGGTCCGCTTAAACGCCGCGTAGTTCACCACACGGGCACGATCAGCTCAAAAACAGCACGCGACCAACCTCTGTATCTGTGCGATCGTGGGCAAGACGGGGCAAGTTCTCTGGAGACGCCACAACCTGGTTGGTGACAGAGGGTGATCAAAGTTGTCTGAATCCCCGGTACCCCACGAGCCCCCTATCTATCGCCGCATCGCCGACGGTCTCCGCGCCCGGATCCTGGCCGGCGAGCTGCGTGACGGGGACCGACTACCGGGCGAGAACGCACTGATGGCCGACTACGCAATCGCGCGAGCCACCGCCAGGCAGGCGCTTGCCGTACTCATCAACGAAGGGCTGGCGGTGCCCAGACGAGGTTCGGGGGTTTACGTGCGGCTGTTCAAACCCATCCGGCGGCACGGCTCACGCCGGCTGTCACGCGAGCAGTGGGGTCAGGGCCGGGCCATCTGGGACGCCGACACCCATGGCCGGCCGTTCACCGTCGATCACCTGGAGGTGGCTCTGGAGCGCGCGGCCGAGGACGTGGCGGGCCTCCTCGACAGCCCCGAGGTGTGGGTACGCCGCCGCCGCTACTCGGTCGACACCAGGCCCGTGCAGCTCGCGGCGTCCTACTTCCCCGCGCACCTGGTCCAGGACAGCGCGATCACCCTTCCCGACACCGGCCCCGGCGGCGTCTACGCCCGGCTGGGCGACCTCGGCGCCGCCCCCGCCCACTTCACCGAGGAGGTACGCGCCCGCATGCCGCAACCGCGCGAGAGCGCGCTGCTCGACCTGCCCGGCGGCACCCCCGTCATCGTCATCGCGCGCACGGCGTACACGTCGGGCGGGCTTCCCGTCGAGGTCAACGAGATGGTCCTGGACTCGGCGGCATACGTACTCCAGTACGACTTCGACGCCTAGTTCAACCCGATGTGTCAAGCGTTAGGTTGACCTGCCCTTGAATTCTCTAGAGAAGTCATTCATCGTCTAAGGAGATGGCAACCTCACCTGGGGACCCCGGAAGGCGGACAGCGATGTCCTTTGATCGGCACCTCGCCGAGATCGCCCGGGAATATCCCCAGTGGACCATCTGGCGGAGCGACGCGGGCCGCTGGTGGGCCACGAGACACCATCCGCTGAGCGCCGAACAGCGCGAGGCCGGATGCGCGATGACCATCGACGCGGACGACTCGGAGGGCCTGCGGGACCACCTCCGGGACCAGGAACGACGGGCCGGCGAGCCGCAGGACTGGGGAGCCGGCCCCGCACCACCCCGACGTCCACCCCGGCGTCCGCGGCGGGAGCAGCCCGCGGCGGGCGCACACGAGCAGCCCGGTGCCGGGTCCAGCGTCTCGGCGGCCCCGGCACCGGGCCACCAGAACGGCGGGGCCACGAGCGCGGAAGCCTCCGACCCGATCGGGGGCGGAGGCTTCCGCTCCTGACGCCGCCTACCTCGGAGGCATCCGGATGACGGTGACCTCCGTGTCGTCGGGGGCCGGCCGCGCCTCGGAGCCGGCCTCCCGCGACGGCACCTCCTCGTCGTCGTCCTCGACGATCATCCGCACGTCGTCCTGCGGATGGGGCTGCGGCCGCTCCTGTGACTGGGGCTGGGGCTGGGGCTGGGGCTGGGGCTCGGCCTCCGGCGGGAGCTCCGACGGGGACTCGGAGTGGGCCGGGAGCTGGGGCTGCTGCCTCGGCGGCGCGATGGCCTCGGGCACCAGCGGGCCCGCGCCCGCCTCGGTGCGCATGAGGTCGCCGAGCACCGAGCCGATCTCGTTGAGCCGCCGCACCACCTCGGTGTGCGTGTTGGTGAGGTAGTCCACCCGCCGGCCCGCCTGCTCGTCCAGCGCCGCCGTACGCCGGCGCGCCTCGGCCAGCATCGCCTCGGCCTCGCCCCGCGCGCCCGTGACGATCTGCTCCGCCTGGGCGGCGGCGTCCTGCATCAGCTGCTCGGACTCGGCCTGGGCCGTCGTCAGCAGGCGCTCCGCCTCGCTCCGCGCCCCGCGCACGGTCTCCTCCGCCTCGGCGCGGGCCGAGGTGAGCTGCTCGTCGGCGTCGGCGCCCGCCTGGGACAGCATGCGCTCGGCGGCCTGCGTGGCCTCGTTCACCCGGCGCTCCGCCTCGGCCTGCGCGGAGGTGAGGATCTTGTCGGCGGTCTCGCGGGAGGTCGTCAGCAGCCGCTCGGCCTCGGCGTGCGCCGTCTCACGCAGATGGGTGGCCGCGGCCTCCGCCTCCGCCCTCTTGGCCGTGGCCTCCTCCTCGCCGAGCTTGAGGATCTGGGCGAGCCTCGGGCTCAGGTCCTCGTAGCTCTGCGGCGTCTCGACCATGCGCCGCCGGGCCTCCGCCAGCTCGATGCGGCCCTGCTCGGCCTGGTCGATGGCCCGCGCCAGCCGCTCCTCCAGATCACGGATCTGGTTGCGGGTGCGGAGCATGTAGTCGTGGACCTGGCGGCGGTTGTAGCCGCGCATGACGACCTCGAAGGTGTCCTCTTGCATCAGGTCGGGGAAGCTGTCGTGCTGGTTCATCATGGGGGTTACCTAAGGGTGGATTGCGTGAGGCGGGGGAGAACTGCGGGTTGTGAGGGTCTGACAGCAAGACGTCAGGAAACGACTTTCCTGCCATCTGCCCACGTCCGCAACCGGAACGCCATACCCGGGCCGGGAATTACGATGTGTCGAATGTACATAGCAGCATTGGATGCGGGAGCCGTCCCCGACATCCATCCCGAGGCGTTCGTCGCCCCCGGCGCGACCGTGGTCGGCCGGGTCAGCGTCGGCCGGGCGTCGAGCATCTGGTACGGCTCCGTTCTACGGGGCGACGACGAGCGGATCGAGATCGGCGAGGAGTGCAACGTACAGGACCTGTGCTGCCTCCACTCCGACCCCGGTGAGCCTGCCGTCCTGGAGGACCGGGTGAGCCTCGGCCACAAGGCCATGGTCCACGGCGCTTACGTCGAGTCGGGCGCGCTGATCGGCATCGGCGCGATCGTGCTCGGCGGCGCCCGCGTCGGCGCGGGCACGCTGGTGGCCGCGGGAGCGCTGGTGGGGCCCGGCAAGAAGATCCCGTCGGGCGTGCTGGTCGCCGGGGTGCCCGGCCGGATCGTGCGCGAGCTCACCGACGACGACCGCGCCTCCTTCGCCCGCACCCCGGACAACTACGTCGCCAAGGCGCTCAGGCACCGGCAGGCGTCAGCACTTTGACGAGCACGTCGTCCGGCACCGACTTGTCGTTCAGCGGGTCGGCGTAGTCCGGCAGCTCGGGCCGTAGGAACCGGACGAAGTCGACCGTCAGCTTGAGGTCGGGCAGGCCCTTGACCTGCCGGGCGTTGGCCTTCGCCGGGTCCTGCTTGACGGCCGCGTAGCTCTCCCAGTCGGTGTAGGCGGTGACGCCCCACTGGAGGGCGTCGGGGAAGGTGGAGGCCCAGCGCTGCGCCACCTTCCACGTGCCGCCCTCCTCCTTGTAGAGCGCCGCGAAGGCGCGCCCCGCGCGGGCCAGGACGAGGTCCACCCAGCCGGCCTTGACGGGGATCTCCTTCGGCTTGGAGCTGCCGTTCTCGGTCCACTTGACCTCGATCTGGCCGCTCTTCTCGCCGGTGCCGGTGGTGATGGAGACCCAGTTGGGAGTGGCGTACGAGCCGGGCTGGCGGGCCATGAGGCCGCCGAGCGAGAACTTCCGCTTCGGCCTCCCGCCCGCCTTGCCCTCGACCTTGACCCGCGCGTGCATGACGATGTCGCCGGCGAGGTCCTGGTAGAGGAAGGGGCCGCGGAAGCCGTCGAACCAGGCCGACGTCCTGGGCTCCAGGTAGAGCATGCCCTTCGCGGTCTTGTTCGCGTCGAGCCTGGCGATCCGGTCGACGTCCTTCTCGGTGTCGCTCAGCTTCGTCCACATGGCGAGGTCGGTCGCCTTCGCGAACTCGGTCGAGGCCCCGCCCACCTCCCCGCCGGGCTCGGGAGGGGTGGCCCGGTCGAGAGTGAGCATGCCGGGCCCGCTGAGCGTGGGCTCGGCCGAGGTCGCCGTGCCGCATCCGGCGAGCACGCTCGCGACCGCCAACGTCCCTGCTACCTTCGCCCTCATAGCGCTCATTCTGCCGTGTTCCGCTGACGGATGATCCACGACCGCCAAGTACGATGACGCCCGTGCCACCCTGGGATGCGTTCACCGCCACCGAGGCGGCGGTCCGCGCGATGGTCGCCGACCCGCGCTGGCCGGAGCTCCCGATGCCCGATCGCGCGCACGTGCTGGCCGCCAGAGTGCTCGTCACGCGCGACGGCGACCGGTGGCTGTTCGGCGCGCACGCCCGCTGGCACCTGCACGACCCGGCCGCGGGCCGCTGGCACCTCGCGCCCCCGCCCCGGGGGGAGCGGGCCCGCGAGGTGCGGCACGCCGCCGCCGACCTGCCGCCCGACGTGGTGCCGTCCGGCCCCGACTTCCACGCCGAGCCCGGCTCCACGATGGCCTTCATCGGCCCCGACGTCTCCGCCGGCCTCACCGAGCGGCTGCGCGTGCTCGTACGGGCCTGCGGGCGCAAGTCGGAGCTCGACTACCCGCTGACGGCCTTCGACGACATCTTCGCGAGGGACGTGCCGAGCACGGTCGCGGCCGTGTGGGGCACGATCATGTGGTGCGCGTACGCGCCGGCCTTCGACGGCAACGAGCGGCTGCTCACCGTGTTCGGCGAATATCTCCGCAGGCCGCTGCCCGGCGACGAGTGGGTGCGCTGGCTGCCCGCGCCGCCGCTGCTCGATCTCGTCACGCCGGTCGTGGAGCGGGCGCAGGCGGGGCGCGTCAGGGAGTCGCGCCGCCTGGCCGCCGTGATGGCCGACACGGCGCAGATCCTGATGTCCGACACCCGGTTCAGGCCGCGGGCGCTCGCGCTGCTCACCATGGTCGAGCCCGCGCTGCGTCACCCCGGCCTGGACGACGGCCTGGGGGGCGCGGAGGAGGTGCGCCGGGCGTGGCTGGCCCGTACCCCGGCGCGGCTGGGCCGGGCGCTGCTGCCGGAGACGGACGTCGCGGCGCACTTCCGGCACGCCGTCTACGACCTGGCCGAGGCGCTGGCCTTCACGCCCGACCCGGCGCGGGCCACGGCGGGGTTCCTGGCCGACCTCGCCGACTCGCGGCGGCGGCTGCCCCCGTTGCTGGACCATCGGCTGAGGGCGGCGTACGAGGAGCTGGAGCGGGCGGGGATGACCGAGACCTCGGTCGCCGAGACGACCGCGCCCGAGGGTTTCCCCGCCGGCCCGCGAGGCGGGGTGTCGACCGTGCCGTCGCCGGTACTGGAGGTGGCGCCGCCCGACCGGACGAGCGCGGCCGGGGTGCTGGGGGCCGCGTACGCGATGGGGCGGGCGTGGGAACGTCTGTCGGGGGCCAGGGTGCCGGAGCGGGGGCTCGCCGGGCAGTCGGCGCTCCTGAGCAAGCTGGTGCACGAACGCGATGATCATCATGTGCACGACACTGGTCACATCTAACCACTAATCCCGCTATTTCCCCCTTACCTCGCCTATATCGTTCTAACACTCGAAGTCTCAGTAATTTCGCTGAATTGTGATCTCCGATTCGGGATATGACCCCACTGGGGCCCCGGGGCGCCGAAAGGAATGACTCCGATGGGCCATGTCGCCCGAAGGGGGTCCCCCCGTAACCTCGAAGAGGGTGTGGGCTGCGGAAGGAAAGGACGACGCGGTGGGGCACGACGACCTGGACTCTCGGGTCCACGACCGTGTCGCGTTGGACGAGATTGCGCTCTACGCCGAGGTGCTCACGGCCGTGGCTGTCAGCGAGCGGCGGCTGACCTTGGACGAACTCGACGACGCGCTCGGATTGCGGACTTCGGCGAGCCGCTGAAGAAGCATCACGACGATTACCGAGCCCCGGGGACCTAGTTCCCGGGGTTTCGCATAACTAGTCACTTGCGCGGGCCGCCTCCTACGAAAGGAGGATGCCCGCACTCTCAGGACCTCAGGACCGGACAAGGCGCGCGATGGCCGCGGACGCCTCCTTCACCTTCGCCTCGGCCTCCGGGCCGCCGGTGTTGATCGCGTCGGCCACGCAGTGCGAGATGTGCTCCTCCAGCAGGCCCAGCGCCACCGCCTGGAGCGCCCGCGTGGCGGCGGAGACCTGAGTGAGGATGTCGATGCAGTAGGCGTCGTCCTCGACCATGCGCTGCAGGCCCCTGACCTGGCCCTCGATTCGCCGGAGCCGCGTCAGATATGCCTGCTTGTCTCCGCTGTACCCATGCATGGTTCTACGGTACCCGTAACCCGTATAGGCGGCGGGGGTCAGCGGAGATCCGCGATCAGCTTCTCCCACTGACCGGCGACCTCGGCCGCCGCGTGCCGGGCCGCGGTGTCCAGGGCGCCGGCCGCGAGCGAGCGCCGCCTGCGCTCGTCGTCGATCAGGGCCAGCAGCGCCGCCGCGAACAGTTCCTCGTCGGCGCCGGACTCCGGCACCAGCACCCCGTTGTAGCCCGTGGCCACGAACTCGGCCGGGGCCCGCGCCCCCTCGTACGCCACCACCGGCACCCCGCAGCCCATGGCCTCCAGCACGGTCATCGCCTGGTCGTCGCCGCGCGAGGGGTGGGCCACGATCGACGCCTTGGCGAACTCGCCCGCGAGGTCGGGAGTGGTGCCCATGAAGTAGACGTGGTTGTGCAGGTCGAGCTCCTGCGCCAGGGCGCGCAGCCGGCGCTCCTCGGGGCCGCCGCCGTACAGGCGGAGCTGCCAGTCGGGGCGTTTGTCGGCCACCACCGCGAACGCCCTGACCAGCCGGTCGTAGCCCTTGACGGCCACCCAGCGGCCCCCGGCCGCGACGATCCTGTTGTCCATGCGCGAGCGCGGCCAGGGGCCGGCCGGCAGCGCGTCCTGGACGAAGTGCACGGCGGGCCCGCCGTCGAGGAGCCTGCCCCACTCCTCCTGGCCCGCCTCCGTGGCCGCCACGACGGCGTCGAGGCGCGGGTAGAACCGCCTGACGGGCGCCGGCACGGCCGGCCTGGCCCACTCCCTGGCGAGCTTCAGCACCTCGCGCGGCGCGTGCCTGGCGGCCTGGACGCCGAGCCCCGGCCTGGTCGTGACGAGCACGTCGCACCTGAGCCCACGCAGCACCCGCCAGAGCGCGACCTCGGTGCGCACCTGGCCGCGCGGCAGCAGGTGCCGCACCCCGGGCCTCGCGTCCACGACGCTGCGCATGACGACGCGGGGGCCGACGGGGAAGAACGGCTTCTCCTTCTGCCGCCGCACGCTGATCACCTCGACCTCGTGCCGCTCGGCCAGGGCGTTGGCCAGGTTGAGCGTGGCGCGCACATCACCCCGCATGCCGTAGGCGGACGGCAGGAGCAGGGCGATCCTCATGCGCCCACCTCGATGCGCAACTCGTCGTCGGCGGTGTAACAGGGCCGGACGGGCACGCCGTCGACCTCGGCGGCGGGATAGTGGAGCCGGCGGCGCTTGCCGTCCACGTCGTCGAGGCGCGAGCCGAGCCGCAGCGGCGCGGGCACGCCCGCGACCTGGAGCGCGGGCTCCCACGTGCCCGCGCCGTCGGGGTCGGCGGCGAGCACGTCCACGAGCGAGACGGCCGCGTGGAAGCGCACGCCCTGCACGTACGCCGTGGCCGACACCCGGGCGCCGGCCTGCCGCCGGTCGAGGGTGAGCGTGGCCTCGTGGCGGGAGTCGTCGTCCTCCAGCCCGGTGTAGGTGAGCAGGCCCATGACCTCGAAGCGGCCCTCCCTGAACCACACCCTCCGCACCTCGGCCCCCGGCTCGGCGTCGGTGATCTTCAGCGCCAGGTAGCCGTTGCGGGTGCGGTAGGAGCGGTAGGCGAGGGTGCGCCTGCACAGGGCGTACGTGTCGAGATGGTCGAGCGAGAAGCCGGGATCGACGCTCTGGAGCCGGTTGCGCCGGCCGTCGTGGCGCAGGTAGGCGTCCCAGCGGCCGGCGGTGAGGTCGAGCGGCGCCAGCGAGACCGCCAGCGTGGCCTCCCGAGCCCGCGCTCCCGGCGTGCCGAGACGCACCTCGCGCTCCACCCCCGTGGTGCGGTGCCGCAGGACGAGCTCGGTGCCTTCGCGCAGTGGCTCGTCGATGGCCAGTCGCAGGGAGAGCACGTCGGCCAGGGTCACCTCGGCGTCGGTGACGACGACGCCCATCGCGAGCCCCCTCCCCGTCGAATAGACCCATGCGACGTTGAGGTTACCGTGATTTTCCCGTTATGTGGATGGCAGATTTCTCGTAGCCACCCTTGTCGACACACGAAACTCCTCCACACAAGGTGTGGAGGAGCTCCGTTTTGCGTCTTCTAGGACGCGCCCTTGACCGATTTGATCAGGAGCTGGGCGACGTCCACGACTTCCAGCGACTCCTTCGCCTCGCCGCTGTTCTTCTTCTCGTTGATCGCGTCACCGAGCATCACCATGCAGAACGGGCACGCGGTGGAGACGGTGTCGGGGTTGGTGGTCAGCGCCTCGTCCACCCGCTCGGTGTTGATGCGCTTGCCGATGCGCTCCTCCATCCACATGCGCGCGCCGCCCGCGCCGCAGCAGAAGCCGCGGTCCTTGTGCCGGTGCATCTCCTGCGCCTGCACGCCGGGCACCTTGGCCATGATGTCGCGGGGCTGGGAGTAGACCTTGTTGTGGCGGCCCAGGAAGCACGGGTCGTGGTAGGTGATCTTCTCCTCGATCGGCGTGACCGGGGTGAGCAGGCCCTCGTCCACCAGCTTGGCCAGGAGCTGGGTGTGGTGCACCACCTCGTAGGTGCCGCCGAGCTGCGGGTACTCGTTGGCGAGCGTGTTGAAGCAGTGGGGGCAGGTCGCCACGATCTTCTTGACGCCCGCCTCGTTGAGCGTCTCGATGTTCTGCTGGGCGAGCATGTTGAACAGGTATTCCATGCCCAGGCGGCGGGCCGGGTCGCCGGAGCACGCCTCCATCGGGCCGAGCACCGCAAACTTCACGCCGGCGATGTGCAGCAGCTCCGCGACCGCCTTGGTGGTCCGCTTGGCACGGTCCTCCAGCGCGCCCGCGCAGCCGACCCAGAACAGGTACTCGGTGCCCTCGGGCATCTTGTCCTCGACGATCTCGACCTCGAAGTCGAGCTCCTCGATCCAGTCGGCCCGCTTCATCTCGGACATCCCCCACGGGTTGCCCTTGTTCTCCAGGTTCTTGACCATCACTCCCGCCTCCGACGGGAACGACGACTCCACCATCACCTGGTAGCGGCGCATGTCGAGGATGTGGTCGATGTGCTCGATGTCCACCGGGCACTGCTCGACGCAGGCGCCGCAGTTGGTGCACGACCACAGCACGTCGGGGTGGATCACGCCGTCCTCGCCGACCAGCGGCTTCTCCAGCAGCGCCAGCACGTCGGTGTCCTTGTGCTCGACGCCGTTCGCGGCGGCCAGCAGGTAGGGGGCCACCTGGAAGGCGTGGTCACGCTGGTCGAGGATGAGCATCTTGGGCGACAGCGGCTTGTCGGTGTTCCAGGCCGGGCACTGCGACTGGCAGCGGCCGCACTCGGTGCAGGAGTAGAAGTCGAGGAAGCCCTTCCACGTGGTGTCGGCGATCTTGCCCCGGCCGAGCCGCTCGGGGTCGAGGTCCTCGTCCTCGAAGTCGACCGGCTTGCCGTCCACCCGCATCTCCGTCGCGGCGCCGAGCCCGTCGGGCCGGCGGGAGAAGAGCACGTTGAGCGGCGCGGTGAAGATGTGCAGGTGCTTGGAGTTCACCACGATGACCAGGAACACCAGCATGAAGCCGATGTGCAGGAGCAGCGCGATCTCCTCCAGCAGCCCGCTCGCCGGCAGCACCTCGCCGAGCGCCAGCGACGCGAACGCGCCGGAGGAGTAGGGAAGGTTGCCGTTGGCGGCGGCGGCGCCGCGGGCCAGGAACAGCGTCCAGATGATGTTGAAGATCATGAACAGGACGAGCCAGGCGCCACCCAGGTGCGAGCCGGAGAAGCGCGACCTGCGGCCCAGCGTCTTCGGCGAGTTCTTCAGCCGGATGACCGCGAAGGCGACCAGGCCGAGGAGACAGGCGACCGCTATGAAGTCCTGGAGGAAGCCGAGGACCGCCCACTGCCCGATGATCGGGATGTGGAAGTCCGGGCGGCCGGTGATCGCCCCCTGGATGATCGCGCCGTACGCCTCGATGTAGACGGTCAGCAGGATGAAGAACGCCCACATGACGAAGAAGTGGGCCAC